>JAKOZM010000115.1 GCA_029779995.1 Actinomycetes bacterium
GAAGACCGAGGACGACCTGCGCAACTACATCGGCTACTCACCGCAGCTGCTCGCTGAAGCGCAGGAGCGGGACTTCGCCATCTACCGGCGCTGGCGAGGCATCGTCCTGCGATCCAAGGCCGTGGAAGCGTGGCGCGAGCTGTGGGGTCTCCTCTGCGATCAGATCGCCATCGGGGGGACGGCCTCCCGAGACGACCTCGCTGGCTCGCGACCCAGATGCCACCCACCACTCTTCGACACTTCGTTGACGAGCTGCCCCCCACAAGTACGGCCGGGGGCGGCAGCCTGGGCGCGGAGCTCGAGCCCCACGTCCAGCAGCTCAACGACGCGCAACGCTGCGTCGCCGTGCTCCTGCTGTCCGCCGCACGCGAACAGGAGCTGACCGGCGAGGAAGGACTCGGATTCCGCGGCCCCCTGGGCAAGCCCGAAGCGGTCGAGGAACTGTCGCCGCACTGGGTCGCCGGCCAGATCGACGCCTGGGGAGACCGGAAGACGACCGGCTCTGGTGCATCAGCGATCACCCCTCCCTGCCTGGCTGCCCGCGCCGACGGTGACCGGAGCGGGCAGCAGGGGTCGCTCAGGCGACCGCGGTGCCTTCCAGCTCGATCATCTGGCCGGGGATCGCCAGTCGTGTCACGCCGAGCATGGTGGTGGTCGGCGCTACCTGGGCTGCTCCCAGCCGCGACGCCAGCACTCCGTAGTGCTGGAAGAGCAGGTCGACGTCGGTGGTGTACACGTTGAGCCGCACGAGGTTGGCCAGTGACATGTCGGCCGCGGCCAGCACCGCCTCCAGGTTGTCCAGGCTCAACGCAACCTGTGCTGCCATGTCTCCCTCATGCTGAGGAGTTCCGTCGGCTCCCATCGCGGTCTGCCCAGAGCAGTACAACGTCCGGGTGTGGCCGGTGATCACCTCGCCCTGGTTGAACCCCATCTCCACAGACCACGTCACCGGGTTGACGGCCACTCGTTCGATTGCCACATCAGCTCCAATCAGATTCCATCGGGGTTGCCCGCATTCGGGCGTCGCCGCGGTTCGGCGGCGCGTGACCACCCTGACGCTGAATCACGACACCTTGTGTCAGGTATTCAGATAACGTCTTCGTCGTGCGAGCTGACCGGCTGGTGTCCTTGGTCCTGCTGCTGCGTCAGCGCGGCCAGTTGACCGCGGATGCCCTGGCCAAAGAGCTCGAGGTCTCCCCGCGCACCGTCCTGCGCGACATCGAAGCGCTTTCCGCGGCCGGCGTCCCCGTCTATGCCGAACGTGGCCGGCACGGTGGGTACGCACTCCTACCTGGGTTCCGGACCGAGCTCACGGGCCTCAACAACGACGAAGCACTCGCGCTGCTCACCGCTGGCTCAAGGCCAGGCGGGCAGATCTTCGGACTCGGGACGGCTCTCGCCTCAGCAATGCGGAAGATCGTTGACGCCCTCCCCGAAGGCCACCAGGTCGCCGCGACCAACGCGGCACAACGGTTCCTCGTCAACCCCGAGACCGACCTACTTTCCCGTCGCCTGAGCCAGGAAGAGCTGCCCGACGCCACGTTGATGGTGGTGCGACGCGCGGTCCTCGCCGGACGCAAACTGCGGATCCACTACGCCTCGCGCGGCCAGCCACCCCAATGGCACACAGTGGACCCGATCGGCCTGGTCACCGTGCGAGACAAGGGCTACTTACTAGCCACCGAGTCCGGCACCGACCGGACCATGCGAATATCGCGAATCCACGCCGCCGAAGAGCTTGTCGAACCAGCCCAGCGACCAGATCAGGTCAACCTCGAACACATCTGGGCACAACGGTGCGCCGAATTCCTGTCCGAGGGCCACATCTCCGTCCAGGTACGTGTGAGCCCGACGCGCCGGGACGACCTCCTCGACATGGCAGAAGCCGTACGCGCCGAGGAGGCCGAACCGGACGGCTGGCTACGCCTCGAAGTCACCTTCCAAGATCTCTGGCACGCAGAGTGGGCGCTGTGGCAGCTCTGCACCAACGCTGAAGCGCTCGCCCCGCCCGAACTGCGCGCTTCACTGCACGCTCGGGCAGACGCAGTCGCCGACCGCTACCGAGCCACGGCTGAGCCCGACCCGAACTAAACGTCCATCTATGCCTGCCCACTTCAGGAGTGATGTCGAAACTCACCAACACCGGCGCAGCTCACGAACCGAGCGGTGTCGAAACAACCCCCACTCGGTGTTGAACGAGACCTCCATAGCCA
>JAKOZM010000123.1 GCA_029779995.1 Actinomycetes bacterium
GACATCGGCGGCTCGCCCGGCCAGCCTGTTCAGTGCGCGGTCTGCAGACAGGGCTTTCCCAAACACTCCGCCCAACACAAACCCAGCGCAGGCGACGATGGTGCGCCACAAGATCCGCCAGGACACCCGCGGTCGGCTCGGCAACACGGAGGGGCTTGGCGCGGCATACGCCAACGCGCCGTCAGCAGCGTCGGTCAGCCAGGCCACTGCCCGTGCGACCTCACTCCCCGGGTCTTCGAAGAGCTCGAAGCCCTGTGCGTGGACCGTATCGGCGGCCGCCTCTGGCAAGACGCGATCAAGGTGGAGAACCGCCTCGGCCGCAGCCAACTCGCCACCCCCCACGAGGCGGCTGAACGCGTGAATCTCGGTGACTTCGCTGGTGAACGGCACCATTGGTCCCTCGCCGCCCAGGACCCCGAGCACGGCGAAGGTGGTGTGCAGCGTCACGGCCTCCCGACGCGGCGACCACCCGGAATCGCTGCTCGACGGATCCGGCCGGTCCTGTGGCGAGACGACGATGCAGCGCCAGTCCTGAGAGGTGAGCGGCCACTGGTTTTCGCCCGCTTCTGCCGGTGGCGCGATGTCGACGAAGTGGCACTGCGTGCCGACCACGTGGCGCCGGAGAAAGTCTCCGAACTGACCCATGGCTGTCTGCTCGGAGAGGTCGCCGAACGAGCGAATCCAGGCAGCCCGAACTTCGGAAAGGCCAGCTACCTCGGCGAGGTATTCGGTCAACCGTAGTGATTCGGGCTGCCCGTTACGCCACACCGTGCACGCCGCAGTCTGCTGCGCCGCCATCCCCGTGAGCTCGGTGAATTGGGCCTGGTCGAGCCAGGCCAACCCCGGCACCAAGCCCGCAGCCGACCACTGCAGACCGCGAGCGAGAAGGTCTGACGGCGCTGCCACGACGACGGCGATGGTGCTCACCATCCGGGCCGCTTCCTCCTGGCCCGGGTGAGGCTGTTGAGCTCTGCAAAGGCCCACTCGAGGTCAGGCAGGACCTCGATGGAGGGGTTCCCTTGCGCTTCGGGGACGGACGACAGGTATTCAGGGTCGGCAATCGTGGCGTACGTCTCGGCCCACGCGCTCACCCGCGTTGCGAACACCTCGCTCCTTGCCAGTGCGTCGGCACAGTCCTCCAACTCGGCCCCTTCGACATCGACGATTCCCTTGCCGCTCTCGATCCAGTCCTGGATCGGGTTCGGCGCGCTGATGGAGGTGTGTTGCGTGGCCCGACTCTCGGCCCCGAGCCGGATGAGCTCGCGGTAAGGCTCGATCACGTCGAGGGACTTCTCGTCATAAGCACGCAAGAATTGGATAGGGAGTGCCTCCACGAGGGAACCGATCTGGCCCTCGTCAGTCGCGGGCCGGATCCCGGATGGCTCGATCGAGCGCCACCCACCCTTCACGAGCACTTCGAATCGCTCGACATGACTGCCCTTGAGCACTACCCGCCCGCGCCCGAGCAAGCGTGCCACCAACCACCCCAGGATGAGGTTCCGCCGAGCTTCCGGCCCCAGTGGGACGAACTCGCCGAGTGGCCGTGCCCGTCGGAAGGACCAGAAGCGTCCGTCGCGCGACCCCGACCATTGCCGCAGGATCGGATCCATGACACTGGCGATCTCGACGGGGTGGCAGGCGGTGTCCATCACCGAGACGATGAGGCAGTCTTGGCTAGGCGTGTCCGTGTAGTCGATCTTCACGTCGGTCAGTCCGGAGGTGGCTTGCACCTGGTCGAGCCGGGCCTTGAGCTCCGCCAGCTCGGGTGGGACGTTCAACTCGGCGGCGATGACCTTCACTTCAGGTTCGTTCAGCAGATGAATCTGCTGGAGCATGCTCCGCTCGACGGAAACAAGCGGCCGAGAGCACTCCAGGACCTTGCCCAGGAGATGCACCATGTGGTTCTGCCGGTCGATGCGGGCCTCTGCGGTGACATAGCCGGTCGTGGAGTCCCCGACGAGGTATTGGCCCATGGTCTCCGCGAGATGCTTGCCAATCGCCTCGGTGCCGTCCCTGAGCCAGGCCTGAATGCGGGCGGTGAGATCCTCGAGCTCGTACGCCAAGACTGGTTGAGCCCGCATGGGGACGGCGTCGTCCTCGCCGGCGATGTTCAGCTCGGGCACCCACGACGAGCGGTAGACAGCGACGGGACGCAGCCGGTGGGCTTGCGGCGGCAGTGTGTCGCCGTGGATGACCTCGGTGACGGCCGCGAAGAGCCCGGTGGCAACGTTCTCCTCCGAACCCTGCGTGATCACCGTTCGGACGCGGGACTTCACGGATCTGGCCACGAGATCGTCAAACGTCCGATGGAAGTCGCCAACGTCGTCCAGCGTGAACTCCACAGCGCTGGGGAGGAGTCGGCGTGGGAGGTCCCCTTGGCCCGTCGGCCACAAGGTGAAGGGCTGGACACCCTCGTTGGGGCGCACCCTTCGGCGCAGTATGCCGTCCGCGTCGCGCAGCGCCAGCTCCCACGGACCCAGCAGGTTCAGTTCGAGGTCTTTGAGGACCACGCTGGCGATTTCACACGTGTATGCGTCGATCGCGTACCCCAGCACCTCCTGGGCCTCGTCGCACAGCGCCCTGATCCGGTCGTTGTCGTCGGCGCGGAAGTCCTTGGGGTCCCCTTCGTGGAACACCTCGAGGCGAGCGCGCAGTGCGGCTGACTCGGCGCGGCATTCGACGGCGTCGACTTCGGCGAGCTGTTTGGCCGCCGCGAGCACCGCTTCGCGCAGCCGGCGCACGAGGCGAACGGTGACTGGCAGGCCGCGCAGCGCGACGGCGTTGTCGATCTGGCGCAACAGGGTGGTTTGGATGTCCCGTGACCATTCGCCGACGAGGACACTGGTGAGCCCTCGAGCTTGTTCCACGAGGCCGGAGTCTCCGTAGGCGTCGGTGACCTTTTGGCCGGCCTCCCGGCGAGCGTCCATCATGCGGATCGCGCCGCGCGGCGTTGCAGTACTCGTCACCGATTCGAAGACCGACCTGTCGAAGGTCGCCTCGGCCTCCTGCAGCCTGCCGTTCGCTCGCTCTCCTCGAGGGGAGAGCTCCTTGACCACATCGTTCTTGGGGTTGACCTCGTCGAGACCGGAGTTGACCAGGAAGGGCAGCCAGACCAGGTCGGCAGCTGCTTCGATGAGCTCCTCGTTGGTTCGCATGTCGTGGGGCCGTCGGAGGGTCAAGTGCTGGTCGAGCAGGCGCGAGGACACCATGCGCTGGAAGCGCTCCACGGCATACCTCTGGAAGAAGTCTCGCCCGAGCGAAAGGCGACCGAACCCGAGTCCCTTGAACGTTCCGAGATCGATGTTGGTCTGGCCCGGCGACAGACCGAGATTGTCTGCCTTGGACACCGTCTGGTTGTAGCTGTTGGCGCCGATGAAGTTCATGAGGTCGCGGCTCAGTGGCTCATTGACCGTGATCTCGGCCAGCGATCGACCGACGACGCGGTAGACGTCTTCGGGTGTCTTGAGCGTGATTCCTTGGCCGCGCCGCCCGACGAGGAGGGTCGTGGTTGGCCCGCTCTGACTGTTTTCCAGGCCGGCAGGTCGCTGCACGCGCGCCTGTTGGAAGAGTCGATTCCGGGACAGGGGAGCGTCGGCGTCGTCCCTGATCCAGCTGGCGGCGGCGAGCTCGTTGATGGCGATGATGGAGTTCGGGGCGATGCCCGCGTCAAGCTTGCCCTCGTCACCCTCGAAGACCTCGGGAGTGAAGACGAGGGCGTAAACCTCCCGGGCCCGAGCCCGCAGGAGGTCGCAGACGTCCAGGAGCATTCCCGAGCCTGAGCCTCCAGACGCCGACCCCACGACGAAGACGAGGGGATCGTTGGGGGTCGTGTATTCGATCTTTTGCCCCGACGCCCGCTGGATCGTGTCGAGTCCAGGACCGTCGCCATGGTTCAACCGGTCCATCACCTGATCGACGGCCCGCTCGACGGAGTCGAGGTGTCCCATGAGTGTCGCCCGACCGACGGCTCGCCATTGCCCGGCGCCCTTGTCGATGATGACGCCGGTGTTGTTGGGCGGGAACGGGCGCCAGGAGTTCCACGCAATGTGTTCGTCGAGTTCAACCTCGCCGATGCGATCGCTGATGATGCCATCGATCCCGCGATAGGTGCTCTCGTGCGTCGTGAGGGAGAGGTAGCTGTTCCGGGGAAGTGCATCCGGCATACCCGTGGCCACCGAGTCGGGGTCGGCGGCGACATCGATATGCAGGAATTGCCAGGCGGACGGCCACGAGGTGAACCCGAGCCGATCCAGCTGGGAGCGCAGGGTGTCATAGGTGACCGACAAGGTCTTGCCGCCGGTGCCACCTACTCCGACGAAGACGACGGGACCGATGGTCATCGTGTGCCTTTCTTGTTTTCGCGGCCGATGAGCGGCCTTTTGGTTCCGGGGGGCTGTGTGCCGATGCCGTGTCCGCTTGGAGTGGGTTGGCCAGAGCTTGGCTTCGACGGTGATCGGGAGCCTGACGTC
This sequence comes from Actinomycetes bacterium, assembly GCA_029779995.1. Next base: position 4,470 of record JAKOZM010000123.1, read on the forward strand.
GCTGAGTTGGGGAGGCTTCTTGCCATTGCGTCCAGGGTCCGTTTGCCGAAGGCCTCGCGGAGCATGCCGTCCACGTCTTCGCCCTGGAGGGCGCCATTTCGTGTGAGGACGACGATGGTCGCCGGAGTGCTTGCGGATTTGGCGCGAAGATCCGCTTCGGTGACGACGAGGATTCCGAGGAAGTCGAGGCTGGCCGTGGTCGGCGCCGTTGCCCCGACCACGAGGCCGCGGGCTGCGGTCGTGGAGATGACGCTCCCCGCAGGTGCCTCGGCCCAGAATCGGGCTGCCCGCTTGGGGTTGAGGCTGACCGCGCTGCGTAGCCTGACCCCCCCGACGGAGAGATCTCTCTTCGGGGACGAACCCAGCCCCGTGATGGGCCGAAACGCCTGACGGTCGGCCAACCGATTGGCCATGCCTGCACCCGGTAGGGGGTCGACGCGTGATATCTGGCTGCCTTCACAGCGCACCGGGATGATCTCGTGCTGCAGTCCACGGGTCTCATAGCGGGTGCTGACCCAGTTGGCCAACGCGATGATGGCGAGCGGGATCAACGAGAGCACCGCAGCCACAAGAATGAGGACCCAGAGGACGGTGACATTGAGCGGGTCGGTGAATCGCCATCTGACCGGCAGTTCAAGGGGGATCGCTTGCGACGCGCGACCTGCGGTCGGTGCACTGTGCAGGATGACGGGGATCTTGGCTGAACCATCGCCAGTCGTGGCCGTTGGTGGGGTCGCCGCCACAGTCACGGTTCGGCGCTCATTGGTCGCCAGCTCGACGCACCCACGTGGGTAGCCCAACGTTGTCCCCGCGACGTCCTGAGGGACGTTGATCGACTTTGGCTCCTCCAAGCACACCTTCGTCGGCCCATCCGGAGATCCGACCAAGGTGAGGGTTCCAGTCCCCGGCTCCACCTTCACGACGTCGCTCAGCGTGAGCTCGTCGGCGGGGACGATCAACGGCACGTCGCTGGAGAGCGTCGCAGCCAGCCCCGCCTTGAAGGTGATCGGGGTCAGTTGCAGGCCAGAGGCCGTGGTCAATCGGACGATGACGTCAAGGTCGAAGCGCGCATCTGTGGGCCCAGGGGTGACCTCGACGGCGACCTTCCCGTCTGGGGTGTTCGAGGCGACGGCCGGCAGGGTGGAGCTCAACGCCTTGGCGCTCGCGCCAGGGACAACCTTGGCGAACGCTCGCAGGTCTGCCGGCGCCCCGGATGGGTCCGTTGCGACGAGGATGACTGGGGAGGCCAACCCAGCCTTCACCTGGGGTGCGGCGCCATCGAAGCTCAGGTGAAGATCGCTGCAGACCGACACGTGGATTTGGTCAGGGGTGACCGCCACATCTGGGCTGATCCTCCATTGCCCGGTGCCCTTGCCTGGGGGGAAGGCGATCTCCATCGAGAAGTAGTAGTCGTCCGCTTCTGCCTTGGTTGTATAGCCACCCTTGCCGAACTCCCCGCTTGTCGGAGCATCCATGGCGGTCCCATCGGGTGCGTCCAGGCGAACACTTCCTGACTTGCGTGGCGTGTCGACGTAGATCGTCATCCGGCGGATTCCGGGATCGACAACGGCGCCCAGGTCGCCAGTGGGCGTGCACCCGTTCGCGAGCCGAGTGACCTCCGCGAAGATTCGTTTGAGCCCTGCGGCGTCATCCGCTTTCAGGTAGACGCCCGAAGCCCACCCTTCGGGTATTGGGGTCGTGCCACAGGGGCCGTCCGCGGCGACCCCCACCGACATCTTCTCCAGATCGGTCAGGGTCTGCTCTTTCAGCTGCAAGCCGATGATCGTGACCCCGGCCGCATGCAGGGAATCGACAACACCTCCCGGTGCGCACATGCGAGCGCGAGCGGCGGGGACGCCGTCGGGTGATTCCTCGAACATGCCGTCGGTGAACCACAGGATGACTCGGCAGTTCCTGTCATCGCCTCGGGTGCCGATGTCGCCTAGGCCTCCGTTGAGAGCGTCCTCGAAGTTGGTCCCGCCCTCGGGGGAGGTCTGCTCGCGAGCGGCACGAAGCACTTCCGCGATGGCAGCCCGGGAGTCTTGCCCGTTGATCCGGCGCCAGGGAGCGACGGATGCGGCGCTCTGGTAGGCGCCGTTGAAGGAGGAAACGGCGACCTCGGCCGACAGTTCCTTTCCGTCCCCGCGCTTGAGCGTGGCGAGTTGCTCAAGGGCGGTCTGCATCCCCTGATAGCGAACGCCGTTGGGGTCTTTGTTATTGAGACTCCCAGAACGGTCCATGAGGAAGAGCACGCTCAGCGTGCGAGCCGACTGCAGGCAGCTGCTCAAGTGGGCCCGACCATCAGCACGAATTGCGCTCAGGATCTCGCCGGAGACGCCCGCATCGATCTGTGCAGCGATGGGCGATGCCGCCGCCGCGGAGCCCGTGACCGACAGTCCGAGAATCGAGCAGAGAGCCGCGAGGGCAAGCCCGAATCGACGTTGGAGGGTCACTATCCCACCCGCCCTGCGACGTAGATCGCGAAGACGATGGCGTTGGCCATACACGCTAAGGAGGCGGTGACCACGGCGAAGATCTCGTAGCGTTTGAAGCCGACGACGGTGTTCGCGCCCTTGCCCCTTGCGCTACGCACCTCTCTCGCCCGCAATCGGAACAAGACGATCGACGCGACGACGACGACGACCCCATAGGCGATGCTGCTCCAGAGGGGGTTATTTGCGATGGCCACGAGCACGGCGAGCACGCACGCGGCATACAGGACGTAGAGACCTCTGGTCCACACAGGGGCAGGTGACGAGCGCGGAGGGACGGGTGGCCTCGTCCGTCGGTCGATGGTGCTGCGCATGATTGCCCCTTGGGGAGTGGGTCGTAGCAAAGGCCGGTCGCGCACCTGCGATCAGGTCCGCGGCAGCCACCCGCTACTGACGGACGACGCCAGGCGCCGGAGGAAACGACAGTGCGCCGAGCGCGAAACGCGCCCGGCGCACCATTGCGGGAACTGCCTCAGCAGCCCTTGAACAAAGGCACAACGAAACCAATCAGCGTCGACCAAAAATCTCCGCCCACAGAGCAGTGCCAGACCACTTTCATCCCCTCCTCCCCCGGTTGATGTCCGGGGCCCCGCGCTCCGGACGAGGGACAAACCGATCCCCGGAGGCGAAATGGAAGAGAAAGTGGGCAGGCGACTATGACGTGCGTCACATGGGGGAGCTGTGCGAAATGGAGCTGGCCGGTGGGTTGCCGTTGAGCCGAGTTACAGGCCCTTCAGCCCACTCACCAGCGCGCGCATGATCGCGAAGGTGACCAATGCGGCGACACAGAACCCTGCCGTGGGAATCGCCCACGGGTCGTGGGTCACGCCAGCCAGTGGAAGGCCGATGTTGGTGAGGGCAAGCAAGGCCCCCATCACCCAGAGCACGAAGGGGCTGGAGGCCATGCCGAGAATCGCCGAGGCCAGAGCGACGATGCCGAGGTAGACGTAGAACCGGCCGGGCTCCAGGTCGAGCAACTGCGCACCGGCTGGCGCGGCGGCAAAGGTGATGAAGTCAACGAGTGCGAAGAACGTCATCCCCCGACCTCGTCCGAGGCTGATGGCGGACAGGGGGCGGCCGATGGTCTGGCCCAGGCCGGCCCCGAGGGCGAAACATGCCAGGGTGAGCAGGGCCAGCGCCCATCGGAACAGGCCGGAGTCCATGGCGTTCGCCCCGGTCGGTGGGGGAAGGCTTTGCGAGGTGACGAGTCGGAACAGTCCGATCAGCCCGGCCGCGAACCCCACCAGACTCAGCACGGCTTGTGTGGGGGGAAACCGCACCAACGGCCCCAGGATGATCCCGACGATCGCGCCCGTCCCGAGGCTGAGGGCGTCTGGTCGGTTGGTGGCGGCGATGAGTTGGGCGATCGCCAGGGTGCCCAACAGGAAGATGCCGAACGACCCGTCGGGGACTCCGGGTTTGGTGAGCCGATCACGCTGGCCCTGCCTCCCGGTGCGAGGCCCGCGCAGCATGACGACAAGCACCCCCACCAACAGGACGAGGGTCAGCAGCGACACGAGGCTATCCATGGTGCGTCACCGCGCCGTGGCCGGCGCCGTGCGGGGCGCAACGAGTTGCCGGTATGCCGCGCACGGCCGCGCGCGCCTGGGTGCAGGGAAGGCGACGCACGCCATCGTGGGGTTGCAGCCAGGCCGGGCGCCCACGCCGGGCGTGGCTGCAACCAGTGTGCTCTGTCGAGTCTTGACCGACCGCATGTCCGCCCCTTCCCCGCCGCCTCGTCCGGTGTCGCGGGGGCGTCGCCCGTGTGCGTCGACGACCCCCGCGACCACCTGACGGACAGCAGCGCGCTGGGCAGGCTTGAACCAGCGCGTCCATTCGCCTCGTAGCTAGGCGTACGTCGCAACCTCGCCGAGTTCATCCAGCGCTACTTCGTCGACGCACGTTTCTATTCGCCTCGTAGCGAGGCGTACGTCGCAACGCCGATGACCCTCACCGCCGCCTCCCGTCTCGTGAGGTTTCTATTCGCCTCGTAGCGAGGCGAACGTCGCAACGACTACGCCGAGCAGGGGCAGTACAAGGACTACACCGGGTTTCTATTCGCCTCGTAGCGAGGCGTACGTCGCAACGTGGCCGGCTTGCTGGAAGAAGGACGTGGAGACAGTTTCTATTCGCCTCGTAGCGAGGCGTACGTCGCAACGACCAAGGTCGACGCGGCGCCCCAGGCGCGGCTGTTTCTATTCGCCTCGTAGCGAGGCGTACGTCGCAACAGGACCGCGCTGCCAAGCTCAAAGAGCAGGCGCGGGTCGCACTCGTTTCTATTCGCCTCGTAGCGAGGCGTACGTCGCAACGAGAACGCTCCGATTGAGATGGTTGCGGGTCAGAGTTTCTATTCGCCTCGTAGCGAGGCGTACGTCGCAACGCGTCGGTGTGACCACCATCTCCTGGACCGGCGCACGTTTCTATTCGCCTCGTAGCGAGGCGTACGTCGCAACTTCACGTTCCATCATCGCAAGGGAGAAGTACATGACGTTTCTATTCGCCTCGTAGCGAGGCGTACGTCGCAACTCGCTGCCGGTGCTCGAACCGGAAGCGCAGCGTTTCTATTCGCCTCGTAGCGAGGCGTACGTCGCAACATCACGGGGTCGACAGACATTCGACAGGCCGCGTTCACGTTTCTATTCGCCTCGTAGCGAGGCGTACGTCGCAACGCTGACCTCGGGCGCGAGCACGTCCGGCAACTCCGAGTTTCTATTCGCCTCGTAGCGAGGCGTACGTCGCAACCCCTCACGGATAAGCAGGCGCTCATGCGCAAGCTCCGTGTTTCTATTCGCCTCGTAGCGAGGCGTACGTCGCAACTCGTCCAGCTCGTCCAGCTCGTCCAGCTGGTTTCTATTCGCCTCGTAGCGAGGCGTACGTCGCAACCATCAGGGTGGTGGGGAGGTCGTCAACCCCCTCCCCACCGTTTCTATTCGCCTCGTAGCGAGGCGTACGTCGCAACGCGACCCTCGACCAGTTCGATGAGGCCGACGAGGTCCGTCGTTTCTATTCGCCTCGTAGCGAGGCGTACGTCGCAACCTTCACGCACCGGGGCATGAACTACCCGCATCTCTCGCGGTTTCTATTCGCCTCGTAGCGAGGCGTACGTCGCAACGTGGTACATCGAAGGGGTCAACCGCTTCGCGCCGGTTTCTATTCGCCTCGTAGCGAGGCGTACGTCGCAACTGGGCACATTTCTCAGTCGGGTAAGCCGGGGCCGTTCTGTTTCTATTCGCCTCGTAGCGAGGCGTACGTCGCAACTTTCTCGCTGGCATTGGCCTCCTCGTCGGTGGTGGCGTTTCTATTCGCCTCGTAGCGAGGCGTACGTCGCAACTCGATGCTCAAGAGTGCGACCGGTAAGAAAAGCAAAAGGGTTTCTATTCGCCTCGTAGCGAGGCGTACGTCGCAACCGCCACGCTGGTGCTGAGCGGGTGTAACAACCCGTTCGGGTTTCTATTCGCCTCGTAGCGAGGCGTACGTCGCAACTGCGGCGTGGGACGAGAAGATCGGGGACCACATCAACTGTTTCTATTCGCCTCGTAGCGAGGCGTACGTCGCAACCCTACCCGCCTCGTCGGGGCTGTGACCAGCGCAAACGATGTCCGTTTTCACACCCGACGTTCCGAGACCCTCCTGGTCCATGCGCAGACACCTCTGGGAAGTGCATTTGTGCTGGTCAGAGGCTTGCACACCCGAGGGCACTTTCGCCCGTCCAGCCGCCAACCCCCCGCGACGGGGGTCACGGACACGATCACCCGGGCGCAGCGAGCTCCGGGAGTCTCGCGGCATACTCACAGCGCTGCCCACTAGAGGACACGTTCAGGCGAGTGCGCCTGGCCGACGCAGACCCTCCCGTCCCAGCAGGGTGAGCATTGGGCGAAGAAGTAGAGAGAGTCCTCATCGAGGTCCAACATGCCCTCGGCACGTTCACGCAACTGCTCAAGCTCGACGGCATCACCCCGGATGAGGAAGACCGATCGTTGCACTCGGTCACCGAACGCTTGCAGGAGGGCCGCGAGGCGGGCTCGGCGGTTGTCCGAGGCGACGTCGTAGGCGGCAATCACGGTCAGGGTCGCCACGCCAAACCCGTCCATGGCGTCGTCGGGTTCATG
>JAKOZM010000146.1 GCA_029779995.1 Actinomycetes bacterium
GTTGGCCTATGTCACGGGGATCGCGGCCGCCCGCCGGCTGGGGTCCCGCCTGGCGTCCTTTGTGGCCCTCACCGAAGTCGCCGCAGGGCTGACGTTCGCGTGGATCCTGCTCGCCCAGCAACCACGGCCGGTGCAGCTGCTGGGTGCGCTGTTGGTGCTCGGTGGGGTGGTGGTCGTCAAGCTCGGCGAACGGGAGGTCCTCCAGGCCACCGCCACCGGTGAGATCGACGATCTGCTCGTGGACGTCGTGCCGACCGAACACCAGCGGGCCAAGCGGCCCTCCGGGACGGCGTAGGCGACTACGGGAGGTACCGCTGGCGGCCCAGACTGGTGGTCAAATACGTGTCGCCGGGCGCGCCGAACAGCAACTCCTCCCAGCGCTTGATCAGGGGCGCAGATTTGGCACCAATGCCTTTGGTCGGCTTCTTGCGGCTGACGTAGTAGACGCCGTAGGCCCCTGGATAACTGCGTTCGCGCGTGGTCTGCTCACTGGGCGCAATGCCATCGACCGGGACCGCGCACAGTCCAGCGGTCGCCAGGTACCTTGCTGCGTACGAGAGTTTCTGCACGCCGACGGCGCCACCCGAGACGCCCAACGTGCCGCCATCGGTGCTGCGCTGGGTGGCGCTCGGGTAGGTGTTGCGACCGAAGTGGTAGCGGAACTCGCCGTCACTGGATCCCGCCACGCGCAGCACCACCCGCGAGTCCAGGTTCTGTGGCCAAGCCGGAAATACCTGTCGCCAGTCGGTGATCGCGCCGGTGAGGATGCCGTCGAGTTGGGGACGGGTGACGCCGGTGCAGGCCGGTGAAGCCGAGTCCGCGATCAGGATGTCGGCATCGAGCCAGAGCAGGCGCTGCTTGAGTTTGTACTTGCGCATCTGCTGGGCCCTCAACGCCCGGTCGTAAAGCCCTGCCGTGGTGGCGCCGGTCCGCCCGCCCTGCTGGCCCAACATGTACTTGGGGATCTGTCGGATGGCCGCGTTGGTCCATCGAATCCGATAGGTCGTCGCACCTCGCTGGAAGACGTCATCGGCCATACCCGGGATGTTGGGCAGCGCGGCGGCGTCATCCCACAACTGCGGTGGCATCTGCACCGAGACCTGCCAGAACTCGGAGACGGTCTTGGCGCTGGCCGGCGCTGTGATCAGCCCGGTCGCGGCCACCACCCCGGCAGTCATGATGGCAATGTTGCTCATCACACCAGCATGCGTGATCTGTCGATGATCTTAACGACAGTTGATTCGATTTCTTCGGAGAACCTCCTGGCGGCATGTGAGTTAAGGCGCTTATGAGGCGTCTACAGCAGCTGCCTCTGCACCAGGTCGTGAAACGCCCCCCCGGCCGCGATCAGATCGTGGAAGGTTCCCTGCTCCACGACCTCGCCGTGATCAAGGACCACGATCAGATCGGCGTGTTCGATCGTGGACAGGCGATGTGCGACCACGATGCGAGTGATGTCGAGCTGGTCGAGGTTGGCCACCACCGCGGCCTGGCTGATGTTGTCCAATGCGGAGGTCGCCTCGTCGAGCAGCAACATGCGGGGGTTACCCGCCAAGGCTCTGGCCATCAGGATGCGCTGGCGCTGCCCGCCGGAGATGGTACTGGCACCCTCGACGACGGCCGTCGACAACCCCATCGGCATGGCGCGCACATCGCCTGCCACGTCAGCGCGTTCCAGGGCCTCCCAGATCTGGCTGCTCGTGAGCCCCCGGCCCAGGTTGACGTTGTCGCGAATCGTGCCGGGGAGCAGCTGGGGGGTCTGCATCACGGTGCCGATCTGCCGGCGCACCGACGAGCGGTCCAGACCCGTGAGATCGCGGCCGTCGAAGGAGACGATCCCCGATTCTGGATCCTCGAGCCCCAGCAGAACCCGCAACAGGGTGCTCTTGCCACATCCCGACGGCCCGACGATGGCCACGTGCGCACCGGCTGGTATCGACAGATTCACACCGGCCAGGACGGCGGGCAGGTCGGGACGGTAGCGGAAGACGACGTCGCGCAGGTCCACGGCGCCGGCCAGTCGGGCGACCTCCTGGCCGGTCCCGGACTCGGGGGCCGAGACCATCACCGCCTGGGCGCGCAACATTACTGCGCGCGCAGAAAGCAGTGCCCCGATCGCCGAGATGGTGGCGGCCAACGCTGATGTCGCGACGGTGAGGGCGGTCTGCGCGGTCACCAACTGACCCACGTCACCGCTGGTCACCGTGGTGATCGCGAAGATGACCGCCAAACCGACCGTGGGCCATGCTGCTCCGGTGATCTGCTGGATCACGGTCAGGCGCCGGCGCCGGACCTCCTTCGCGGTGGTCACTGCCTGCACATTGGCCCACCGCGCGAAGGCCCTGCCCGTTGCGCCGGCCACGCGCAGCTGATTCACGCCGCTGACGAACTGCAGCACCAGAGACTGGCTGTCGGCGTTGGCATCGATCGTGTCGCGCGTGAGCCGCGCAGCACGGCGGATGAGGGCGACCTCCACCAACCCGCGCACCACCAGGAAGCCGATCAGCCCCAGCGCCAGCGGCGGGCTGATGGTGAAG
>JAKOZM010000166.1 GCA_029779995.1 Actinomycetes bacterium
AGCTGCACACCCTTGACGATCCGCTCACCCCAGAACGGCGGCGTCGGTGCCGGCGTGTCGCGCGCGACCGTGGACACCGCGTCCGGATCCTCCGGCGCCATCGGGCGCGCTGCTGCCCGCACCTTCCGGGTGCGCCGTTCGGGCAGGGCGGCTCCCGGCTCGCCGCGCTTGACCGCCATGACGGCATCCATCAGGGAGAGCCCCTCAAAGGCGTCCTTGGCGTAACGGACCTCGCCGTCGAACACGGCCGCCAGATCTTGCTCGACGAACGCGCGGGTCAGGGCGGCCCCACCGAGCAGGACGGGGAACTTCTCGGAGATGCCGCGGGCGTTCATCTCCTGCAGGTTCTCCTTCATGATCACGGTTGATTTCACTAGCAGCCCGGACATCCCGATGGCGTCCGCGTTCGCCTCCTCGGCCGCCTGCAGAATCGCGTTCACCGGTTGCTTGATGCCGATGTTGACCACGGAGTAGCCGTTGTTGCTCAAGATGATGTCGACGAGGTTCTTGCCGATGTCGTGCACGTCGCCCTTGACCGTGGCCAGCACGATAGTGCCTTTGCCGGCCTCATCGGTCTTCTCCATGTGGGGCTCGAGGTACGCGACAGCCGCCTTCATGACCTCGGCACTCTGCAGCACGAACGGCAATTGCATCTCGCCGGAGCCGAACAGATCACCGACGATCCGCATCCCCGGCAGCAGGACATCGTTGACGATCTCCAGGGGCGGCTTCTCGGCCATGGCCTCGTCGAGATCTGCCTGCAGCCCCTTGGCCTCACCGTCGATGATGCGCCGTTGCAGCCGCTCGAACAACGGCAGCCCGGCGAGTTCATCGGCACGGTTACTCGTGATGCTCTGGGCGTCGGCGAACACCTCCAGGAACCGGGTCAGCGGATCGTGGGTGAGGTTGCCCTCCCCGTCATATTGACGCCGATCGAAGATCAGGTCGAGGGCGGCGTCGCGCTGCTCGTCGGAGATCCGGTTCATGGGCAGGATCTTCGACGCGTGCACGATGGCCGCGTCCAGGCCGGCCGCCACACACTCATGCAGGAAGACGGAATTCAGGACCTGCCGAGCGGCCGGGTTCAGGCCGAAGGACACATTGGACAACCCCAGGACCGTGTTGACCTCCGGGTACGTGGCCTTGAGCTCGCGGATCGCCTCGATCGTCTCGATGCCGTCGCGCCGGGTCTCTTCCTGGCCGGTGGCAATGGGGAAGGTCAGGGTGTCCACGAGGATGTCTGCGATCGCTACGCCCCAGTTGCTGGTGAGGTCCTGGATGAGGCGGCTGGCCACCCGCACCTTCCAGTCCCGGGTGCGGGCCTGACCTTCCTCGTCGATGGTCAGTGCCACCACGGCTGCTCCGTGTTCCCTGACCAGCGGCATGATCCGCTGGAACCGGGAGCCGGGGCCGTCGCCGTCCTCGTAGTTGACGCTGTTGACGATGGCCCGGCCGCCGAGGCGCTCCAGACCTGCGCGCAGTACCTCAGGCTCGGTGGAATCGAGCATGATTGGCAGCGTCGTGGCGGTGGCCAGCCTTGCGGCGAACTCGGACATATCGTCTGCGCCGTCACGGCCGACGTAGTCAATGCACACGTCGAGCACATGGGCGCCGTCGCGCTCCTGGTCGCGGGCGATCTGCACACACTCATCCCAGTTCTGCGCCAGCATCGCCTCGCGGAACGCCTTCGAGCCGTTGGCATTTGTGCGCTCCCCCACAGTGAGGAACGTCAGGTCCTGGCGCAGAGGCACCGAGTGGTACAGCGATGCGACCGAGGCCGGAGCGCTGGGCTGCCGGTTGACGCGACCCTTGCCGTGCAGCCGCTCCACGACCTGCCGCAGGTGCTCCGGGGTCGTGCCGCAGCATCCTCCGATGAGATTGAGACCGTAGTCGGCGACGAACGTCTCGTGAGCATCTGCCAGCTGCGTCGGTGTGAGCGGGTAACTGGCGCCGTCGGCGGTCAGTTGCGGCAGGCCGGCGTTGGGCATGCAGGTCAGCAGGATGCCCGCGTTACGGCTCAGGTGCCGCAGATGCTCGCTCATCTCCGCAGGACCCGTCGCGCAGTTCAGCCCGATGGCGTCGATCCCCAGCGGTTCCAGTGCTGTCAGCGCCGCCCCGATCTCCGAACCGAGCAGCATGGTGCCGGTGGTTTCCACCGTGACGCTGACCAGGATGGGCACCGACCGGCCTTGCGCCGACATGGCGCGGTGGCTGGCCAGGACCGCCGCCTTGGCCTGGAGGAGATCCTGGCTGGTCTCGATGAGGACCGCGTCGATCCCGCCATCCAGCATCCCGATGACCTGCTCGGTATAGGCGTCGCGCAAAGCCGCGAACGTGGCATGACCCAAGGTCGGCAGCTTCGTCCCCGGGCCGATCGACCCCAGGACGTAGCGCTGGTGATCCGGTGTCGACCAGTCACGGGCCGATTCCACGGCGATGCTCGCCCCGGCCTGCGCCAGCTCCCGGATGCGGTGCTCGATGCCGTACTCCCCCAGGTTGGCCAAGTTGGCACCGAAGGTGTTCGTTTCCACCGCGTCGACCCCGACCTCGAAGAAGGCGTCGTGCAGGGAGCGCACAACCTCGGGCCGCGTCACATTGAGGACCTCATTGCACCCCTCATGGCCCTGGAAGTCGTCCAGGGTCAGATCGTGGGCTTGCAGCATCGTCCCCGTGGCCCCGTCTGCGATCACTACACGCCGCGACAGGGCAGTCAAAAGATCCTCAGTCATGATGTGTCAAGCCTACGGTGCCCCCGGTGAGGTCCGGTCGGCGCGCGCCGGGCGTTACGGGGCTTCAGGCCTTGTGCTCCCGGTAGCGCCTGGCCAGGGCCACCGTAGATGAGTCCAGATCGCCGACCTCAGAGTCCCCCAGCAGCAAGGGCGTGATCTTCTTGGCCATCACTTTCCCGAGTTCCACACCCCACTGATCGAAGGGATTGATCCCCCATACGACCCCTTGTGTGAACACGCTGTGCTCGTAAAGGGCCACGAGACGACCGAGGGTGCGGGGGTCGAGTCGTTCGGCCACGATCATCGATGACGGCCGATTCCCCGGCATCACCTTGTGTGGTACCAGATCTGTCGGCACCCCCTCGGCAGCGACCTCGTCGGCATCGCGACCGAAGGCCATCACGGCCGCCTGGGCCAGTACGTTGGCGATCAGCAGGTCGTGATGGTCGGGCGCATCCACGGCGGCCAGGGGCGTCACCGGCTCCAGGAAGAACACGAAGTCGCAGGCCACGGTCGCGGTGCCCTGGTGGATCAACTGGTAGAAGGAGTGCTGGCCATTGGTCCCTGGCTCGCCCCAGAAGATCGCGCCGGTGTCGACCCCCACCGGGGAGCCGTCGATCCGCACGCTCTTCCCGTTGGACTCCATCGTGAGCTGCTGCAGGTAGGCCGGAAAGCGCTTGAGGTACTGCTCGTACGGGAGCACGGCGCAGGTGGGCAGGTCGAGGAAGTTGCGGTTCCACACCGACAGCAGACCCATGAGCGCGGGCAGGTTGTTGTGCAGTGGGGCATGCCGGAAGTGCTCGTCCATCTCGTGGAAGCCGGCCAGCATGTCTGCGAAGTTGTCCGGGCCGATCGCAAGCATGGTGGACAGGCCGATCGCCGAATCCATCGAGTAGCGTCCACCCACCCAGTCCCAGAAGCCGAACATCTGCGCGGTGTCGATGCCGAAGGCGCTGACGGCCTGCGCATTGGTGGACACGGCAACGAAGTGTTTGGCGACAGCCGCTTCGTCGCCCAGCGCGTCGAGCAGCCACGTTCGCGCCGAATGCGCGTTGGTCATCGTCTCCTGGGTTGTGAACGTCTTGCTGGACACCACGAACAGCGTCTGCTGCGGATCCAGGTCCATCACAGCCTCGACGAAGTCCGTTCCATCGACGTTGGACACGAAGCGGAAGGTGAGGTCGCGTCGGCTGTAATGCTTCAACGCCTCGTAGGCCATCACGGGCCCGAGGTCGGAGCCCCCGATCCCGATGTTGACGATGTTGGTGATCGGCAGGCCGGTGTGCCCGGTCCATTCCCCGGATCGGACCCGCTGGCTGAACGCCGCCATCCGGTCCAGCACGGCATGCACCTCGGCCACCACGTCCACGCCGTCGACCACCAGCGACGAATCCCGCGGCAGGCGCAGGGCCGTATGCAGCACTGCTCGGTCCTCTGTGGTGTTGATGTGCTCGCCCAGGAACATGGCCTCCCGGCGCCCGGCCAGATCGACGCCTTCAGCAAGAGCGACCAACAGGTCGACGGTCTGCGCAGTCACGCGCTGCTTGGAGTAGTCCAAGGTGATGCCCGCCCCCTCGACCACCAGGTCGCTGCCCCGGTCGGGTGCAGTGGCGAACAGTTCGCGCAGGGAGGGCGTGGTGTGAGCGGCGAGGGCCTGCCAGGCGGGATTCTGGGTAACGGACATGCGTGGTGACTCCTTGTGGTCCAGCGTGCGAGGGAAAGTCTCGGTGGCCTACGTTCGACATTAGTGTTTGCGACGGATGTCCCGGCGCATGAAGGTCCTAGGAGGATGGATGGCCACGGATTCGCCGATGGAACTCGGGATGGTCGGTTTGGGACGGATGGGCGCCAACATCGTGCGCCGCATCATGCAGGATGGCCATTCCGCGGTGGTGAACGATGTGTCCGCGGATGCTGTCGCGGCGCTCGTCGCCGACGGTGCCACGGGGTCCCCCGACCTGGCCGAATTCGTCGGCATGATGCAGCGTCCGCGCAACGTGTGGATCATGGTTCCGGCTGGGAAGATCACTGAAGCCGTCGTCAATCAACTGGCCGACCTGCTCGAGCCCGGCGACGCGATCATCGACGGCGGCAACTCCTACTACCACGACGACATCCGGCATGCCGGGAACCTGCAGGAGAAAGGCATCCACTTCGTGGACTGCGGCACGTCCGGCGGTGTGTGGGGCCTTGAGCGCGGTTACTGCCTGATGATCGGCGGCCCCGACGAGGCGGTGGACCGGTTGCGGCCCATCTGGCGTTCCGTGGCCCCGGGCGTGGGCGACATCGATCGCACACCGGGCCGGTCGGGCGCCTACACCCCCGAGGAAGAGGGCTGGCTGCACTGCGGTCCGAACGGCGCCGGGCACTTCGTCAAGATGGTGCACAACGGGATCGAATACGGCTTGATGGCCGCGTATGCCGAGGGCTTGAACATCCTCAAGAACGCCGACGAGGGCACCTCGACACGTACCGCCGATGCCGAGACCGCGCCGATGGAGAACCCGCAGTACTACCAGTACGACATCGACACAGCCGCCGTGTCCGAGCTATGGCGCCGGGGCTCCGTTGTGGCGTCCTGGTTGCTTGACCTCACCGCGATCGCGTTGAACGAGAGCCCAGATCTCGAGGAATTCTCAGGGCGGGTGTCGGACTCCGGCGAGGGACGGTGGACGTCCATCGCCGCCATCGATGAGGGCGTTCCGGCCCCGGTGCTGACCGCCGCGCTCTTCTCGCGATTCGCCTCCCAGGGCAACGACGAGTTCGCCAACAAGGTGCAGTCGGCGATGCGTAAACAGTTCGGCGGCCACGATGAGAAGAAGAGCTAGCCCGTGGCGCGGGGCTACCGCGTGAAGTAAGCGCTCCTGAACGTTCGCCAACGGTGGCGGGCGGGTTATCCACCGCATAATCCCTGGTCAGGAAACGCAAACGAGTTTGTCAGACCCTCCTCGTACGGTGTGGTCATGAACAGTTCGGTGGTGGATGCGTGGGACGTGATGCTGTCGCGGGGGGATCCGTTGGAGGTCGCGAAAGCGGCTGAGGCGGTGATCGGTTTCTGTCACGCCCAGCAGTTGCGGGCCTTGCACCAGGTGTGGGTGGAGGCCGAGCTGGGCTCGGATCCGGACGGGGTGGTGGTCGACCCGACACCGCCGGAGGTGGCGTGCGCGATGGTCTGGACCCCGGGGGCGGCGGCCTCGATGGTGGATGTCGCAGTGGATGTGGTGCAGGACCTGCCGGTGGTGCTGGCGGCGTTGGCCGAGGGCCGGATCGATTTGGGCAAGGTCCGCGAGATCACCCGCGCCACTTTGGGCCTGTCCCGGGCTGACCGGCAGGGGTTGGCCGAGCGGGCCATCGACTACGCGGCGACCCGGACCCGAGGTCAACTACGTCCGTGGTTGACCCGGCAGGTGGATCGGATCGACCCGGATGCCGCCGACCGGCGCCGCAAGCATGCCCGGAAACGCCGCCGTGTGAGCCTGACCCCGGAGCCGGATGGGATGGCAACCCTGTCCGCCTACCTCACCGCCGAAGAGGCCACCGCCTGCATGGAGTCGATCCGGGCCCGGTCTACCCGTATCGACGGGTCCCGCGACGCCAGCCAGGCCGACACATTCATCGAGTTGTTGACCGGGGTGAGCGCGGCCGAGCAGATCCCGATCGCGGTGATCATGACCGATGATGGGGCGCAGATCGAGGGGTACGGGCCGATCTCTGATGCCCACGCCGAGGATCTGCTGCGCCGCCTGGAACGGCCCTCGGCGGTCATCCGGCTGACCCCACCGCAGTTCCGGATCGGCTACACCCCGACCGTGACGATGCGCCGCTACGTGCAGGTCAGGGACCGGCACTGCCGGTTCCCGGGCTGTCGCCGGCCGGCCCGCTCCTGCGACCTCGACCACATCGTGGCCTACCCGGCCGGTCCGACCGATGTGGACAATCTGCAGCCGCTGTGCCGGACACACCACCGGGTCAAAACCCACGGCGGCTGGCACGTCGAGCGCGGACCCAACAACACCATGATCTGGACCAGCCCCCGCGGCAAGCGATACACCAGCCACCCCGACGACCCGTAACCGTGGACTTCCCGCGCACGCGGGCAGCGCCACCGGACCCGTTCACTGAGAAGCGCAGCGAGCCTACGACGAGGGTTGCGCAGACCGGGGAATTGAGGTGCCCGAGCACCCAGGCTATCGCCGGTGATGACCTCGCACGGACCGCACGTGTGTCACGGTCGCGGTTGACAGCCCGACGATGCGGGTCGCCGTGCCAGTATGTCCGCGTGACACTGGTGGTTCTCAACTGGCTCGGGCTGCTCTTCAGCACCGGGCTCGGGATCAGCGCTGGCATACTGCTGCGCCGACACCTCCAGAACCGGGAACCCGCTGCGGAGGGCGAACAGTCCGGATCAGGGATGTTCACGGACGCCCTCGCCTACGTCAGCGGCGTGCTGGGCATCATGCTCGGGCTCATGCTCTTCTTCTCAGTCCAGGTCTACGAGGAGGTTCGGCAGAGCGCCCGGGATGAGGCGGTGGCCCTTGCCGACGTCTTCGAGAGCGCCGACTTCTTTCCCACCGCTCCGGCGGACGATGTCCGTCGCGACACCATCTGCCTGATGCGATCGGTGGCCACCGACTCGTGGTCATCGGCAGAGAGTGGAGACCTCACCGGCGACGAGAATACCGCCGCGTGGGCCGCCCTGGTGCGCCAGAGCATCGCGGCCCTACCCACCAGCACCTCGACGCAGCAGGAGGCCCAAGCGCAGATGATGACGGCCTTCCAGGAGGCTCAGAATGCGCGGCAACAGCGCATCCTGTCGTCGGTGTTCAACCTGCCACTGATCGTGTGGATCGTCATCGATCTGGGGGTCTTCGTGTTCGCGGCACTCATGATGATCAGCCTGCCCGAACGACCCCGCACGGCCTTGGTGCTGATCAGTGCGTGCCTGCTGTTCACCATGGGCGTGGTGGGCGCCCTGAGCATGTTCGCCACCCCCTTCACACATCTGGGGGTATCGGTCAAACCCGATGACATCGAGGGTGCCTTGTTGCGCCTCGAGGACACTTCGCCCTTCACGGATTGGTCGCCCTGCGATCGGCTAGCAGTCTCGGAATTCGGCTGATCAATCAGCCCGCTGGCCGGATCATCTCCACGAATGACCGGCCGTCGGGTCCCGTGAACCGCCGCACGACCTCAAATCCGGCGGACTGGCACAGTCGCTGGGATCGCTCATTGAACGCCGCCACGGCAGCACGCAGTGGACGCCCGGCGAAGCGCTCGGTCACCATCTGCATGAGTTCAGTACCCAACCCCTGGCTGAGCAGATCCGGACGCAGTCCGGCGCCCACATCCACAGCGTCATGGGCCTCCCACTGCCCGGGCACCCGGGCGTGCTCACCCAGACAGACGAAACCCACCAACTCGCCCTCGCGGACAACGGGATGGTAGTCCGCGAGCTCAGAGGACTCGCTGGCGTCGTAGAGGTCGTACGGCGGCGGGTAGGCCCACCCGGCAACTGCGGCGGCCTCCTCTGGTGTGAGCCCGCGATCCAGAATCTCCATCACAGGTCCCTGGCCACGATCATCCGCTGAATCTGGTTGGTGCCCTCAAAGATCTGCATGACCTTGGCCTCGCGCATGTACCGTTCCACCGGGAAGTCGCGGGTATAACCGGCGCCCCCCAGCACCTGCACCGCATCGGTGGTGACCCGCATCGCGTTGTCGGTGGCCACCAGTTTCGCGATCGCGGCTTCTCGCGTGAATCGCTGCCCATTATCGCGGCGGCGGGCGGCGGAGCGCGTCAACTGCCGGGCCGACTCCACAGCGGCGTCCATATCGGCCAGCAGGAAGGCCAGCCCCTGATGCTCGATGATGGGCCGTCCGAACGTCTCTCGCTCCTTGGCGTAAGTGACGGCATCAGCCAGGGCCCGCGACGCCAAACCAGTGGCGGCAGCCGCGATCCCCAGCCGCCCGGAGTCCAGGCCGGTCAGCGCGATCTTGAGTCCTTGGCCGGGCACACCGAGCAGGCGGTCCTCATCGACCCGGACGTCCTCGAAGCGCACCGAGGCGGTCGTCGATCCCATCAGCCCCATCTTGCGCTCGGGGGCATCGAAGCCCAGTCCGGGCGCCTCTCCTGGAACCAGGAAGCAGGAGACCTCCGTGGCACCGGTCTTGGCCATCACCTGGTAGAAATCCGCCTGCCCCCCGTGCGTGACCCATGCCTTGGTGCCATTCAGCACCCACTGGCCCCCGGCCCGCTGGGCGCTCGTGAGCATTGCCGCGGGGTCGGATCCGGCATGTGACTCCGACAGACAGTAGGCACCCAGCAGTCGCCCGCTGAGCATGTCTGGCAGCCAGCGGTCCCGCTGCTCATCAGTGCCGAACTGCGCCAGACCGAAGCAGGACAGCACATGCACGCTGACCCCCACGGCGACACTGGACCAGGTGGCGCCCAACTCCTCCAAGACCCGCAGATACACCTCGTAGGGCACCGCACCGCCGCCCCAGCGCTCTGGATACGGCAGGCTCAGCAGGCCCGCGTCGCCCAGAGTCCGGAACACATCCCGGGGGAACTCGCCAGCCTCCTCCGCCTGCGCCACCCGGGGGGCCAGCACGTCGTGGCACAACTCACGGGTCAGCGCCAGCAGTTGCTCATACTCGGTTTCCACAGTCCAACGGTAAGACGCCGGTTCACGCACCGTCGTAGGGCGTGCGCGGAATCCCTTCGGGGCGCCGCATCAGGGCTTCCAGGTCGGGCCGGCGGGGGTCGTCGTGACCGGCGGCGTCGAAGTACACACCGTTTCGCTGATTCGGCATGCGTTCATCCATCAGGGTCAAAAGCACGTAGGCGCGCTCATCGGCGGGGAAGAGATTGTTGATGTCGACCCCTCGCGGCCACAGCCGCCAGGCCCAGACCACCGACACCTCATAGGACATGACGATGGCATTGGATGCCAGGAACAGCACGGAGACGAAGGCGATCACGGTGGTCATGGCGCCGTACACCGCGGAGGAGTTCGCGAGGAATCGACCCACGATCACCCCGGCGAGCTGCAGGATCGCCGAGATCACGACCGCCCCGACCATCGCCCCGACCAGGATCTCGCGCGGCCGGATTGGCCGGCGACTCAAGAGCAGCGGCGCCACGAACAAGGATCCGAGGATGACGCCGAACCGGATCAGCCCCTGCACGAGACCCTGCCACTGGCCAGGCAGATGCTGGCTGATCCACAGCGAGGTCCCGGCGATGATGACGACACCAATACCGAGCACCAGCAGCATCAAGAGCACCCGGATGTAGCGAGGACCGAAGCCGTAGCGGAACCGGTACGGCACGCAGAACACCTGGTTCACCATCGCGTAGACGGCGAACGCCGCGCCCGTGCCAGCCAGCAGCAGACCCAGCAGGGCCACCACGAGGGCAGGGCCGCTACCGGGCAGGGTGTCATAGGAGTCGATGATCTGCTGCTGGAACTCCGGCGGCACGATCTGTTTGACCAAGTCGTTGATGTAGTCCGGGTTGTTCTCCGCGACCGTGCGAAGTACCGCATACCCACCGATCGCCAGCGGGAAGATGCTGAACAGCGTGTAGTAGGCCAGCAGGGCCGCCAGCCGGCTTCCTTCGTCGTCGGCGTACTTCTTGAACACCGCGTACCCGAAGGCGATCGGGGCGAAGCGGGCCTGTGCGCGGTCCACGAACCGCCCGGCGCCCAGCACCACCTTCTCCACCTCGCCGGCCGGTCCAGTGTGAGAGCGCACCGGCTCATCAGCCTGGTAGGCACGCTCCGGGTCCTCCCAAGGCCGGTAGAACGGCTCCTGCGGGTTCTGTGGACTCACCAGATCCGGACCCGTTGGTCCGGTTCGCGCCACATCCCATCACCAGGCAACACCTCGAAGGCGTCGAAGAAGGCGTCGGTGTTGACGAGGGTTCCGAACACCCGGAACTCCGGCGGCGAGTGCGGGTCGATGGTGATCCGGCGCACCGTCTCTTCGGGGCGGGTCTTCGCGCGCCACACTTGCGCGAAACCGAGGAAGAACCGCTGGATCCCGGTGAGCCCATCGACGATGGGCGGCTCCTGGCCATCGAGGGACAGCAGGTAGGCCCGGAACGCCACGGCCAACCCGGAGACATCGGCGATGTTCTCGCCGAGCGTGAGTTCGCCATTGATCGGGTGTCCCGTGACAGGTTCGTATCCCGCATACTGCTCGACCAAGGCCTGGGTCAACCCCCGGAAGGCCTCGTGGTCGGCATCGCTCCACCAGTTACGCAGATTGCCGTCACCATCGAACTGCGACCCCTGGTCGTCGAACCCGTGGGAGATCTCATGGCCAATGACAGCCCCGATGGCACCGTAGTTGAGGGCGTCGTCGGCGGGCATCGTGAAGAACGGAGCCTGCAGAATGCCCGCCGGGAACACGATCTCGTTCATCTCCGGGTTGTAGTAGGCGTTGACTGTCTGGGCGTTCATATGCCACTCATCGCGATCCACCGGACCCCCGAGCTTGTTGACCTCGTAGTCGTGGTGGAACTCGCGGGCGTTGCGCACCGTCGCGATCAGCTCACCGGGTACGACCGTGAGCGCGGAATAGTCCATCCATCGGTCGGGGTAGCCGATCTTGGGCGTGAACTTGGCGAGTTTGGCGTGGGCCTCCTGCTTCGTCTCATCCGTCATCCACTGCAGGCCGTCGATCGACTTCTCGAAGGCGTTGGTCACGTTCGCGACCAGTTCCAGCATGCGGGCCTTGTTCTCCGGGGGGAAATGCCGCGCCACGTACTCCTGACCCACAGCCTCACCCAGCAGGCCTTCCACCAGATCAACGCCCCGCTTCCAGCGCGGGCGCATCGAGGGCACCCCTCGCAGAACCTTGCCGTAGAACTCGAACGAAGCAGCCACGGTGTCTTCGCTGAGCAGATTGGTGAAGGACGACAGGATGCGCCAGCGCGTGTATGCGCGCCAGTCGTCGAGCGAGACCTCGTTGACCAACTCCGCCACGGTCTGCGCGTAGTCGGGCTGCGCGATGTTCAGCGTCTGGACCCGGTCCAGCACCCCCACCTGGGCCAGGTAGCCCGGCCAGTCGTAACCCGGGGTGAGTTCGACCAGATCGGCCAGCGGGAACTGGTTGTACGTGCGAATCGGGTCGCGGTTGGCCACTGGGGTCCAGTGCGCCTGTGCCAGTCGCGTTTCGAGGTCAAAGACGCGTTGTGCATCGACGTCATCTCCCAGACCGGTGCGCTGGAGCATCGTGGCGACGTGTGCTCGATACGCCTGCCGGATCTCGGCGAACTGCTCGCCGAGGTAGTAGTCGCGGTCTGGCATCCCGAGCCCGCTCTGCCACATGTCCAGCACGTACTGGGTCGAGTCGCGGTTGTCCTGGTGAACCGCACCGCCCAACGGCGCCCCGATCCCCAGTCGCTCCAGCCGCCCCCACAACTCGGGCAGTTCACTGGCGTCGGCCACCTGCTCGACCATGTCCAGGATGTCGCGGATCGGTTCCAGGCCGGCCGCGTCGATCGCATCGGTGTCCATGAAAGCGTTGAAGACCGCTGCGATCTTCCCCGCGTTCGTGTGCGGGTCCGCCTCTTGGGCGGCGAGGTCCTCGATGATGGCTTTGAGTTGCTCTTGGGCGACGTCGTGCAGTGCCGTGAACGAGGCGAACTCGGCCTTGTCGTCAGGGATCTGGAAGTCGTCGAGCCACTGGCCGAACCAGTGCCGATAGAAATCGTCCTGCGGGCGCACGGACGTGTCCTGCCAGTCGGGATTGAGCACCATAGCGCAACCCTATGTTGTCGATTCCCGAGCGCACCATGAGCGTCCCAGGGTGCCCGGGCGCACCTCGGTACTAGGACACCAAGTGTTTGGTGACCAGGGCCCGGAATGCCCGGCCGCGATGGCTGATCGCGTGTTTCTGCTCACTGCTCAACTCCGCCGTGGTGCGGGGCCCGTCATCGGTCGCCACCTCGAAGATCGGGTCGTAGCCGAAACCGTTCACGCCGCGCGGCGCGTACGTGAGCGTCCCGCTGACTGAGCCGATCTCGACCTCTTCCCGGCCATCGGGCCACACCGCCACAGCGGCACACACGAACTGCGCTTGGCGGTGGTCGGCCGGGACATCGGCGAGTTGGGCCAACAACAGGTTCAGGTTCGCTGTGTCGCCGCCCCCACCGGACCAGCGGGCGCTGAACACCCCCGGGGATCCGCCCAGGACATCGACGGACAGGCCACTGTCGTCGGCCAGTGCGATGTGACCCAACGCAGCCACCGCCCGGGCCTTGAGCAGCGCGTTCTCCCGGAACGTCACACCCGTCTCCCGGGTGTCCGGGACCTCCACATCGTCGAGGGTGAGGACGGTCTCGGTGACCCCGGCGTCGGCCAGGATGGCCTGGATCTCGGCGAGTTTGGCTCGGTTGCGCGTTGCGAGCACGAAGGTCACGTGGCGCCTCCGGGACGCGCACCCTGCCCGACCGTGGCGGGGCCGCCGTCGACCAGGTGGCCCGGCGCCTTGGTGCGGGCGGCCAGCGCCGCATGCTGCAACACCGTCAGATCCGCACAACCATGCTGGGCCAGCGCTAACAGGGCATCGAGGGTGTCCCGGTCGAAGGGCTCCCCCTCTGCGGTGCCCTGCACCTCGACGAAGCGGCCGTCGCCGGTCATCACTACGTTCATGTCGGTGTCGGCGTTGACGTCATCGTCGTAGTGCAGGTCCAGTCGCGGCTCGCCGTCCACCACACCGACACTCACGGCAGCCACCGAGGTGTGCAGCGGCCACTGCTTGAGCAGGCCCTGCTCCTGGGCCCACGTGCAGGCGTCGGCAACGGCCAGGTACGCCCCGGTGATCGCCGCAGTGCGGGTCCCCCCGTCGGCCTGCAGCACGTCACAGTCCACCTGGATGGTGTTCTCCCCCAGCGCTCGCTCGTCGATGGCGGCCCGCAGTGCCCGACCGATCAGCCGCGAGATCTCCTGCGTGCGGCCGCCGGGGCGCCCCTTGATGCTCTCGCGCGCGCCACGGGTGTCGGTGGAGCGGGGCAGCATGGCGTACTCCGCGGTGACCCATCCCTGCCCGGAGTCTCGGCGCCAGCGGGGCACCCCAGCCGCGAACGTCGCGACGCACAGAACCCGCGTCCGGCCGAACTCGACCAGGCACGAACCCTCCCCGTTGTCCTGCCAGCCTCGGTGGAAACGGATGGGACGCAGGTGGTCGGCAGCGCGGCCGTCAGATCGGGACATGGTGCCCAGCGTACTGAGGCCTCGGTGCCCGAAATGGGTCCGCGTCCAGCGTTAGATCTCGAAACTGAATCCGGGCTTCGCGACCTGCAACTCGCCGTCGTACACCGCCTCGGCGTCGGCACGTACCTGCTCGTTGTCATTCCAGGCGACGAGGTGGGTCAACACGAGTCGGTCCACGCCAGCCGCGTTGGCGTGCTCGGCGGCCTGCGCACCCGTCAGATGCAGCCCGGTCGGATTGTCCGGGCGTTGGGCGAAGGACGCCTCGTAGAGCGCGAGGTCCGCGCCGCGCGACAGGTCCACGAGGGCTGGGTTAGGGCCGGTGTCGGCTGAGAAGACCAGAGTGCGCCCGCCGGCGGTAACGCGCATCCCGTAGGTCTCCACGGGGTGAGCCATGCGTGCGGTGCGCACCTCGAACGGGCCGATGGACGTGGCGTCGTGCACATGGCGCACGAAGTTGAACTCGTCGTGCATACCCGGCTTCTTGGGCAGCCCATACGCCGCCGCCATCCGATCGGAGGTCCCTTTCGGGCCGAACACCGGGATCCGGGCGGCCGGCCCGTCGGGGCTGT
>JAKOZM010000172.1 GCA_029779995.1 Actinomycetes bacterium
GGGCACATCCCGCACGGTGGCGACGGTGCGGCCGGTCAAGTGGGCGTTGACAGACTCGCAGTCCGTCCCCCGCAACAGCCGGCAGCGGGTGCAGGTGGGTGTGAAGGTCGCCAAATTCGGCTGGATCGGCGGCTACCCGCTGCAATTGACCACGCGGGAGGGCGGCGGCAAGGAACGGGTGCGGCGATTCGTCCCGATCTCGGACGGGCCTGACGCCTTCACGGTCCGCAAGGTGCGCTGGAACTTCAACTACCAGGTGACTCTGCTGGCGTCTGGTTTCTGGAATGCCGCACAACCGCAGAAGGCGCAGTACGTGTCGACCTCGATCAGCGCTGACAAGGGTGGCCGGATCACTGGCCGGGTCACGCCCAACAAGACTCCCAGCGAGGTCCAGCTGCAGCGCCGTGCGGGCGCCGGCTGGAAGACCATTGCGACGGCTCAGACCAACGCGGCGGGCAAGTACTCGTTGCCCGGCAAGTCGGGGTCTCTTCGGGTATATGCCCCGGCTGACCTGTGGCACGGCCCAGCGTCGCGGGAGTTGTAACCCACGGCCACTACGCTGGCGACGTGGCTGAACCTCGGGACGAGTTGTTGCCCGGCCGTCACGGCCTGATGGTTCGGCTGCTGGCCAAGGCCGGTCAGCGGCCCGCCCTGCTCGACTGCCTGCACCGCTACGCCGACGAGTTGGTGGATGCCGAACCGCTCACCGAAGCCCTGGTCATGTGTCTGGATCCGCAGGAGCAGGACGCCGTTTGGCTGTTCGAGTGGTTCAACGGCCCGAACGGTCAGGAGGAGCACCGATCAAGTGCCCCGTTCGCGCTGCTGATCGCTGAACTGCAGGAAGTTCTGGCCGCCGAACCGCAAGTTCTGCCACTTGAACCCCTGCGCATGCACCTGAACGTCGGCGAAAACCTGTGATGTAGTCTTGGACGCAGCGCGCGGGTGGCGGAATAGGCAGACGCGCACGGTTCAGGTCCGTGTGCCCGCAAGGGCGTGGGGGTTCAACTCCCCCCTCGCGCACAAAGGGCTAGTTGTGAAACTG
>JAKOZM010000202.1 GCA_029779995.1 Actinomycetes bacterium
GCACTTCTTCAACGAGACCCGGTTGCTGCGCGACGCCCTCGGCCAGCTCGTCTCCGGTGCCCTGGCCGGCCTGTTCGACGACCACACCAACATCGCCGTCGACTGGAACGCCCCCATCCAGTCGCTGTCGCTGTCCCGGCTCAACCCCCTCGGAGACGAGGCGATCGGCATCGCCCTGGTCTGCCTGAACAGCTGGGGCCGGGGCATGCGCGAGATCGCCGCACCAGGGGACATGCGCATCGTCGTGCGCGACGAGATGTGGAAGGCGATGCGCCTCGGGGTCGAAGCCGTCAAAAGCCTCGACGAGGACCTGCGCCTGTCCCGCGGCGTCGCCGGCCGCGGCGGGGACATCCAATGGGCCAACGCGCACAAGCCCTCCGACATGCTCACCGTCGGAGACCAAGGCTCCCAAGCCGCCAACATCGCCCGAGACCTCATGCACCTGGCCGACATCAAGATCCTGCACGGCCAGAAGCCCGCAGTCGCCGGCGAACTCGACGCCATGCTCGGCCTGGGGCGCCAAGCCACCGAGGTGATGACCGACTGGGCGATGCAACGCAAAGGCCGCGCCCTCTGGCTCGTCGGTGAACGCAGCTTCAAGGTGGAGACCCGACTGCACCCCGTCGAAGAACACCTCACCTGGACCAACGAAGCCCTCGAGGGCGCCATCTAGGCACGCCCGTGAAGAAGCTCACCGCCGCAGCCACCGCCTTCCTGGCGATGCTCATCGCCCTACCGCTGATGACAGCGGCCTTCGTCGTCTCCAGCGCCCCAGCGGTCGCCCAAGCGGTGCAGTGCACCACCGCGGGACTGCCTCCCACCGGAGCGTGGCGGCCCCCGTTCCAGCAGGCCTACGCAGTCAGCCCGCGAGGGTTCGGGTTGGAGTTCCACCCGATCTACCACCAGTGGCGCCAACACACCGGGCAGGACATGTCCTCCCTGCCCGACCCCGGGCCCGTGGTCGCTGCCGCCCGCGGAACGATCACCTCGGCCGGCCCAGCGGGCGGATACGGCAACCTCGTCGTCCTCGACCACGGGGCAGGAGTCAGCACCTACTACGCCCACCTCGCCTCGATCAGCGCCGACATCACGCCCGGGGCGCCCGTGTGGATGGGACAACAGCTCGGGGTCGAAGGCACGACCGGCACGAGCACCGGAAACCACCTGCACTTCGAGGTCCGCCAAGACGGCACCCCGATCGACCCCATCCCGTTCATGCTCGCCCACGGCGCCCCCCTCAACGGCCAAGCGGTCGCCCCATCGAGCCCACCCGGCACCGGGCCAAGCGACCCTGGCGGCCAGCAAGGCGGCATCGGCTTCACACTGCCCCCACCTGGCACCCCACGCCTGAACTCACTGTCCAACCCGCCCCAGCCCATCCCCGCCGACATCAAGACCCTCTACCTAGCCGCCGCCGACCGATACCACCTGCCCTGGACCCTGCTGGCCGGGATCGGCATGGAAGAGACCGCACACGGACGCACCGCCGCCACCAGCTCAGCCGGCGCCCGGGGCCTCATGCAGTTCATGCCCGCGACCTGGGCGATGTACGGCGTCGACGGGGACGGGGACGGGGACGGCCGCGCCGACATCACCAACGACGCCGACTCGGCAATGAGCGCAGCGAACTACCTGACCGCCTCGGGAGTCACCGCCGGCCCCGCCGGCGTGCGGCGCGCGATCTTCGCCTACAACCACGCCGACTGGTACGTCAACGACGTCCTCTACTACGCCGCCGCCTACGGCGGCGGCACCGTGCCCGGCGACCCCAGCGACTGCGGACCCGGCGGGATCGGCAACCCCAACCTGCCCCCCATCGACAACGCCGCGATCGCCGCCATGCTCACCTGGGCCCAGAGCCACATCGGCGACCCCTACGTCTTCGGCGCCAACGGACCGGACGCCTGGGACTGCTCCAGCTTCACCCAGGCCGCCTACGCCCAGATCGGGACCAGCATCCCCCGCACGGCCTCCGCCCAACGCAACTGGCTCGCCGCCGGCAACGGGTTCCGCGTCCCCGCAGGCCAGGAACGACCAGGGGACCTGCTGTTCGTCGACAGCTACCTCGGCCCTAACCAGATCGGCCACGTCATGATCGTCTTCGACCCCGCCACGCACCTGACCGTCGAGGCCGGCGGAGCCAAGGTCGGCAACTACGACTACAGCCAATGGGCCGACCACCACATCTATGAGTTCTGGCGTGTCGGAGCCACCCACTAACGTTCTCGATAACTGAGGCGAGTTATAGAGCAGAACAGCGCAGGAGACGCAACGCGCCTCCTGCGCGCCCAGTTGCGCAGCCTGGGACAGGAGACGCTGCGCTACGTGGCGAGCTCCTCGCCTGCGACCGTTACCCAATCGCCCGTCGCTGAGGAGCCGCCCACCGACCAGACAGCCACTTCTGCGCCGCCGGACGGCCACCGCTAACTTCGTGGGCGACCATCTCGACTGCTCAGTGGTAGGAACACCTGCAGCGACGCGACGGGAGGCGACCATGGATCACCCACCACCACCGGTTGAAAGCATCGGGCAACGCCGTGCATCCTGACATTGCAGCCCTATACCTGCGGCACCGCGTGGTCCTTCTCGCGGTGGCCAGCAGTGTCCTCCGTGGCACCCCGCAGCGCGACCAGGTCGAGGACGTCGTCATGGAGGTCATGACCTCGCTCGGCGAAAGGCCACCCACAAGCCCCGTGCACAACTGGGAAGCCTTCTTGGTGCGCGCCACCCGGAACAAGGCCATCGACCTCCTCCGATCGGCGGCGGCCCGACACCAGGGCGGCTCCATCGAGGACGACCAGCACCCCAAAACCGACCAGTTCATCCCCGACGACGTCGCCGAACGGGTCGACAACCAGCGCGCCGGCGCGGAGCTCTGGGACAAACTCTGCCTGCTCGACCCACGGGACCGGCGCATCCTGTGGGAGTACAAGGCGCTCGGTCGTCTCCGCGGGGCGGTTGCTCGCGAGTTCGGGATCAGTCCCGCCCGAGTCAGTCAGATATCCACCGCCAGCCTGAAGATCTTGCGTGAGGCGCTCCTGAAAGAGGGACACCAGCCATGACCGCGAACCGAGACGACCGCATCGCCGACCTCGTCACCGCCCGCGCGCTCGACCCCGGCCTGTCGCGGCCTGACTGGGTCAGCGACTCCGAATGGGAGGAGATCTCCCAGCTGTCCCTGATCGAGCGCGAACTGCGCCACGCGGCCCAGGCTCCTCCTCTGGAGCGCGACCGGGTAGCCGCCATGCTCGGGCTGGTCGCGGATCCGGCTCTCCAACTCAACCCGGCAGGCCTGAAACGACACCGGCAGCGGGCACGCCTGACCCCGAGCCAGGTCGCAGCCCTTCTCGCAGCACGGGGCTGGGACATCACGCAGCGCGACATCTTCCGATGGGAGAACCAGAGCAGCGCCGACGTTCCGCCGGCGGTCATCGAAGCCCTGGCCCAGGTGATCCGAGCCGCCACCGAGGACCTCACATACCGACGCGACACCACTGCCTCGCTCCTGGACGCGGGAAACCCCGTCGTCCAAGGTCTCGCGTCCCGTCTGGCCGCAGCCCTGGGAATCGGCGGAGACATGGCTCTGGCCCGGCTGCGGACCGCCGCCGCGGGCAGCTTCCATCGCGGCGTGAAGCCCGAGAACGATCAATTGCTCGCCACTTTGGACGGGTACGTACGGGCCATGGAGCGGCGCCGTGGATCTTGACCTTGCCGCGGCTGCCGCCCTGGCGGCTCTGGACGGCGCCACGCGGCGATGGTTCGTGAACGACCCCCTCGCCGCCCTCGCCGGTCTGGGGCTCGCCGTTGAGGCCGTACCCCACTTGGACGAGGCACGCGATGGGGGCGGCGCCTGCGATGGTGCGTCGTACGTGCATGACGAGGTCATCTTGTATCGGCCCAGCCCATACTCGCGGCGTCAGAACTTCACCCTCGGCCACGAACTTGGTCACCACTTGGTCGACGCCAACGCCTCGATCGTCGACTGGCTCGCCGACCAACCCGATCCGATGCAGCAGCTGGAAACCATCTGCGACCGCGTTGCCCAAGCACTGCTGCTCCCCGACGCCGTGGTCACCGCACACGTCGGCCGACCGGTCCGAGCCCGGTCGGTACTGGACCTCTACGAGCACACTCAGGCCAGCCGGCCCGCCTGTGCCATCGCCGTCGCTCAGCGCCTGCCTGGGCTCGGTGCCGTCGTCATCTTTGAGCCTGGCACCAACAAACTGGGGTTCACCAGCGTCCACCCCGACCCGGACCGCGGATGGCCTGAAGTCTTCCCCTGGAAGGATCACCCGCTCCCCGCCGGCCACCCCCTTAAGACGCTGACCCCCGGCGGCGAGCTCACCCAGCGAACCTTCTGGGAGACACCGCGGGGGCGACGAGAACAGTTCTATGTCGACGCCATCGTCGACGACCATCGAGTCATCGCGGTTTTCTCCGACGCCGACCTGTGGGACTGCGAAAAGCTCCACATCGAACCTCCTCGTGCCTACGCCGCCCGGCCACTTCGGGACGTCACTTGCTGTGGGGTGACCCGGCAAGTCCGCGGGTACCCCTGTCCCACCTGCGACGGCGGGTACTGCCCTGCCTGCGGAAACTGTCGCTGTCAGAAGCGCGCTGAACGGGAACAGCAGTGCCAGGGCTGCTACCAGGTGTTCTTGCCCCACCTCCTCGTCAATCGACGCTGCGAGGAGTGCCGCTAACCCTCCGCGGCCTTGTCTCGACTACGCAGTGACAGGACACCCCATGAACGGGTCGGCTGTCGGGACGGAGGTGAACACGATGGCCAAGAACACCGGCCACGGATACCGGCACGGAGCGGTCCGCAATCGCAGCGAGTTCAAGGTGGGCAACACCTGGTTCAAGCGCGACGGCGACACCGGCCGCATCCTCAACGGAAGCCCCAACCAGCACAAGGGCGTCCGGAACGAGAAGTAGTACCGGCGGCGGGTGCCTGCTTGACAGGCACCCGCCGCTGCAGGACGTTCACGAAAACCGCGACCCCGGCGCGCGCCGCCCGGGCCGCCCGCCCGTGGATGCGGCACACTGGCCGGTATGCCGACCAAGGCCGCCACGCGCATCGAGCCCGTTCGCGCGGCCCACGAGACGGCCGCCCACCATCCCAGAGTCCGTTGGATGGGAAGTAAGTACCGCCTCCTCCCTCACCTGGCCGACACCTTCGCCGAGCTGGGCGGCGCAACAGCGCTGGACGCCTTCTCCGGCTCCGGCGTCGTGTCCTACCTGCTGAAGAAGCAAGGGTTCCAGGTCCACAGCAACGACTACCTCCAGTTCCCCGCGACGATCGCAGCCGCCACCATCGTCAACCAGGCCACCACCCTGAACCAGGGCGACATCGACCGCATCCTGGGCCCAGCCGCCGACGACCGTACCTTCATCCAAGACACCTTCGCCGGCGTCTTCTTCGACCAGGACGACTTGCGCTTCATGGACTCGGCATGGAGCCACATCGCCGCCATGCGAGGCCACAAGAGATCCATCGCCATCAGTGCCCTCTGCCTCGCCGCCGCCCGAAAGCAGCCACGCGGCGTCTTCACCATCAGCGGCGACCTCACCCACTACAACGACGGACGCCGGGACCTGCGGATACCGCTGCGGCAGCACTTTGTCGAGCGGGCAGCCGAGTACAACGCGAGCGTCTTCCAAGGACCCGCCTGCAAGGCCACGGCGGTTGAAGTGTCCGAGCTCGAGCACCGCCGCTACGACATCGTCTACCTGGATCCGCCCTACGCGCCCCCCCGGGACGACAACGACTACACCAAGCGTTTCCACTTCCTCGAGGGCCTGAGCCGATACTGGGCCGGGGACACGATCATGGCCGACACCAAGACCAAGAAACTCCCCAAGCGGGTCACCAAGTTCTCGACTAAGCGCACCATCGAGGAAGGCTTCCGCGACCTGTTCAAGCGGTTCCACGACTCCACGATCGTGCTCTCCTACTCGTCCAACGCCCTCCCCGACCTGGAGTCCCTGACCCGACTCCTCGCCGAGTTCAAGGACGACGTCCAGGTTCGGTCCATCGAACACACCTACCACTACGGAACTCACGCCGCCGCCACTCGCCGCAGCGTCGACGAATACATCTTCGTGGCGCGTTGAGCAATGATTGACCCACCCGAGTTGATCGCGTACACGCAGCGGCTCCGGCGCCTCACCGCCCACGCCGACCCGACCCGAGGCAACCCGCACGCCGAGGCCATCCGTACCAGCGCCAACGCGCTGGAAGCCCTATCAAGCATCACCGCCGCCACACTGACCGACTGGGTGACCACGCACCCCGATGGGGTCTACACCCTCGGCCTGGCCGTCGGACTCAGCCAAGAGAAGCTGAAGAACCTCCTCCGGGCCGAGTTCGGCACCACCTCCTGGACGGTCGTGGCCCGAACCGGGCCCGATCGACTGGTCGCCTGGATGGACGACGAGTTCGGCCTCATTCCGGCCATCCAGGCTCAGCGCGGCCGGTCATACTCACTTGGCGACGTGCTCGCCGCCCGGGGAACATCGCGCCAAACCGCCACCGCAGCCGGGGAGACCGGGAGGCTCATCGAGGACCAAGTGGAGGCCATCGTCAAAGACCTCGACCTGCCCTACCAGATGCGGGGGCGCTTCGTCGGCGTCAACGGGCGAACCGGGCCGGCCGATCTCGCCATCCCCAACTTCACTGACTGCGTGATCGCCGTCGGCTGCAAGGGGTTCGACTCCACCGGATCAAAACTCACCGCGGCCGTCAGCGAGATCACCGAAATGGTCGACGTACACCGGCCACACCAGTACCTCTTGGCAGTTGTCGACGGCATCGGCTGGCTCGGCAGGATGGGCGACTTCCGACGGATGTGGGACCACTACGAGCAGCGACGCATCGAAGGGCTCTACACGCTGGAAGACCTCGACCGGTTCCGAAGCGACTTGGAAGCCGCTGCTCGACGAGCCCGCTTGCTCCACTGACTGAACCCGAGCGACCATCCACCACCGAGCCAAGCCCCGCTCACCGACGTCGAGCACAACGGGACAGATAACACGTGGCCCACGTCGGAAACCCGCACCATCGAACACGTGGGACACGTCGATCACGGGTGAAAACTGCTCCCAGACAAGCCCGCAGGTTGCCCCCACCCTGACGGAACATCGGCGGTCGTCGTGATCCGCCAGCAGCAGCTGATCGCATTAGGAGGCAGGACGAGCCGGAGGAAACCCGATGCAACGCTCACGACGCACCAACCCCTACCCGTTCACCTGGGAGATCCCGCTTGCGTTGGTCGTCGCGGTGCTCCTGCTGCTGCTGCTGGGTGTGCAGCTCGGTCGCTCAGCGGCGAACCTGCTTGCCGGCAACGGGTGGGTCTTCGTCGACCGGGCCGCACTGTTCACCAGCCTGCCGGGAATCATCAGCGGGCACGCCGACGCGGGCCTGGGCCCGCTGAGCCACCATCCCGCCTCCTCCGTCATGTGGGGCTCGATCGGCACCGCCGAGGCGATCATCCTGGTCGGCTGTGCTGCCGGGCTGAAGTGGGGGCTCGGCCGGTGGGGACCCGGGCGGTTGCATGGCATGGCCACTCGCGCGGAGGCCGAGGCACTGCTGGGCAGGACCCGCCTGCGCAAGCACGCCAAGGTGATTCGGCCAGACTTGTACGGAGCCAGCACGGAGAGCAGCCGATGAGACGCCTGCGACCCGTAGAGGTCGGGTGGCGCCTGGGTGACGCCCGCGAGCCGCGTGGTGGTCAGCTGTGGGTGCCGTGGGATCGGACGGCCGGAGTGATCGGGCCGCAAGGGTCGGGTAAGACGCTGGACCTGCTCGCGCCTGCCCTGATCGACGCGCCGGGCGCGGCGTTGACGACCCTGACGAAGGTCGACGACCTGCTGCTGACCTTCACCGCGCGGTCCACTCGGCAACGACCGTGCATCGTCCTCGATCCGTTCGGCCTGGTGCCCGGACTGCCCGAGGTGGTGTGGGACCCCATCCAGGGCTGCGTCGACCCCCTGGTCGCCGAGCGACGCGCCAAGGCCTTCACTGCCGGCACCGTCAAAGGTGCTGTCGCCGGCGGGCACGCCGACGACGCGGCGCACTTCTACGCGGCCGAGGCCGCCAAGGTGCTGCAGGGCTACTTCCACGCCGCCGCGCTGACCGGGCGCAGCCTTGAGCACGTCCTGGCGTGGGTGGCCAAACCGTTGGCCGCCACCGATCCCACCGAGATCCTGCGCGAGCACCCCCATGCCGCAACCTTCTGGGACGGACTTCTCTATGGGGCGTTGCACGGGGACGACCGGACCGCCGGTAACACCATCACCACGGTCCAACAGGCCATGTCCCTGTTCTTCCAAGAGGACATCCGCCGCCGCTGCGTCCCCGGCCCCCATCGCGCCGCCACCGACATCGCGCACGTCATCGCCCAAGGCGGCACCATCTACCTGCTCGGCCGCGAAGACCCCTACGCCTCCGCTTCCCCGCTGATGACGGCCTTCGCCGAGCACGTCCTGGACACCGCCCTGCAGGCCGCGAACACCTCGCCGTGGGGGCGGCTGTGCCC
>JAKOZM010000204.1 GCA_029779995.1 Actinomycetes bacterium
GTGGCGGGCGAAGGGCCGGTGACAGCCGCAGAACGCAAAACAACCCCCCACCCTGCGTGAGGTGGGGGGTTGTTTCGTCGGCGGCTGCACTGGAGAACACTTGTCAGAGGGAACACCCGACGCCGCCGACCGGTGGTGACTGTATCACCACTTAGCCGGGGGTGTCGGTCAGACGGTCAGCTCGATCAGGTGGGCCATCCAGGAGCGGATGCCGTAGTCGGTGGCTGACGCCCAGGTGATGGCCTGGGAGCTGGTGGCGACCGTCGTGGAGCCGACCGCGCTACCGGAGTCCCACATCTCGGTCCGGGTGAGCGCGCTGGTGTTGGTGTAGGCGGCGCGGGCTGTGGCTGGTGTTGCGGCGGGGTCGGCGATGTCGGTGGGCTGGATGTACCAATCGCCGGCGTGCGCGACTGCGATCGCCCACGATGTGGCGGCGATGGTGAGGGTTGGGCGCGCCAGTGGAGCCGACGCCGCGTTGGCTGATTGGGCGTAGCTGGTGGCACCGACGCCGGAGAATCCGCGGTAGACCATGGCGGTGAGGGTTCCCGCGCCCGTCCAGGTGCCGGAGGTGGTGCCGGAGCCGGTGGCGACCAGGGATGCGATACGGACCCGGCCGTAACTGAGGTACCCGCCGCTGTCGGCGCGGATGCTGGCCCATCCGGCGGGCAGTGTCGGCATTGCGGCAGAGGGGGACGCGTATCGGGTGGTGGCGATGATGATGATGAGGTCCCCTGCCTGGTGGGTGGGGAGGGTGAGTGTGGTGGATGCTGCCGATGTGGCGGCGACGAACGATGCGGAGACAGCGGAGACAGCGGTGATGTCGGGTGCGGGAGCGGTGCCGGATCCTGTTGCGGTGGAGAGTGTGGTGGTGACGCCGACGCTGATCGTTGCGGGTGCGACCACTGCGCCCGAACCGAACGCTGACGGAACGTCGGTGGTGACGCCCGTGCCGACTGTCGGCGCGAGAGCAGTACCGGACCCCTCGGCGGTGGGGATGGGAACGATCATGTCAGAGACGATCAGCACCTCGGGTGGGAGTGCGTCGCCTTCACCGGTGGCGGCTGGGATCGCCACCTCGGCCGGGATCAGCACCTCGGCCGGGAAAGCGTCGCCCACGCCTGCGGCTGCGGGGATGAGGGCTGTTGCGCCGATGCTGATCGACGGTGCGAACGCCTCGCCGACACCGGTCGCGGCGGGGATTTCCGCGCCGACAGATGACGACCACTCCGGTGCGAGCGCCGCCCCCGCACCTGCAGCGGCTGGGATGTCGAGGGTGACACCCACCGACACCAACGGCGCGACCGCCACGCCCGCACCCTTGGCGGTCGGGATGATGATGACGAGTGTGGCGATCACGGACGGACCCCGGTCAGGCCAGTACATGCCGACCTTGCGGTCTGGCCAGTACACCGGGATACGCCGCAACTCCACAGTCTGACTCCTCTACGTGTGTTCGATGCGCATGCGGAACGACGCGTCATCTTCGCGGCCGTTGACGGTCACCACGTGGCAGGTGACCGTGTACGTTGCGCCGACGGTGCCGCCGGAGATCCACACCACCGCGTCGGTGCCCTGCACATCCTCGTTGGCGAGGGTGAGTGCGTTGTCGGGTCCGGTCATCGACCACGACGCTGATGCGAGCGCATCACCAGGAGCTTTGTCGAGGAACGGTTTCCAGCTGATGCCCCAGTCGAGAATGCTCGACGGGTCCTGTCTGACGGTCCTCACAGCGCGTCGATGTAGAAGACGCCGGAACCGGAAAACGTTGCCTGCCAGTTGTTTGCGGAGCTGATCTTGTGGCCGTCGAGGTCGGTGTAGCAGATCAGGGGCGAGGTTGCGGCGGCGCCCGTCGACTTGTAGATGACGAGGTGTGTGGCGTCGATCGTGGACGAGGTCCACAGCGCGTCTGCGGCGTCGAACGTGAAGCGCAGACCGGAGACGGTGGCCGTCTTGCTGGTGAGGGTGAGTCCGCCCGCCGTGTAGCCGGTCCCGGAGATCTCGCTTGCGGAGACGTCGTTGAAGTAGTCGTGCGCGGACTGGTTGGGCGTGTACCCGTTGAGTAGCGCACACTTGATCGTGTCGGTGGCGAGGTTGATTTCGCCGTTGAACGCGGTCTTGTACGCGTTGACGTACAGCCTCGGCGGAGTCGTGCAGCCCCCGCAGGACCCCGCTCATCCGGCAGACACTCCACAATATCCCGGCGCTGCGCCCGCAAGATCTCCACATAACTGCCCGACTCAATCGCCTCAGCGAGAGTCATATCGGCCGGCTCATCCTCGGCAGAAACAGCGCGCACGTGCGACTTAGCCACCCACACCGCCACCCTCCGTTAATGACAACGGTTCACGAAAAAGAGAATAAAT
>JAKOZM010000224.1 GCA_029779995.1 Actinomycetes bacterium
AGTTGATCCCGTGGTCGGCCTGACCGTAGTAGACGGCTTTGGTCACCGAGACGGTCGCTGCGCAGATCCGTTCGGAGTGGACATGCATGTCGTCGAACAGCGGCACATCGTCGGTCCCGAGACCGTGGGTGCCCCCGGCCTGATCTTTGACCGCCTGCGTGAAGTCCGGGGTGTGGATGCTGTCAAGAAGGCCAGCCGGCAACTGATCGATGCCGATCATCGTCAGATTGGGATCGTCGAACAACCCGAAGTCGCGGGACAGCCTGTACGCCAACTGCACGCGCACCGGGGCAAGGGGGTGACCGGGGCCGAAATCGTAGCGCCGAAGGTCGTCGTCCCAGACGAAACTGACGCGGTGGCTCATGCTGCACACGCTACTCGTCACGGCCCGATTTGTTCGCTGTTACGGTGTGGCGATGGGAGTCGTTGCGGTCGTCGGGGCCGGCGTCATGGGTGAGGCATTACTGTCCGGGCTGCTGCGGGGGGACCGGATGGGTGACACCTTCGTGGTGGCCGACAAACGCCAGGACCGGTGCGCCGAACTCAAGCATCGGTACGGGGTGGACATCGCCACGAACAGTGAGGCCGCAGCCGAGGCCGATGTCGTCGTCCTGGTCGTCAAACCGCAGGACATCTTCAGCGTTACGGCTGAGATCGCCGAGGTCCTCAAACCGGGCGCGTTGGTCGTGTCCCTCGCTGCGGGGGTGACCACAACATCGCTGGAGGCGATCCTGCCGGAGGGCACACCCGTGGTCCGGGTGATGCCCAACACCCCGGCTCTGGTGGACCAGGGCATGTCGGCGCTCTCCCCTGGCGCGCACTGCCGCCCCGAGCACATGGCGATGGCCGTGCGGCTGATGGCCTGCGTGGGCAAGGTGGTCGAGGTGCCGGAGCGGCAGCAGGATGCGGTCACCGCGATCTCCGGCTCCGGGCCTGCCTACATCTTCTTCACCGTGGAAGCGATGATCGAGGCGGGAGTTGGTTTGGGCCTGCCCCGGCGGCTTGCCACCGAACTCACCTTGCAGACCGTCTACGGCGCGGCCACGATGCTGCGCGAGACCGGGGAACACCCCGCTGTACTGCGCGAGAACGTCACATCCCCTGCCGGGACCACGGCGGCCGCGCTGCGAGTGCTGGAGGACCACAAGGTGCGCGCGGCGTTCCTGTCGGCGCTGGAGGCAGCCCGGGACCGGTCCGTGGAACTGGCCGGCGGATAGCCGCTGCCGGCGATCAGGTCGCGGGCAGCGGCTGCGACGTCGACCCAACCCGCCGCCTGGCGATCAGCTTGCCCAGTTCCCACAGGACGAGCAGAACGAGCGCAGGGGCCGCCCCGAGCAGCCACTGGGTGTCGGTCAGACCGACGGTGTCCAGCAGCGCGGTGAGTGCCCCGCCGCGGGCGATCAGGATCGCCAGCGCGACCTCGACCAGACACGTGATGTTCAAGGTGGCGTTGTCGAAGGTCTCCACGCGCAGTGCGGTCGCCGTCTGGTCGCGACTCTCGAACGCGGCGACCACCAGCAGCAAGGAGAAGGCCACCAGTCCCATGGTGCTGCCGATCTCGGTCTTGCCGAACTGATTCTCACCGAACACGATGATGGCGTTGATCGACACCGCCATGAAGAGCCCGACCAGCCCTACCGTGGTGATCACGGCCGGCGACATGATCGACGCTGCGCGGGGTCGCGGCCTGCGCAGCATGAGCCCGGGGGTCTCCTTGTCCAAGCCGAGCGCGATGCCCACGGGAGCCGTGATGAGGAAGTTGATCCACAGGATCTGCGTGGCCGAGAACGGCTGACCGGAGGCGATGTTGAGGATGCTGGCCATCAGGAAGGTCACGACGTAGGTGACCAGTGCGATCAGCATGAAGCGGATGTACTTGAGCATGTTGTCGTACAGCTTGCGACCCTCGGAAACGGCCCGGACGATGGTGGCGAAGTTGTCGTCGGTGAGGATCATCCGGCTGGCATTCTTCGCCACCTGTGTGCCGGATCCCATGGCGATGCCGATGTCGGCCGCCTTGATGGCCGGGGCGTCGTTCACCCCGTCGCCGGTCATGGCCACGACCTCGCCCTTCTTGCGCAGGGTCTCCACCATCAGCACCTTGTGCTCAGGAGCCACTCGGCCCACCACACCGATGTCGTCGATACGCCGCAGGCGCTCGTCCTGCGACATCGCGGCCAGTTCGGTGCCCAAGATGGCCTCACCTGGAATGCCCAGTTGTTTGGCGACCGCCGCGCCGGTGACCACGTCGTCACCGGTCACCATCCGCACGCGGATGTGCGCGGCCTGGGCGTCGCGCACGGCGTCCATCGACTCCTTGCGGGGTGGGTCGATCATGCCGACCAGTGCGGTCATCTGCAGGTTGTCGATGAGCGCGAGCAGATCGCCGTCCGGGTCGAACGTCGAAGCATCGATGTCCTTCATCGCCGCAGCCATCACGCGCAGACCCTTGCCGCCCAGGCGCTCCATCTGCGCATCCGCCCGTTGCGTTGCGTCATCGGTCCACGGCACCGACTTGCCGTCGGCCAGCGCAGTCGTCGCCTTCGCGATCACAGCCGGTCCAGCGCCCTTGACGAACACCCGCACCACCGGCTTGCCTTCGTCGTCAGTCGTCTGGCAGAAGACGGCCATGAACTTGTAGGTGGGATCGAACGGCAGTGTGGCCAGCCGGGGGTACAACTCCTGAGTGCCCTCCGTGTCCACCTTCGCCTTGTGCCCCAGGACCAGCAGGGCACCCTCGGTGGGATCACCGACCACTTTGCCATCGACGAGTTTCGCATCATTGCACATCAGGAACGGCAGGATGGCCGCCTCGATCGTCTTGGTGTTCCCGACGGTGTGCTCGATCCCGCCTTCGAG
Organism: Actinomycetes bacterium; assembly: GCA_029779995.1. Next base: position 2,860 of record JAKOZM010000224.1, read on the forward strand.
GCCGTAGCCCATTCCCGTGACCGCATACCGATCCGTGGGGTCGATCACCTCCACGACGGTGACCTGGTTCATCGTCAACGTGCCGGTCTTGTCGGAGTTGATCGCTGAGGTTGACCCGAGTGTCTCCACGGAGTCCAGGCTCTTGACGACGGCGCCGTGCTTGGCCAGCTTCGTCGATCCGGTCGACAGGATCACCTGCAGCACCGTCGGCATGGCCATCGGCACCGCGGCCAGCGCCAGGGCGATCGCGGTCGTGAAGATGACCTGTGTCGAGTCGCCCCGAGAGATCCCTAGGGCGAACATGATGGCGATCGTCAGCCCGGCGGCGCCGGCGATCCACAGCGTGAGGACGTCCAACTGCGCCGTCAGCGGGGTCTTGAGCGTTGGCGCCGACTTCAGCATCCCGGAGATCTTGCCCACTGCCGTATCTGCTCCGGTGCCGGTGATGATCATGACGCCGCTGCCGTGGGTGACCGGCGTGTTCATGAAGGCCATGTTGGTCTGGTCTCCCAGCACCGGATTCACGTCCGTGATCACCTCGGTGACCTTCGACGCCGGAACGCTCTCGCCGGTGAGGGCCGACTCGTCGATCTGCAGGGAGGTGGCCTCCAGCAGCCGTCCGTCCGCGCAGACGTCGTCGCCGGCCGTGAGCAGGACGATGTCGCCGACAACCACCTGATCGGCATCGACCTGCACCTCGCTGCCGTCCCGGCGCACCCTGGCCGATGTCTTCAGCATCGACTGCAAGGCGTTCATCGCGCTCTCGGCCTTGCCCTGTTGACGCAGGCCCCCGAGCGCGTTGAGTGCTGTGATCAGCAAGACGACCAGCCCCGTCCGGACCTCGCCGATCAGCATGGAGGCCACTGCGGCGGCGACCAGGATGATCTGCATGTAGCTCTTGTACTGAGCCAGGAAGCGCTGCCAACCCGGCGCCGGTTTCTCAGCCTCGAGCGCGTTCGGTCCGTTCTGCTGCAACAGCTCGGCGACGCGCGCGGCGCTCAGACCCATGGCCGGGTCCACCCCCAGGCTCGTGGCCACCTGACCAGCCGGCATCGCGTACCACTGCGCAGTGGTGGCCACCTTCGGGTCCCCAGCGGTCTCATTGACGGTCATCGGTGGTCCTCCTCAGCGTCAATCCACCCTAGCGATCACAGCGGTGTCGCCGATGTGGTGCAAGGGCAGGTTCGCCGGGACGTACCCCTTGGGTTTGGGTGCAGGGGGCATCTTCGTCGTCGACGGTGGCAGTTTCTCGTAGGGGATCTGGCTCAGCAGGTGCGCGATGATGTTCAGCCGGCCGCGCTTCTTGTCATCGTTGTCCACCACGAACCAGGGTGCCCAGGAGGTGTCGGTGGCGGCCAGCATCGCATCGCGTGCCCGGCAGTAGTCGTAGTGGCGGCTGTACGACAGAAGATCGGTGGGGGACAGTTTCCAGACCTTGCGGGGATCCTCGATCCGGTTGCTCAGCCGCCGCGTCTGCTCTTCGACGCTGACGTTGAGCCAGTACTTCAGCAGGATGATCCCGTTGTCCACCATGGCCTTCTCCACGGCCGGCGTCATGGCCAGGAACCGGTCGGTCTCCTCCTGAGTGCAGTACCCCATCACCGGTTCGACACCGGCGCGGTTGTACCAGCTCCGGTCGAAGATGGCGACCTCCCCCGCGCTGGGGAAGTGGGCCATGTATCGCTGGATGTACATCTGCGACTTCTCGCGCTCAGTAGGAGCAGCCAGCGCGATGTGCTTGAACACTCTTGGGCTGGTGCGTTCGGTGATCCGGCGGATCGTGCCGCCCTTGCCGGCCGAGTCCAGGCCTTCGAACACCAGACAGATCTTGGCCCCAGAGGTCTTCACCCACTCCTGCATGGCCACCAGCTCGCCCTGCAGGACCCGCATGTGACGCTCGTAGTCCTTGGTGGTCATCTTCGGGTGGGGGGCCGCCGACGCCGCCCGCGCGTCCCGCTTCTTGTGCTTCTTGCTCATCGCCCCACTCCTGACTGCCGGTGCATCGGCCCGCCATCTCTGCCGACGGTGGGCAAACGCTCGCGGCGGGCACGTGGCGTGCCCCACTCGGCCACGCTATGGGAGGCCGATGACAACCGTGATCACCCGCGATGGGTGAGCACGCTTGGACGCCCTAGGAGGTGGAGGTCATGGACTTGATGAACAGCGACAGGTTCGCCGGCTTCTCGGCCATCCGGCGCACCATGTACCCGTACCACTCCGCGCCGTACGGGATGTACACGCGGACCCGCTCGCCGGCCTTCGCCAGCCGTCGCTGCTCGTCCGGCCGCACTCCGTAGAGCAGTTGGTGCTCATAGGTGCCCTTGGCGCGATCGGCGCGGGTGGCCAGCGCGCCGGCGATCTCGATCAGTCGGGGGTCGTGGGAGGCGATCATCGGGTAACACTCGGAATCGAACAGGACCCGCATACAGCGCACATATGACTTGTCCACGTCGCTCTTGCTCTGGAAGGCGACCGACTCGGGCTCCTTGTAGGCGCCCTTGCACAGCCGGATGCGGGAGCCGGCATGGGCGAGGTCCCGGCAGTCCTGCTCGGTGCGGTAGAGGTAGGCCTGTAGCACCGCCCCGGTCGCCGGGAAGTCGCCCCGCAACTCCTGCAGGATGCCCAGCGTCGAGTCAGTGGTCGTGTGGTCCTCCATGTCCAGAGTGACCGTCGTCCCGATGTCGTGGGCCGTACTGCAGATCATCCGGGCGTGTTCCAGCGCGATCTTCTCGCCGTCCCCGGGCAGGGCCTGCCCGACCGCGGACAACTTCACGGAGACCTCGGCGGCAGCGGCCAGTCCAGCCTCGTCCAGGCCTTTGAGCAAGCGCAGGTAGGCATCAACCGTCCCGGTGGCCTGCTGCAGGTCCAGGGTGTCCTCACCAAGATGGTCGATCGTGCTCAGCAGCCCCTCCCCCGCCAGTTCGCCGGCCGCCCGCACTGCATCCGGTTCGGTCTCGCCGGCCACAAATCTGGCCACCACATTGCGGGTGATGGGGGCGTTCGCCGAGATTTCGGCGATCTTCTTCTGCCGGGACAGACTCAACAGCACTTGGCGGATCACCAACGGACCTCCTGCTCGCGAACGGCTCCAGATCAGGCTAGTCGCCGCTGGCCCGCTTTTGCGCGGGGCTTCGGCTGGGGTTGTAGTCCGGAGCCTTCAAGGGCTTGCTGGGGTCCAGCCAGGTCTGGATCGTGGGTGCCACCAGTTTCACGACGTCGTCCTCGGCCATCGAGGCCAGCGGCTCCAGCCTGAGTACGTAGCGTGAGGTCGCCACGCCGAGCAGATAGCTCATGATCAGATTCACGCGCAGGCGGGCGTCCGGGACACCGATGTAGCGCACGAGCCGGTCTACGATGGACTGCTCCAGGAAGACCTGCATCCCTTTGGCCGCCTTGGCTGTGGAGGCACCAGCCTGGAACAGGGAGATGAGATCGTTGCGGGTGTCCTCGTCCGCCAGCATGTCCAATGTCGCCCGGGTGAGCCGCTCACCCATCCCGTCAAGGCCCGGCGCCACCAGTTCGGGCACGGCGCTGGCCGGGTCGAACGGCAGACGCATCGCGGCGGCGAACAACGACTCCTTGGAGTTCCAGTAGCGGTTCACGACCTCCGGTGCCACGCCAGCGGCCACCGCCACACCCTTCATCGAGGTGCGCACGTAGCCGCGCGCGTGAAAGGCAGCCCGGGCGGAGTCCAGCAGCGCGTCCCGGACGTCATCGGTTCCCATAGCATTCAGCCTATTGCCAGTTGGCAGTAATGTCCGCACACACTCGTGCTACCCGAAACCCGTCGTGCGATTCGGCACCCAGGGTGTGGCCGGTGTCACAGGCGGTGCGAGACGCCTAGGAAATGGGGCGGGCCGGCTCATCGAGGTGTAACCGGGCGAAGGCCAGCGCCTCGACCAGATCGCGCTCGCGTTCCGTGCGATTCGCGGCCTTGCGGGTGCTCACCTCAATCACGACCACCCCGTCGAAACCGCCGTCCACCAGATCGTCGAGCACATCCCCGCAGGCCTGTGTCCCGCGGCCGGGGATCAGGTGCTCGTCACGGTTGCTGCCCGACCCGTCGGCCAGATGGATGTGCGCCAACGACGAGCCGAGGTCGACCACCATCTCGCGGGCGTCGACTCCCGCCACGGCGGTGTGCGACAGGTCCAGCGTGGTGTGCGGGTAGTCCTCCTCGCGGATGTCCCAGCCCGGCGCGTAGGCGGCCAGCTCCCGGCCGCCGGCCCGCCACGGGTACATGTTCTCAACCGCGAACCGGATGTCGGTCTCGTCCTGCATCCGGCGCAGGCCCCGCAGGAACTCCCGGGCGTAATCACGCTGCCACCGGAAGGGTGGATGGACCACGACCGTGTTCGCGCTGAGGGTCTCGGCGGCCTCGCGGGCGCGCACCAGTTTGGCCCAGGGGTCGGTGCCCCAGACGCGCTGTGTGATGAGCAGACACGGGGCATGCACCGCCAGGATCGGCGTGCTGTAATGCTCGCTGAGCCGGCGCAGGGCCTCGGGATCCTGCGACACAGCATCATTCATGACCATGACTTCGACCCCGTCATAGCCGAGCCGGGAGGCCATCTCGAAGGCCGCCGCCGTGGACTCCGGATAGACGGAGACGCTGGACAGCGCGACCTTGATCCTCGGCCTACCCGGACTACTCACCAGTCAAGGGTAACGAGGCGGGTACCAGTCGCCGAGGGTCGACCTACTCGGGCAGTGCGTCCAGTTTCTCCAGGATGACACCTTCGCGCAGTGCCCACGGGCAGATCTGCAACTCCTCGATCCCGAAGATGTCCATCACGGCCTCGGCCACCACCGCACCGGCCACCAGTTGCCTGGCCCGTCCCACTGAGACTCCCGGCAGGTCGGTGCGTTTGGCCGACGGCATCTCGGCGATCTTGGGGGTCCACAACGCCAGTGCCTCCCGGGTCAGCACCCGGCGGATGTACAGGCCCTCGTCGCGCGAGGGCGCCCCGGTGATCCGCGCCAGCTGCCGCAGGGTCTTGCTGGTGGCGACACTGAGCTCCGGCTGGCCGTACCGGTTGAGGCGGACCGCAACGTTTGCCACCTCGGCGCGCACGTGTTTGCGCAGTTTCTTGATCTGCTTGGGCGACGGCGGGTCGTCGGGCAGCCAGTCCCGGGTCAGCCGGCCGGCACCCAGCGGCAGCGACAGTGCCGCATCGGGCTCCTCGTCGGCTCCGATCGCCAACTCCAGCGAGCCACCCCCGATGTCGACCAGCAGCAGTTGTCCGCTGGACCAGCCGAACCAGCGGCGCGCCGCGAGGAAGGTCACCCGGGACTCCCGCTCGCCGCTCATCAGGTCCACGCTGACGCCGGTGCGCTTGTTCACCTCAGCCAGCACCGCGTCCCCGTTCGGGGCTTCCCGGATGGCGCTGGTCGCGAAGGCCACGACCTCGGTGACCCCGGCGTCCTCGGCCACTTCCAGTGACTTCTCGATGAAGTCGATCAGGGTCTGCACGGCCGAGTCGTCGATGCCGCCATCGGCGCGCAGGTGTTCAGCGAGCCGCAATTCGACCTTGTGCGAGACCGCCGGGACCGGCGCTGCGCCGTGGTAGCCGTCGACGACGAGCAAATGCACGGTGTTCGATCCGATATCCAGGACGCCGAGTCGCATGGATCAAGCGTAGGGGCGTGCCGGTGGGTCATGTGCCGGGCACCGGTCGTAGCGCCTACGCTGGGCCGGTGCCCGAAGTGCCTTTGGACTTCCCCCGCGACTGGCTGGAGTTCCCCGATCCCGCCGACGACGATCGCGTCTTCCGGTGTGACCTGACCTGGCTGACGAGCAGATGGACCTGCATCTTCGGCAAAGGCTGTGGCGGGATCAGCGAGCACATGCCCGACGGTGGTTGCTGCACGCTCGGCGCCCACTTCAGCGACAAGGACGATCGGCAACGTGTGGAATCGTGGGCGGCCCGGCTGAGCCCACAGGACTGGCAGTTCCACGCAGTGGGGCAGCGCAAAGGGATCGTGATGAAGGATCCCGAGGGCAGCAAACAGACCCGGGTGGTGGACGGCGCGTGCATCTTCTTGAACCGTCCGGGCTTCCCCGGCGGTGCCGGCTGCGCCCTGCACAACCTCGCCGTCCGGGAAGGTGTCTCGCCGGTGCAGAGCAAACCCGACGTCTGCTGGCAGTTGCCGATCCGGCGCACGTTCGACAACGTGGAGCGCCCGGACGGCACGCAGGTGCAGGTGGTGGGCATCGGGGAGTACGACCGGCGTGGCTGGGGTCCGGGTGGTCATGACCTGCACTGGTACTGCTCAGGGAACACGCAGGCGCATGTGGCAACCGAGCCGGTGTACATCACCGAGCGCGACGGGCTGGTCGAGTTGATGGGACGGCCGGCCTACGACGTCCTGGTGACCGCGTGTGAGCGCCGGGAAGCGGCGAGGCGGCGGGCTCTGGACGTGGCCCGCCACCCCGCCGATCCGGACGCGTAGCGGGTCTTTCCACAACCGGTTCGCGTCGTCGGGGCGGTTTGTCAGACCTGATACATAGTGTGGCGACCGTGGCGAAAACCGAGTATCAGTGCAGCGAGTGCGGCGCCCGGACGGGCAAATGGTTGGGCAAGTGCTCGACCTGTGACAGCTTCGGGACTCTGCAGGAGTGCGCACCCACCGAGAAGCCCAAGGCCGGCACGCGCAGTCGCGGCGCGCATGACGCTCCCTTCCGGTCGGCGCGGCGGGTGGTGGACCTGCAGGAGTCGACCCGGCAGCGGCGCAGCACCGGGATCGGGGAGTTCGACCGGGTGCTCGGCGGCGGGCTGGTGGCGGGGCAGGTCGTCCTGGTGGCCGGGGAGCCAGGCGTGGGCAAATCCACGCTGCTGCTCGACGTCGGGCATCGGATGGCGGCATCGACGGGCACCGTGCTGTACGTATCCGGCGAGGAGTCGGCCGAGCAGATCGGGTTGCGCGCGCGCCGGATCGGCGCGCTGCACGATCGGCTGCTGGTCGCCGACGAGACTGAACTGGAGCAGGTGCTGGCGCATGTGAAGTCGCTGAACCCGGTCCTGCTGATCGTGGACTCCGTGCAGACCATCGCCACCTCCGCGATCGACTCGCGGGCCGGCGGGGTGGCGCAGGTTCATGAGGTCACCCAGGTCATCACCCAATGGGCCAAGGGCCGCGGCCTGCCCACCTTGCTGGTAGGCCAGTCGACTCGGGAGAACTCCGTGGCCGGCCCGCGCGCCCTGGAACATCTGGTGGACACGGTCGTCACGTTCGAGGGTGACCGCACCTCCAGCCTGCGCATGCTGCGCTCGGTGAAGAACCGGTTCGGCCCCACCGACGACGTGGCCTGTTTTGAGCATGACGAGGACGGCCTGCGGGAGGTGGCCGATCCCAGCTACCTCTTCCGCAAGGTCCACGAGCAGCCGGTGCCGGGCAGTTGCCTGACGGTGACTATGGAGGGCAGGCGCCCCCTGCTGGCGGAGGTGCAGGCCCTCGTGGCGATGACCGGGAACCCCACGGTGCGCCGCTCAGCGACCGGCCTGGACGTCAACCGCACCACCATGCTGGTCACGGTGACGGACAAGGCCGGCACGCTCGGGCTGTCGAGCCGGGACGTGTACAGCGCGACCGTGGGTGGGGCGCGGATCAGCGATCCCGGGGCCGACCTCGCGATCTGCTTGGCCGTGGCCTCGGCTCGCATGGACGCACCGCTGTGGGCCGACACGGTGGCGATCGGGGAGGTGACGTTGTCCGGGGATCTGCGGGTCGTCCCAGGCACGGCCAAGCGAATCATCGAGGCTGCCCGGCTGGGGTTCAAACAGGTGGTGATACCGGCCGATGCCGGCAATCATCCAGATGTCGTGCGCGCGGCGGAGGGGTTGTCGGTACAACCAGTGCATCGGCTGGCGGACCTCATGGCCGCGGTTCTGCGCGCGCCACGCACTGAGCAACCGGCACTGCGATCGGTCGACGCACCCTTCTAGCGGCCGGCAGGTGATAATTACCTTCAACGAGGGAGGTGCACATGGAGCGAGCAGCACGAATGCGGTCGGTGCTGGCTCAGGTCGCGCCGGGCACCGCCCTGCGGGAGGGTCTGGAGCGGATCCTGCGCGGTCGGACCGGGGGCCTGATCGTGCTGGGCAACAACGATGTGGTGGAGTCGATGTCCGGCGGCGGCTTCGGGATGGACGTGGAGTTCACCGCGACGGGCCTGCGGGAACTGGCCAAGATGGACGGCGCGGTCATCCTGGACCGCAACGCCACCCGCATCGTTCGCGCCGCCGTGCAACTGCTGCCCGATCCCGCCATCCCCACCCAGGAGACCGGGACCCGCCACCGCACCGCCGAGCGGGTGGCCGTGCAGACCGGCTACCCGGTGATCAGCGTCAGCAAGTCCATGCACACGATCGCCCTGTACTACGAGGACCAGCGCAAGGTCCTGGAGGATTCCACGGTGATCCTCGGCAAGGCCAACCAGGCCCTGGCCACCTTGGAGCGGTACCGCCACCGGTTGGACGAGGTGGGCGGGACCCTGTCCGCTCTGGAGGTGGAGGATCTCGTCACCGTACGCGATGTCCTGCTGGTCACCCAGCGCCTGGAGATGGTCCGGCGGATGTCCGCCGAGATCGACGAGTACGTCGCCGAGCTCGGGGTCGACGGCCGGTTGCTTGACCTGCAGCTTCAGGAGGTCGTCAGCGGGGTGAGCGGGGATCAGGTGCTGCTGCTGCGCGACTACCTGCCGGATCCCTGGGCGTACGACACGACCATCACCGCTCTCGATCAGGCCGATGACGCATCGCTGGTGGACCTGCAGGCGCTGGGCGCGTTGATGGGGCTGGCGTGGGACATCGAAGGCCTGGATCTGGCGTTGAGCCCGCGCGGCTACCGCCTGCTGGGCCGGGTGCCGCGGCTGCCGGAGACCGTCGTGCAGCGCCTGATCGAGCACTTCGGGTCCCTGCAGAAACTGCTGGCGGCCAGTATCGACGACCTGCAGTCGGTCGAGGGAGTCGGGGAGGCCAGGGCGCGCGGTGTCCGCGACGCCCTGTCCCGGCTGGCCGAGTCCTCGATCCTCGACCGTTACCAGTAGGTCGGTCAGCCGATCGCGAAGCTCACGGGCTCGCTGGACACGCCACCATTGGTCGCGACCACCTGATAGGAGCCGGCTTCGGCCGCAGTCGCACTCGCCCCGCAGCCGTTGGCGCTGACAGTGCCATCCCACGTGCCCTTCACAGCGAACGCCTCCCCAGCCGGGATCTGTTCCACCTGCGTGTCGGTGCTCGGCGCACAGGCATCGGAGGACCACACGTCGAACCCGCCCGACGTGACGGTGAAAGTATTGGCTGCTGGCCCCACATCCCGGCTGCATGCCACCGCCCCGTTGTTGGCGATCTTCATCACGAACGACGATGGGGTTCCCAGCGGGAACGCGGACTGCTCGCTGGTGACCGTCACCTCGATGTCAGTGTCCTCACACGGGGCACCTGAGGCCTGTGAAGCGCTGGGCGCAGGGCTGGGGCTGGTGGTGGCCAGCGTGGGCAACGGGCTCGGTGAGGCATCGGCTGCCGGCTCCGCCCCGCTGGGCTTTATCAGTGTCCACAGCAGGAACAGCACCACCAGGATTCCCAGGATCACCACGATCCGGCGCCGCCAGTACACGCTGGCTGGCTCGGGACCGACCGGATTCAACAAGGAACTCATGGAACAAACCGTAAGCAAACACCCTGCGCGGTCATGTGGGCGGGTCCGTGCACAATTGTGTGCGTGGCGCTGCTAGATCAACGGGTCGCACACTGGTTCGAGACGCACCGCCGCGATCTGCCCTGGCGCCGCGCCGATCCCTGGGGGGTCTACGTCAGCGAGATCATGCTGCAACAGACCCCGGTCAGCCGGGTACTGCCCGCCTGGCAGGCCTGGATCGCCAGGTGGCCGACCCCCACCGATCTGGCCGACGACAGCCTCGGCGAGGCCATCCGGATGTGGGGCCGGCTGGGTTACCCGCGCCGGGCCAAACGCCTGCACGAGGCCGCTGTCATGATGCGCGACGAGTTCGCAGGTGCCGTCCCGGACACCGAACACGATCTGCGGCGGCTGCCGGGCGTCGGGGAGTACACCGCCGCTGCAGTGGCGGCCTTCGCCTACGGCCGGGACAGCACTGTCGTGGACATCAACGTCCGGCGCTTCCTGATCCGTGTCCTCACAGGCGCGGACCCCGCCCCGACCTACAGTGCCGCCGAACGCGCGGTCATCTCGGCACTGCCCATCGACGTCCCGCGGCCGCTGTGGGCGGCGGCCAGCATGGAGTTCGGCGCGCTGGTCTGCACCGCCCGGTCCCCTGCCTGCCCGCAGTGCCCCCTGGCCGACCTCTGCGACTGGGTGCCATCGGGCAGCGTGGGCCGCACCCAGACCTACGAGGGGACCGACCGGCAGGCACGTGGCGCAGTGCTGGAGATGCTGCGGGCCGGGCCGGTCTCGGAATTCGAGTGGCACGACGCCGCGCAGTTGCAGCGCGCCCTCGACGGCTTGCTGGCCGACGGCCTGATCGTGCGCGACCACCAGTGGTCCCTACCCCGTTGACGTCTCGCCGTTGGCCAGCGCTTCTATCCAGCCGGTCTCAGAATCTGTGAGGTGGGAGGCCTGCACAGTGCCCCCGACTGCGGTTATGGCATGGCAGACCGAAGGGGGCAAGGAGTCCCCGTTGTTCGCGATCAGCCATTCCTGGATCGAAGCACTCAGTTGGGGCCACCATCGTTCAATGTGCACGCTCATGGCCCCAACCGCTACCGATCAGCCCTCAGCCGCCTCCACCGGCGGGAGGTCCGGAGCCGGCGAAGCGTCTGTTCCCTTGAACGTGAACACGGCATTCGTGCCCTCGCCCTCGGCATCGACCAGAACGATCTGCCCCGGACGCAGCTCCCCGAACAGGATCTGCTCGCTCAAGGCATCCTCGATATCGCGCTGGATCGTGCGGCGTAGCGGCCGCGCTCCCAACACCGGGTCGTAGCCGCGCAGCGCCAAGGCATCCTTGGCCGCCTGGGTGAGCTCGATGCCCATGTCCTTGTCCCGCAGCCGCTCGTCGAGCTTGGCGATCATGAGGTCCACGATCTGAACGATCTCAGCACGCGTCAGCTGGTGGAAAACGATGATGTCATCGATGCGGTTGAGGAACTCGGGACGGAAGTGGTTCTTGAGCTCCTCATTGACCTTGGCCTTCATCCGCTCATATGACGTCTTGGTGTCGTCCTCATTCGCGAAGCCGAGGTTCACGCCACGGGCGATGTCCCGGGTCCCCAAGTTCGTGGTCATGATGATCACGGTGTTCTTGAAGTCCACGACGCGGCCCTGGGAGTCGGTCAGCCGGCCGTCCTCCAGGATCTGCAGCAGCGAGTTGAAGATGTCCGGGTGGGCCTTCTCGACCTCGTCGAACAGCACCACGCTGAACGGCTTGCGCCGGACCTTCTCGGTCAGCTGGCCACCCTCGTCGTAACCGACGTAGCCGGGGGGCGAACCGAACAGCCGGGACACGGTGTGCTTCTCGGAGAACTCGCTCATGTCCAGGCTGATGAGGCTGTCCTCGTCGCCGAACAGGAACTCCGCCAGCGTCTTGCTCAACTCGGTCTTACCGACACCGGACGGGCCGGCGAAGATGAACGAACCGCCGGGACGCTTCGGGTCCTTCAACCCGGCCCGGGTGCGGCGGATCGCCTGGCTCAGCGCGTGTATGGCCTGCTCCTGGCCGATGACGCGCTTGTGCAGCTCGTCCTCCATTTTGAGCAGCCGCTGCGACTCCTCCTCGGTGAGCTTGAAGATCGGGATGCCGGTCGCGGTGGCCAGCACCTCGGCGATCAGCTCGTCGTCGACCTGGGCCACGACGTCCATGTCGCCGGCCATCCACTGCCGCTCGCGCTCGGCGCGCTCGGCCATCAGGTTCTTCTCCTTGTCGCGCCGTGATGCAGCCTTCTCGAAGTCCTGCTCGTCGATCGCGGACTCCTTCTCGCGGCGCACGCCGGCGATCCGCTCATCGAGTTCGCGCAAGTCCGGTGGTGCCGTCATCCGGCGGATGCGCAGCCGGGAGCCGGCCTCGTCGATCAGGTCGATCGCCTTGTCCGGCAGGAACCGGTCGTTGATGTAGCGGTCGGCCAGCGTCGCGGAGGCCACCAGCGCAGAGTCGGTGATGGTCACGCGGTGGTGGTTCTCGTAGCGGTCGCGCAGGCCCTTGAGGATCTCGATCGTGTGAGCCAGCGTCGGCTCGGCGACCTGGATCGGCTGGAACCGGCGCTCCAGCGCGGCGTCCTTCTCGACGTACTTGCGGTACTCGTCCAGGGTCGTGGCGCCAATGGTCTGCAGTTCACCACGGGCCAGCATGGGCTTGAGGATGCTGGCGGCGTCGATCGCGCCTTCAGCAGCACCAGCACCCACCAGGGTGTGCATCTCGTCGATGAACAGGATGATGTCGCCGCGGGTGCGGATCTCCTTGAGCACCTTCTTCAGCCGCTCCTCGAAGTCACCGCGGTAGCGGCTGCCGGCGACCAGGGCGCCGAGGTCGAGGGTGTACAGCTGCTTGTCCTTCAGCGTCTCGGGGACCTCGTTGCGCACGATCATCTGCGCAAGGCCCTCGACCACAGCGGTCTTGCCGACGCCGGGCTCGCCGATCAGGACGGGGTTGTTCTTGGTGCGGCGGGACAGTACCTGCATGACCCGCTCGATCTCCTTCTCGCGCCCGATAACCGGGTCGAGCTTGCCCTCTCTAGCGGCTTGCGTGAGGTTGCGGCCGAACTGGTCGAGCACCAGTGAGGATGAGGGGGTTCCCTCTTGGGGACCGCCGGCGGTCGCGGGCTCCTTGCCCTGGTAGCCGGACAGCAGCTGAATGACCTGCTGACGGACCTTGTTCAGGTCGGCGCCCAGCTTGACCAGCACCTGCGCGGCGACGCCCTCGCCCTCGCGGATCAGGCCGAGCAGGATGTGCTCGGTGCCGATGTAGTTGTGGCCCAGCTGCAGCGCCTCGCGCAGGCTCAACTCAAGCACCTTCTTGGCGCGCGGCGTGAACGGGATGTGACCGCTGGGCGCCTGCTGGCCCTGGCCGATCATCTCCTCGACCTGCTGGCGCACGGCATCCAGCGAGATGTTCAGGCTCTCGAGCGCTTTCGCTGCGACGCCTTCACCCTCGTGGATCAGGCCGAGCAGGATGTGCTCGGTCCCGATGTAGTTGTGGTTGAGCATGCGCGCCTCTTCCTGCGCGAGCACCACAACCCGACGGGCCCGGTCGGTAAACCTCTCGAACATCCGCTGACTCCCTAGGTCGGCAAGACCTTCACTTTAGTCTTCGGCTACGACAACCACGACCGCTGTTCGGGCCTTCCCCCCTTCGCCCTGGGTGAACGCGGGACTCCGAAACGTGTTTGCTCATTAGGAAACAGAGGTGCCCATTTGTTCAGTTTGCGCCTGTTTCGAACGGTCACAGACTGAGCAATCGGGCACGCGTGCAGGCCTCAGGCTGCAGCCCGGCGCACCAGCTCCGCAATACGGGCAGCGACCTCGCCGTTCATGGCCACAACCGCGTATGAGGTCGACCACATGTCGCCCTCGTCCAGCGCCGCGGCTTCTTCGAAACCGAGCGTGGCGTAGCGGCTCTTGAACTTGCCGGCCGGCTTGAAAAACACGGTCACCTTGCCGTTCTTCGTGTAGGCCGGCATTCCGTACCAAGTGCGGGGAGCCAGCTCCGGAGCGACGTCGCCGACGATCTCGTGCAGGCGCTGCGCGATCTGCTGATCCAGCCCCTCCATCTCGGCGATCTTGTCGAGCACGTCCTGCAGTCCGTTGGACTTGCCGGCCTTGCGCTCCTTGACCGCCTCCTGCATCGCGGCCTTCTCGTCGTCGCTGAACGTTCCGCTCTTCTTCGGCATGGCGGCACGGTAACACTGTCGAGCGATGTGCCACAGGGGCAGAAATCTCGCCCGATGGGCACATCGTTCTGACGCGCCCGTTATCCCATGTGCCACGCAGACAACAAGGTGACCCGGTGGGCACATCGCTCGCGGCGCAATCAAACGCGCCCGCGGGTTAGCCTCGCGCACGTGAGCGAGTACGAGCGCATGCGCGCGGCCGGCGGAATCGCGCACGGCCCGGAGGAGGCCGGGCCCTGGTATCAGTGGGGGCCCTACCTGTCGGAGCGGGCGTGGGGAACCGTGCGTGAGGACTACTCGGCCGACGGCGATGCGTGGAACTATTTCCCGTTCGACCACGCCCATGCCCGCGTTTTCCGCTGGAGCGAGGACGGCCTGGCGGGACTGTCCGACCTGCTGCAGGACACCTGCTTCGCCGTGGCCTTGTGGAACGGCAAGGACCGGATTCTCAAGGAGCGCCTCTTCGGTCTGGCCAGCGGTCAGGGCAATCACGGCGAGGACGTCAAGGAGTACTACTGGTACCGCGACGCCACCCCCTCCCAGGCCTGGCTGCGTTGGCGCTACCACTACCCGCAGGCGGAGTTCCCGTACGACGACCTGATCCAGACCAACGCACAACGAGACCGGACCGAGCGGGAATTCGAGCTGATCGACACCGGCGTCTTCGACGACGATCGGTACTGGGTCGTTGACGTCGATTACGCCAAAGCCACGCCGACCGACATCAGCATCCGGATCACGATCACCAACGCCGGGCCAGACGAAGCGACCCTCGACGTGCTGCCCTCGTTGTGGTTCCGCAACACATGGGGCTGGGGCCGTGGCCACCCCGTTCCCGAGATCCGGCTGGACTCCGGCGCCCTCATCGCCACGCACTGGCGCTCGGGCACCTACCACCTGGACCCAGGCCCGCTACCCGACGGCTCGCTGCCGAAACCGTTGTTGTGCAACAACGAGACGAACCAGGAACTGCTCTTCGGTCAGGAGAGTCTCACGCGCTTCCCGAAGGACGGCATCGACCGGCACGTGCGCTTGGGCGAGGACAGCGTGAACCCAGAGAACCGGGGGACCAAGAGCGCGTGGTGGTACCGGCTGACGGTTCCGGCGGGTGAGACCCGGGAGATCCGGCTGCGCTTGTGGAAGTCCCCCGAGAACAAGCGCAACCCGGAGGCCTTCGGCAAGGACTTCGAGGAGTTGTTCACCACCAGACTGGCAGAGGCCGACGAGTACTACAGCGATCTGGCTCCGGACAACTGCCCGGCCGAGGAGTTCAAGGCCATGCGAATGGCCTTCGCCGGGATGATCTGGAGCAAGCAGTTCTACCGCTACGACATCCAGCGCTGGCTGGCCGGTGACCCGGGCGAGCCGCCACCGCCCCCACCGGAAACCCGCCGCAACCACACGTGGCAGCACGTCGACGCTTACGACGTCGTGTCGATGCCGGATGCCTGGGAGTATCCGTGGTTCGCGGCGTGGGACCTCGCCTTCCACACGGTGGTCTTCACCCACATCGATCCGTCGTACGCCAAGTACCAGCTGCTGCTGATGTGCCGGGAGTGGTACATGCACCCCAACGGCGCACTGCCGGCTTACGAATGGAACTTCAACGACATCAACCCGCCCGTGCACGCTTGGGCCGCATTGCGCGTGTTCGAGATCGACGGCAGTCAGGACCACCCGTTCTTGGAGGAGGTCTTCCAGAAGTTGCTGATGAACTTCACCTGGTGGGTCAACCGGGTGGACGCCGAGGGCAACAACGTGTTCCAGGGCGGGTTCCTGGGCCTGGACAACATCGGGCCGATCAACCGCTCGCAGTTGCCCGAGGGGTGCCGCTTGGCCCAGGCCGACGGCACGGCCTGGATGGCCTTCTACTGCCTGACCATGCTGCGGATCGCGTTGCGCCTGGCCGAGCACAACGAGGTCTACGACGCGATGGCATTGAAGTTCGCCGAACACTTCGCCGCGATCACGGACGGCATGGCGGCAAGCGGGATGTGGGATTGGCAGGAGGGGTTCTTCTACGACCAGCTGCTGCGTCCGGACGGTACGCAGGAACCGCTGCGCGTGCGCTCGATCGTCGGTCTGATCCCAATCCTGGCCGCCGCCTGGATCGAGACCGACAGGGCACTGGAGCGCAACGCCCGGCTGTACGAACGGTTCGCGGACTTCCTGCGCCGGCGCGGGCTGGACACGATCGACTCGGGACGGGCCGGCTTCGTCTATCGCTCCCCCGAGCAGCACAAACTCCTACTGACGGTGCTTGATCCAGAACGGTTGCGGCGGGTCATGCTCGAGGTTCTGAGCGAGGACTCGTTCCTGTCCCCGCACGGTTTGCGCAGCCTTTCGCGCCGCCACAAGGATGCGCCGTTCTCGGTGGCGATCGACGGCCAGACGTTCCAGGTCGACTATGAGCCGGCCGAGTCTGCTACTGCGATGTACGGGGGCAATTCCAACTGGCGCGGTCCGGTGTGGTTCCCGATCAACCACCTGATCATCGAGGCGCTGGAGCGGTACTACATGTACCTCGGCGACTCGTTCCAAGTTGAATGCCCGACGGGTAGCGGCGAGATGGCGAACATGCAGGAAGTGGCAGAAGAACTGCGGCACCGGCTGATCTCCGTCTTCCTGCCGGACGCCGAGGGCAGGCGGCCGGTCTTCGGCGATACCGAAAAGTTCCAGACCGACCCGCGCTGGAGTTTCGCGCCCCTGTTCTACGAGTACTTCCACGGCGACAACGGCGCCGGGCTCGGGGCAAGCCACCAGACCGGCTGGACCGGGTTGGTGGCCGACCTGATCATCGGGCGGGTGGGCTGAGCCGCGGCCGGGGTGCAGGCTCGTGTCAGACGTGCAGGCTCAGTTCGTCAAGGCAGACCGGCGAGGAAGATCCCGGCGCCACCAGCCAAGAAACCGACGGCCAGGCTGGCAGCGAGGTAGCTGAGAGCCGACCGCAATTTGTTCTCCTCGACCAGCCTGACCAGTTCGTAGCTGAACGTGCTGAACGTGGTGAAGCCACCGCAGAAGCCAGTGCCGAGCAACGCGATCAAACCCGCCGTTGGAGCGATTCCAACAATGAATCCCAGTAGGAACGATCCCAGCAAGTTGATCGTGAACGTGCCGCGCGGGAACAGGCTCGGGTGCCGGCTCATCCGCCGGTCCAGCGCGTAGCGAGCGGCGGCACCGAAACCGGCACCGACCATCACGACCCAGATCACAGCAGCCGCCGGACGAGGATCATGCCTGCCGCACAGGCCAGCAACCCAGCGACCACGCTGCCGAACAGATAGAGCAGTGCCAGTGGCGTCCGGCCGTCCGAGATGAGTTCGTGGGTATCGATGATGTACGCCGAGAACGTCGTGAAACCGCCGAGCACGCCGACTCCGAGGAAGGGCCGGATGTAGCGGCTGGGCCGGGCGAGCACGACGACCATCAGTGCGCCGAGCAGGAAACTGCCGAGGACGTTCTCGGTAAACGTCGCCCACGGACCACCACCCATGGCCTGATTGAGCAGGTAGCGGGAGGCGCCACCGATCGCGCCACCGGCAGCCACCACGAGGGCGATGTCCCACTCGCGCCCGCGGCCGATCGCGTCACCTGTATCCGGGTCGAGCGGAAGTTGCGCCACGAGCGTCAAGGTAGCGGGCGGCGGCTGGCAGATCCGTGAACGTATCGGCAATCGGTGAACATGAAACGCCGTGCGGCAGCCTTCACGGATTGCGCGAGCCCAAGGTCACACCTCGGACACGCCGACCAGCCCGGTGTTGATCTGCAGACCGGCCTCGGGTGACCATGGACAGGTGATCGACCTGTTTGCCGCCGCCGCCCTCGCGCTGCCCACCGAGGACGCGACACCCACCGAGCCCACCAAAGCTCCTACGCTGGCCGAGGTCTACGCCGGCGACGCCAAGATCAAGCCGGACATGGCAGGCAAGTCGGTCCAGCGCATCCAGGAGCAACTCAACGGGATTGGCAAGCCGACCGAGATCACCGGCGTCTTCGACCAGCAGACGCGCAAGGCGTACAAGTCCTACCAGGACAAGTTCGGCTACTGGCCCACCGGCATCGTCACGCAACACCAGGCGCTGAAACTGCGCAAGCTCTATGGCAACGGCAAGCTACCCAAGGCGTGCAAGACCGGCCACGTGCTGTGCATCGACAAGACGCAGCTGGTTCTGCGGATGATGCAGAACGGCAAGCAGCAACTGGTGACCGACGTGCGCTTCGGCGCCGAGCAGACACCCACCCGGAACGGCAAGTTCCGCGTCTACTCCAAGGTGCGCTACCTGATCAGTGCTCTGGCCGGAACCCCGATGCCTTACTCACTGTTTTTCAGCGGCGGCCAGGCGGTGCACTACTCTCCGGGCTTCCACCGCGACGGCTACAACGGCGCCTCGCTGGGCTGCGTGAACGTGCGCGTGTTCAAGGACGCGAAGAAGATCTACAACACCTCGAAGGTCGGCACCGAGGTCTACGTCTACCGCTCGTAGCTGCTGTTCGAATCGGTGAGCATACGGGGCATCCGTGAGCACCGCGGGCGGGCTTTCGGCGTTCGGAACGCTCACCGCGATGCCCGGCGTGCTCACGGATTCCGAGAACAGCCACGGCACAATAGCCGGGTGCGCCGGTGGTCGTGGGTGGTCGATGCCCTGCTGATCGCCGGATGCGCAGCGGTGGCCGCGCTGTTGAAGCAGGACGCCAACTGGGATCAATTGCAGTACCACTACTGGTACCCCTGGCAGTTGTTCCACGGCGGCTTCACTGACCCGGACCTGTACGGCGGGCGCTTCCAGAACCCGCTGCCGCAGGTGCCCTTCTACCTACTGACCTCGCTGCACCCGGTCGCGGCGCAGGCGGCGTTGGGGGCGCTGGCAGGGGTGGCAGCCGTAGTGACTCGCCGGATCGCTGTGCGTGTGCTCGATGGTGGGCTGGCCACCAGCACAGCCGCGGCGCTGCTCGCTGTGGTGGGAGCAGGGTTCCGCAGCGAGCTCGGCACCAGCTACAGCGACGTGCTGCTGGCTGCGATGCTGCTCGGCGGGTTGTTACTCGTGCTGCGGGAGCAACCGCTGCTGGCGGGCCTACTGGCAGGTGCCGCAGTAGGCCTGAAGTACACCAGCGCGCCGTTCGCGCTCGCCTTGCTGCTGGCGCTGCTGGTCGTGCGTTGGCGCGGCCTGCTCTGGTGGGTGATCGGCGCGGCAGTGGGCTGGGTCGTCACGGGCGGCGCGTGGGCCTGGCAACTGTGGCGGACGTACGACTCTCCCGTCTTCCCGTTCTGGAACACGGTCTTCGGCAGTCCCTGGTTCCCCGCGTCCAATCTCACTGACGAGCGCTACGGCGTCGCCGGCCTGCAAGGCTGGCTGCACTGGCCCTGGGACATGGCCCGCGGAACGGCCCGAGTCCTGGACCTGCCGGTCCGCGATCCGCGCTGGCTGATCCTGCTGGCGGCCCTCGTGCTGATTGCCGCCGGCGCCCGCCGGATGACCCGGTCCGGGTGGGCTGTGCTTGTCTTCACGATGTCGGGTCTGGTGCTGTGGCTGGCCGTGTTCGGGGTGATCCGCTACGCGATCCCGGGCGAGATGGCCGCGGCTGTGGTCATCGTGATGGCGCTGCGTCTGTGGTGCAGCGATCGCGTGACCACCGCACTCACCCTGGCACTGGCGGTGGTCACCGGTGTGCTCACGACCTCAGCCGCAAGTCGCCGGGTGGAGTTCGGGACGTCGTGGTACGTGGTGGAACCCGGCGCATTCGCACGCGTGCAATCGGGCGACGCGGTGCTGGTCGACGGGCAGTATCCGAGCACGTTCCTGCTGCCCGGGAACCTGCCGCCCGATGTGGCGGTGCACGTGGTGCAGAAGGATTTCACGCCGACACCGATGCGGGACTGGCTGCTGCGGGATCTGGCTGGCGCCCGACAGGTCTGGGTCGTCACGGGTAGGCCGCCGTCACAAGTGGATCCCACGATCGGCACCATCGATTACGACAACTGCAGTCGGATACGGAGCAATGTGGTCGATCGATGGTTGTGCCCGGTGACGCTGTGACTCTTGCGTGGCATGACGGCGCGGTGGACGCCGCCGCGGTGTTTCTGGCTGCCGAACGGATGCGCGACGGTGGAGTAGTCGGGATGCCCACGGAGACTGTGTACGGCCTGGCCGCCCGTGCCCGGCAACAGGCCGAGGTCGCTCGGGTGTTCGCGATCAAAGGCCGCCCCGCGGACCATCCAGTGATCGTGCACGTCGCGGATGCTTCGGCTCTGCAGGAATGGGGCATGCAGGTACCGGCCTACGCCACCTCCCTTGCGCAGGCTTTGTGGCCAGGTCCGCTGACGCTGGTCGTGCCAGCCGCAGACGACGTGCCCCGGTTCCTGACCGGTGGCCAGGACACAGTTGGGCTGCGCTGTCCGGCGCATCCGGTCGCCTTGGCGTTGATCGACGCAGTGGGACCGGTTGCGGCGCCGAGTGCGAACCAGTTCGGCCAGGTGTCCCCCACCCGCGCCTCTGACGTGCTGGCCGACATCGGCGACCTGCTCGGCCCGCAGGACGTTGTGCTGGACGGTGGCGACTGCCCGGTCGGGGTGGAGAGCACGATCCTGGACTGCACTGGTGAAGCGCCACGGGTCCTGCGCTGGGGCGCGGTGGAACTGTCCGACCTGGGAATGGCTATCGACACCGGGCCATCGGCTGTCCGGGCGCCCGGAGGTCTGGCCTCGCACTACGCCCCTCGCGCCGCCGTACACCTGCGCGGCACGCCGGTTGCGGGTGCGGGATTGCTGGCGCTTTCGGATGTTCCGACGCCGGACGGAGTGCACCGCCTGGCCTCCCCGAACAACCCGCGAGAGTACGCCGCAGTGCTGTACCGGGCATTGCGAGACGCCGATGCAGCGGGGCTGTCGGACATCTGGGCGGTGCTGCCCGAACCGGTCGACGCCCTGAGCAGGGCGATTCGTGACCGATTGAGCCGTGCCGCCGTGCGGTGAAACACTCGGACCCATGCGGGCAGTGACGATGACGGCCGTCAACGAGATCGCAGCGGGTGAGCGGCCGGACCCCGAACCCGGTCCCGACGAGGTTCTGATCCGCGTGGACGCCAGCGCAGTCTGCCGCACCGACCTGCAGATCCTGCGCGGGGATCTGGCTGCCCACAAGCTTCCGATCATCCCGGGACACCAGGTCGTGGGCACGGAGGTCGACAGCGGTCGGCGGGTAGGACTGGTCTGGCTGGCGCAGACCTGTGGCCACTGCCGGTTCTGCCTGAGCGGTCGAGAGAACCTATGCGACCAGGCCCGTTTCACCGGATGGGATCGAGACGGTGGTTACGCGGAACTGGTGACCGCGCACCGGGATTTCGTGCATCCACTGCCGGAGGGCGATCCGCACGCGTTGGCGCCGTTGCTGTGCGGTGGTGTGATCGGATTTCGCGCTCTACGCGTCGCGGGGGTCGGCCCGGATTCGGCGGGCCAGCGCGTCGGGTTCTACGGCTTCGGAGCTTCGGCGACGATCGCGCTACAAGTCGCCCGGTTCTGGGGCTGCGAGACGTACGTTGTCACCCGTTCCGAGCCCGAGGTGCAGCGAGCGCTGGAACTCGGGGCGACCTGGGCGGGGACCTACGACAAACCGCTACCGGTCCGGTTGGACGCCGCCATCACGTTTGCCCCGAGCGGGGATGTCGTGGTCGCCGCGTTGCAGGCCCTCGACAAGGGCGGGACGGTGGCGATCAATGCCATCCACCTCGACCGGATCCCGCAGTTCGACTACGACGACCTGTGGTGGGAGCG
>JAKOZM010000225.1 GCA_029779995.1 Actinomycetes bacterium
GACACCACCTTCGGCACTGATGGCAGCGGCACCGTGACCACCAAGGTCGGTCTCGACGGGATGGACTCTGAGGCCGCGGATGTGCGGGTGCTGCCCAACGGCACGATCGTGGCCGGTGGCTACGCCTACTGGTATCGCGATGCCGAGTACCCGCACATCGGAACCGGCAACAACCCCGTCTTCGCCTTGGTCGGCTACACGCCGCAGGGTGTGCCCGATCCCGCCTTCGGCGCTTCGTTCGTGGGTCAGGGGCACCAGACCGGCGTGGCGCTGGTGGAGGTGATGCGCAACGACCGCATCACCGCGCTTGCGCTGAATGGCTCCGACATCATCGCGACGGGGCCGGTGAAGGCCCAGGACCCGCCCGGCAAGATGTTCGGCCTGGCCGCGTTCACCTCCGACGGCTCTCTCGACACGACATTCGGGGATCAGGGGACGATCACCACACGCTTCGCCGGGACGGCGGCGAACAACATCCCGCTCGATGTCTTCGTGGGCAAAGGCGGTGAGATCGTCGTGGTCGGCTCGGACGGCGACGGTTCCTCACTGACGGCCAACTTCGCGGTCGCCAAGTTCACGCGTGACGGCGCGGTACATCAGGAGTCAAAGACGATCGTCGACATCGACGGCCGGTTCAACGCGGCCTACGGCGGCGAGCTGCTGCCCGACGGCAAGGTGGTCATCGCCGGGGTCACCGCGGACCTCGTGACCGAAGAGGTGGGCATGGTGGTGACCCGGCTCAACCCGAGTCTGAGTGTGGACACGTCCTTCGCGACCAACGGCTCCACAATCACCCGCGTGCCGACCTGGCATCAGTCGGTCTTACGCACGCTCGAGGTCGAAGCCGACGGTGGGCTGCTGGGTGCCGGTTTCGTCAGTCAGAGCCTGCTGGGCCCAGTCGACTGGGTGCTGGTCCGGTACGGCGCGCACGGCCAGCTCGACCCGGCATTCGGCACTGGTGGCAGCCTGACCACCAACGTGGGCGCGCAAGTTGCCGACGGAGCATCGAACCAGGGCTTCGACGGCGTCGTCGACCTGCTGACCGAGGCCGACGGTTCAAATGTGGCGGTCGGCACGGCCATGGCGTCTGCGGCGTCTCGCCCAACGTTCGCGCTGGTCCGTTTCCCGACCAGCTCAGTGGCCTACGCAGGACCCACCCAGGGCAGCGCTGGCACGTGGACGGTGCAGGCGAAGGTCACCTCACCGGCGTCCTGCCAGACGGGTTCGGCGCTCTTCGAGACCGCGGCCCATCGCGTTGTCACCCCGGTGACGGCCGGCATGGCTGCCGGCGAACTGCCTATCCCGGCAGGCACGAATCGCATTGCGGTGACCTTCACGCCGGCGGGTCCCGGCTGCCTTGGCTCCAGCTCCAGTGCCACGCTCGTGAGCACCACGCCCGACCCCGGGCCTACGCCCACCCCGACTCCTCCGGTCACCAAGCAGA
>JAKOZM010000234.1 GCA_029779995.1 Actinomycetes bacterium
AACCGCGAATCCCGCTGCGCGTCGCTCACCCCGGCGACCTGGGTCTGGTAGGCCTCCAGCATCGTCTGCAGGCGGGCGGCGGCCTGCACCGCGCCGAGGCGCTGCTCCACACTCAAATCGGCCGGATCCGGCAGACCCAACACCAGCGCGGACAACTCCTGGAACACCGGCAGAATCTCCACCGGCAACTCATCGGCCAGCCGGGCGCGGCGTAACGCCGCGGCCGGAATCTCGAAGAACCCCATCAGCACACACCCCCACCCACGACGGTCGATGCCGAAACCAGGGGCAAGGCTCCCCTGCGACGTCGCTCCACGAGCTGATGGCCACCAACCTCGGTGACACCCCAAACCTACAAACACCCTCTGACATTTCCGGGCCGACGGCCGCACAGCCCTGGGGACAACCCCGAACCGCCGGGGCGCGGACATCCGGACACCCTTGCCGGCATCGCAAAGAAGCGCAAGCACCCACCCGCAACCACGGGCTCTCGGAAGGGGCACGCACTGTCCTGCCACTGAGTCTGACGCGTGACAGCACTACACCCTCTACTGCGAATAGCCCCTGTCGCATCCGCCTCACACGAGGCGCGGGTTACAGCGCCCACGTACCATGGTCATATGAGCATGCACGTGGAATCTGCTGACCGATCGTGGACCGTCACCAAGGTGGTGGCCATCATCGTCGCCATCCTGACGGCCGGCTACATGTTGCCGTGGGCCATTGCCGCGGTGCGTGACGTCCCGCATTGGGGAGTCTTCTGGCTGAACCTACTGCTCGGCTGGACGATCGTGGGCTGGATCATCGCGCTGGTCATGTCCCTGCGAGCCCAGCGGCAGGTCATCGTTGGGTAGCCACCATCAGGCGTGGACCGAGTCCAACCACTCCTCGATCGGCGCTGGACGGGCGTACCTGAAGCCCTGGACGTAGCGCACTCCAAGCAACTTGACCACCTGAGCCTCACCCTGGGTCTGCACACCCTCGGCCACCACGTCGCAGTTCAACGATGCAGCGACGCTGGTTGCGGCAGTGAGGAAAGCGACGCCCCCTTCGATCTCGCTGCCGGCGCGCCGCACCAGCGCACGATCGATCTTCAGTAGGGCAGGTTGCAGTTGCTCGAGCCTCGTGAAGTTCGAGAACCCTGCGCCGAAATCATCGATGGCGATCCGCATACCCGCGTCGCGCAGTCGTTCTAGGTTCGCACCGGCTTCCGGGCTCTCCTGCAACTCCAACGACTCGGTCACTTCAACCATGATGCGGCGGGCGAACTGGCTCAACGGGCCGGTGACCATCAGGTCGACGAGGTAGCGATCCGAGAGCTCCTTCACCGACAGGTTCAGGCACACGAAGAAGTCCTTGTCCTGCTCGGCGATCCACCGGGGCATGTCCTGCGCGACGCGCTCGATCAGGATGCGACCGATCCCCACGATCTGCCCCGTGGTCTCTGCGAAGGGCACGAACTCCCCTGCCGCCACGGGCTCGCCATCCCGAACCCAGCGCACGAGCGCCTCGACGGCGGCCAAGCGCATGCCGTCAGCCTCGTAGATCGGCTGGTAGTGCGCTACGAAGTCTCCGGTCCGCAGTGCCTCCGCAAGGGCCTGCCGCAGACTGGCCTTGGCAACCGCTTCCGTCCCGATCGTGGCGGTGAAATGCTGGAATGAGTCACCGCCGCTCTGCTTGGCGGCGTACATGGCCAGATCAGCTGAGCGCAACAGTTCCTCGGCTGTTGTGGCATCGGGCGGGGCCGTGGCGATGCCGATCGCTGCTGTCACCTGGACTACGGCATCCCCGACCCTGATGGGCTCGCGCATGGCCGCCAGCAGGCGGCGCGCCACACTGTGGACCTGGTCGCGGGCTTCGTAGTCGCACATCAGCACGCCGAACTCGTCACCGCCGAGCCGGCCCACATGGTCGCTGAGCCGGACCTGCTGGCCGAGCCGGTCGACGACGTGGCGCAGCACCTCGTCTCCGTACTGATGGCCCATCTGATCGTTGATGCCCTTGAACCCGTCGAGGTCGATCCACAGCATGGCCACCTGGCTGCCGGTGGTGTGGGCGCGGGCGATCTCCCGGTGCACGTTGCTGAGGAACTCCAAGCGCGAATCAGCGCCGGTGAGGGAGTCGACGGTCGCCAGTTGGGTGTTCGCGCGGTCGACTCGCGAGAGGTTCCAGATCAACGCAACCAGCAGCGCACTCACCACCACCAGCCACAGCAGCCGGCTGAAGTACCAGCCCATGCTGTAGCGGGTCAGGGCGCTCAGACTCACGACGGACTCCCCGAGCGCCAGCAGGGCCATGCCAGCCAGCCAGCGTCCGATCACCGAACCCGTGCGGGCGGTGAAGACAGCGACCCCGAAGAAGACCATCGCGAGGGCGACGGCTACCGCGTCAAGCGCGACTCCCGTCCGCAACTTGACGCCATTCTCATCGAGAACAGAGAGCTGGGGCAGCGCCGCAGTCAGCAACCAGGTGGCTACCAGTGCAACGACGACGATCAAGAGACCCCGCCACACCTGCACGCCGGTCAGACTGGGGCGGCGATGACTGCGGCGGTCGGAGTACAGCAGCCAGGCCGCCACGGTCAAACCCACCGGAAACGCCACGTGCCAGGCGTAATAGAGCGAGAATGCACTCTCGGAGTTCCCAAGGATTCGCTCACCGGGAACAAGGGCACCCTGAAAGAACAGGGGGAATGCCACAAGAACCACCGCCATGTACAGGAACGTCATGGCGATCCACAGGTAACCACGCCGACCCGTGGCCCTGGCATGGCTGAAGACCAGCAGGGCTGTCACAGCACTGACATAGGCGCCGATCAAGGCGTGTGCCAAGGCGACGGCTGGCACCTTGGGCAACGCGGTGCCACTGAAGGCCACGGCCAGGGCGACAACGGTGAAGTAGACCACGATGGCCGCTGAGTACCAGACCTTCGACCCCGTCGTCAGCCGGCGAGGCGCATCTCCTGACTTGGCTCACGCCGATTTCGGATCTTGACGGGGTGTGCTTCTGATCAGGTGTTTTCTGTTCGAAATGCCGGGATTTCACGCACTAAGGGCGTGGGTCGTAGGGTCGTGGGGTGGCATTTGTTCGGCGGGTGAGGACCGGTTCGGGGGCCACGGCGGTACAGATCGTGGAGTACGCCGGTCGTGGCCGGCAGCGG
>JAKOZM010000239.1 GCA_029779995.1 Actinomycetes bacterium
ATCCGGGCGCATCCAACGGCACCGAGGACGCGGCCGGGATTCTGTTCGCCGATTGCCGGGTGATCCGGTCAAACGGCACCACCGCCACCCATGTCGGTTCCGGGGTGCTGGTGCACGGGTTCGTCGACGCGGCCAAGCTGCCGTTCCCGATCGACGCGGCCGGCGCCGCCGACCTGGTCCAGATCCGGTTCGAGAACCTCGCCAGGGTACTGCGGCGTTCACCGTTCCCATTATTCTCATCAGCGCAGGTCACAGAAGTTCTAAACAGGTACGGCTGTTCGCAGGTGTGCAGTTTTTGCGGTGATTCTCATTCATTTTCAGTGGGTAAACCGTGGGTTTTCGGTGGGTTTTTCAGCCCGCGTCCACCACCGGCGAGAACTCGCTGAGGGCCGCGCGGGCGTCCGGTCCGAGCCTGGCGCGTTCCAGGTAGTGCCGGCGCGTGACGGCCGACCCGGAGTGCCCGAGCTCGCGGCCGCAGTGTCGATGTCTTCCGCGCGGGCGAGCGCGGTTGCCACCGTCTTGCGGAACGCCTTTGGGCTCACCCAGTCGAACGTGGTGTCCGTGGGGTCGCCGGGCCGGTCCTTGCGCGCTTCGCGCAGCTGCCTGCGCACGTTGGCCGGGGTGCGCGGCCCGCCGACGCGTGAGGGGAACACCAGCTCGTCGGCGTCGGTCGGCAGCCCGCGCCCGATCTGCCGGCGCAGCGCCGTCGCGGCGAACCCCGGCAACACCAAACGGCGGTAGCTGTAGTCGGTTTTCGGCGCCGGCTGGCGCTTCCCTTCGACGATAGTGCCGGTGATCTCGACGGTCGGTGGGTCGCCCCCGAGCGCGCAGTCCGGGATACGCAGCGCGAGGATCTCTCCGATGCGCGCGCCGGTTCCCAGCAACAGGTCGACGATCTCGGGTAGATCCATTCCGCGTGCGGGTCCGGCGCGGTTGGATCCGGCCCACGAGGTGACATTGCGGCGCAGATGCGCGACCTCGTCGACGGTCAGCGCCCGCGCCGCCGCGGGCGCGACGGTCCGCGGTGTGGTTTCGCGGACTGGATTATGGTCGACGGCGTCGTGGCGTGCGGCCATACTGAGCATGCCGGTGAGCACGACACGCGCGGTCTTGCCCTGCGAGGTGGATGCGATGGCGCGGATGACCGCGTCGAGCAGGCCGGTGGTGGCTTCCCCGACGCGCACGTCGGCGAGGGCTGGAAGGACGTGCCGGTCGATGGACTGCCGGTACATGGTGATCGTTTGCGGTCTCAGTGTTTCCTTCGGCCTCGCGTGCCGCGATCCATGCGTCGGCGAGGTCGACGATGGTGGTGTCCCGAGTGATACCGCGTCTCGACGCGGGCGTGGCGCGGTCGGTGAGCGCGGCCAGGAGTTTACGTTCGGCGCGGGCGCCGCTGGTGTCGAAGCGCTCGACTACGCGAGTGCGGCCGTCGTAGTCGCGGTAGCTCGCGCGGGCCCGCCACCGCCGGGGTCCGACCTCGGTGCGGGTGATCTTGCCCCAGGTGCCCAGGGGCAGCGGCGGCCGGGCCACGGTCAGTGGTGACGCGAGTAGCGGCGTGCGATACCGAGTCGCCGGCGAACAGCGAACGGGTCACGTCCGGCGCGGCCGACACCACGGCGCTTGTGTGGTTTGCACATGGCGCAACCGCGCCAGGATCGTGATGGATGGTGCTGTGACATGGGAATCTCTCCTGGTGGATGGTTCTACTGGGTCAACGAGCGAGGCCGCTTCCTACTCGGGCAATCGATCAGATGCTCGAACATGCACGGGCGTGATTCAAGCAAGTGTTACATATCTTGAACGTGACGGGCTACCGTTCAAGCTACGTTGCACCCCGCGCGAGTGATTCAAGCAAATTGAGTTAATCTTGAATTATGGACGTGAAGGCGATCGGAGAGTCTCCCATTGGCGAGCTGGTGCCCATCTCGGGGATAGATCCACGAACGATGCAGGAGTGGAAGTACTGGGCCTACTTACCTAACGATCTCCCCGAGATGCCCTCCTTGACGCCACGTGCCATCTCCAAGGCGGCCGCCGCCGGTGCGGCTGTCGCTCGACTGGATGAAGCTGTGGCTCAGTTACTACGACCCGAGATCCTGGTTCGTCCGATCATCCGCAAGGAGGCTGCCAGCACCTCTGCCCTTGAAGGTACCTACGCGTCGTTCGACGATGTGCTAGAAGCGGACTTCCTAGAGGATCGTCAGATGTCTTCCGAGCAACGTGAGATTCGGAACTACGTCGCAGCCACAGAAGCCGCCTGCGCTCAGATCACTGACCGTCGTATCAGTCGCGCGTACCTGGGCGCACTTCAGCACATGATTGTTCGCGGAACGCGCGGTGAAACTGCTGACTCTGGCGATATTCGCCCACACCAGGTCGCTATCGGTGCCGACAACCGGCCAATCGAACAGGCCAGATTCGTTCCATGCCCGCCCGGTGATCAGTTGGTGGCAGGCGTGAGCGCGTGGGAAGACTGGGTCGCCGCAGAAACTGATCTATTGGTCGTCGCAAAAGTAGCAATAGCTCACTACCAGTTTGAGACATTACACCCGTTCGGTGACGGAAATGGGCGCCTGGGTCGGTTGGTGTCGATGCTTCAGCTCATGAAAGCGGGCGAGCTGCGCTGGCCCGTTCTCAACATTGCGCCATGGTTTGAAAGCCGACGCGATCAATACCAAGGGGGGTTGATGGATGTGACCCTTACCGGCGACTTCAGTCCATGGGTTGAGCTATTTGCGCACGCGGTAGCTGTACAAGCCCGCGAGGGTTTGCATAAGATACAGCATCTGATGGCGATTCGTGATCGTATGATTTCCGAGCTGCGCGCCGCCGGGATGCGTGGTTCAGCGATTGAGATTGCTGAGATCCTGATCGGATACCCGGTAATAGATGTACGAACCGCAAGCATTCTAATAGGCAAGACGTTCGAAGCGGCCAATCAAGCGATAGCAAAGCTAGTAAGCCACGGGGTCTTGGTGGAGATAACCGGCAGGAGCCAGAACCGATTGTTTGGGGCCCATGAAATTGCCCGTGCGATCAACTGAAGTAGTGCTCCATAGAGTGGTGTAACTCGGTGACCAGGACCGTAACTGACAGCGTGTAGCTGTCGGGCAGGGAAGCGGTCACCGTGTGATCCTTCGAGTCAACCTTCCACAGAATCCTCGAACGGAGTCATCACGATGACCGCACCCCACATTGTCGACCCTGCTGGCTTGCTTGGCCAAGCCCTGGCTGAGGCCTCGCCCGATCTGATGCGTGAGCTGCTGCAGACGATGATCAACGCACTGCTCTCCGCCGATGCCGACGCTGTGTGCGGCGCCGAGTGGGGCCGCCGGTCCGAAGACCGCATCAATCACCGGAACGGATACCGGCACCGGCCTCTCGATACCCGTGTGGGCACGATCGACGTCGCCGTGCCGAAGCTGCGCTCTGGCACCTATTTTCCCGAGTGGTTGCTCGAACGCCGCAAGCGCGCCGAGTCGGCGCTGATCACCGTCGTGGCCGACTGCTACCTGGCCGGGGTCTCGACCCGCCGGATGGACAAGCTGGTCAAGACTTTGGGCATCGATTCGTTGTCGAAGTCGCAGGTCTCGCGCATGGCCGAGGATCTCGACGAACAAGTCGCAGCGTTCTGTCATCGCCGACTGGACGAGGCCGGCCCGTTCACGTTCGTCACCGCTGATGCGCTGACGATCAAGGTCCGGGAGAACAAGCAGGTCGTCAAAGCCGTCGTTCTGCTGGCCACCGGAGTCAATGGTGACGGGCACCGTGAAGTGCTTGGCATGCAGGTCGCCACCAGCGAAACCAAGGCGTCGTGGAACACCTTCTTCGCTGACCTGGTCGCCCGCGGCCTGGGTGGGGTCCGCCTGGTGACTTCTGATGCCCATGCCGGGTTGGTCGAGGCGATCGCGGCGAACCTGCCCGGAGCTGCCTGGCAACGCTGCCGCACCCATTACGCGGCGAATCTGATGGCGGTGTGTCCGAAGTCGATGTGGCCAGCGGTCAAAGCGATGCTCCACAGCGTCTATGACCAGCCCACGGCAGGGGCGGTGAACGCCCAGTTCGACCGGCTGCTCGAATACACCGAAGACCGCCTACCCGAAGTGGCCGAACACCTCGGTGACGCCCGCGAAGATCTCCTGGCATTCGCCGCGTTTCCTGATGACGTGTGGTGCCAGATCTGGTCCAACAACCCCACAGAACGACTCAACCGCGAGATCCGGCGCCGCACCGACGTCGTAGGCATCTTCCCGAACCACGATGCCATCGTCCGTCTCATTGGCGCCGTGCTGGCCGAGCAGACCGACGAATGGGCCGAAGGCCGCCGCTACCTCGGCCTCGAAGTGCTCAGCCGCTGTCGGCTGACCGTCACCGACACCGACCACACGCCGGAGGTGAACACCGACCCGCTGATCCAACTACCTGCCTGACCACCTACGAAGGACCACAATCAGCTACACCACTACGCGGGACTTGACCGGCAACTGGCGCCGTTTTTGGCACCCGAAAGCTCGCCCGACAGACACTTCCTGCCCAAGGAGAAGGTTGCTGCCGATTGGCTGCGCGACACCGGCAATCACCGGATCATCTCGGTAGAGCGCGACAACGACATCCGTCGCCCTGATTCAATTCTCCACGACGGTGTGGGATGGATTCCTGCGGAGATCAAGACGCTCGACTCGGCGAGTCAAGCAGCGATGGCGCGGAACCTAGCCTGGGCCTTTCACGGTAATTCCGTGTCGTTAACAAAGAATGGTGCCCTGACCTGGGATGATTGAACTTGCGAAGGTTCCAAACAGACCAGATCGAGGAGCACCATTCAGGTGAGTAAGTCTACGTCGCCGTACCCGTCAGTGTCGGTAGATGGTTCAGGAACCGGTGTCGTGTCGCATGCGGGGGCTGTGGTGTT
>JAKOZM010000249.1 GCA_029779995.1 Actinomycetes bacterium
TCGAGTGGTTCCTGGGTGGCACTGATCGCAGTCGGCTTGCTTATGACTGTCTTGGCGGCGGCGAGCGGCTTTCTCTTCGGGACGATGCAGGGGGATATCCCGTGGCCCGCCACGCCGGCTGAGGAGACGATTTATTACACGGCACAAGCGCTCGAATGGGCAGCCATCCCGGTCCCATTGTTAGGTGCGATTGCTGTTGCGTGCTTTCCTCCGCCGCGTGTGCGGGGTAGCCGGTGGTTGTGGACCACGGTCGCGTTGGTCGGGTCAGCAATCCTGGGCCTCGTCGTATTCTTCATTGCCTTTGGGATCGCTCAAGAGAACTACCTCTCCCTGTTCACCTCCTGAGTTGGGGTGCGGGGTTAGATCGCGGGTGAGTCCCATAGCGTGGTGTCACTTCCCGCGGGGTCCTCGTCGTCGTAGACGATGACGGGCCACCGTGGGATACCCAGTTGTTTCCGCCAAGAAGCAAAGAAGTGGATCCCACGATGACCCAGAACCAGTCTGCCTTGACGACCCTGATCGGCGAAGTCCTCGCCGACCCCGACCTCGCCCACTCGGACGTGTTCCGCCGGATGCTGCAGGCCGGCCTGCAAGACCTGATCAACGCGGAAGCGACCGTGAAGATCGGCGCGGCCCCGCACGAGCGGTCTCCTGAGCGGACGACCCGCCGCAACGGAGTGCGCCCGAAGACGCTCGCGACCCCGGCCGGGGAGGTGGACCTTCAGATCCCGAAGCTGCGGGAGGGGTCGTTCTTCCCGTCGTTGCTGCACCCGCGTCGCCGGGTCGACAAAGCCCTCTACGCGGTCATCTGCCAGGCCTGGATCGACGGAGTCTCGACCAGGAAGGTCGACCAGCTGGTCCGTGCGCTCGGCAACGACACCGGCATCTCGAGGTCGACCGTGTCGCGGATCTGCGGGGAGATCGACGAGGCGGTGCAGGAGTTCCTGCACCGCCGGATCGATCACACCTGGTTCCCTTACCTGTTCCTCGACGCCACCTACCTCGACGTCCGCCACCGCGGCCGGGTCGTCTCCCAAGCCCTCGTCGTGGCCACCGGAGTCTCCGGCGACGGCAGGAGGGAGATCCTCGGGATGGCGCTCGGGGACGCGGAGACCACCGACTTCTGGACCGAGTTCCTCCGCTCCCTCCGCGACCGGGGACTCAAGGTCGCCACCGACGCCGACCCGCTCGGGGTGACCCTGGTCACCAGCGACGCGCACGCCGGCCTGAAAGCCGCGGTCAAAGCGATCCTGCCCGGATCCGGGTGGCAAAGATGCCGGGTCCATTTCGCTCGCAACGTCACCCAGAAGATCGGCTCGGCCCGCTCCAAGCCCGTCAACGCACTGATCTCCACGATCTTCGCGCAAACCACGACCGAAGCCGTCACCGCGCAATACCAGGCCGTCACCGACAGCCTCCGCGGCTCATTCCCGGAGATCGCGACCATGCTCGAGGCCGCCGAACCCGACCTCACCGCGTTCGCACCGCTGCCCCGCGAGCACTGGCAGAAGGTGTGGTCGAACAACCCCATCGAGCGCCTCAACCGCGAGATCAAACGCCGCGCCGACGTCGTCCAGATCTTCCCTGACCGCGACTCCGTCACCCGCCTCATCGGGGCCGTCCTCCAAGAACAGCACGAGGAATGGTCCTACGGCGAACGCCGCTACTTCTCCGACATCTCCATGCGCAAACTCGTCCATACCCTGCACGATCACACCGAGCAGCCCCGCCCCGAGCGCTACCTCACCGCCTGACCCTCCACCCACCACAGGGAACAACCGGAGTGACACCACACCACGGGACTTGACCCGAAAATCCGCGGATCGCTCTGAAATTCGATGAAATCCGCTCGCGACACGCCCGAAACCCCTCCAATCACGGCGAAAATCCGCGAGAACACGCGGGGAGTTGGTACATTCGTCACGGTCAATCAGACCAGCCGGGGACACCGCGCCTTGGTCCAAGCAATACTGCGGCCACTTCGCCGCAACGTCCGAGGAGGACATCTCC
>JAKOZM010000269.1 GCA_029779995.1 Actinomycetes bacterium
GCGCGTCAGGAACCCGATTACGGTTCGGAGGTGGGGCTGTTCGCGCCAGAGATCATCGACACTCTTACCGTTGGCGTAGTCCTCCAGGTAGTCCAGAATCGGCCACGAGGTCACCATTCCACCGTGTCCGGGGTCCGAGGAACGCCACGGCCGGATCCAGTCCATTACACCCACGTCGGGCTCCTCCTAGAGCATTTCAAAGTCGGCCCCGTCCTCGTATGCCGACCGGCGTTTCACCGGCTCGGGCTGGTCGTGTAGCCAATCCGCCTGTGAACAGGCTACAAGGGGGGAGGCGTCGGACAGTGAACCCTTGCGGTCTAGGAACCACGAGTCGCCGGCCGTGCGTGCCATCGTCCCCCGGACCGCCTCGTCTAGGATCGGCTGGCCTCGGTGCGCGATCACCGGGCGGTCGGGGTCCTCCTTGTTCACCACGCGGTCGTAAAACTTGCCGGCCGAGCTCGCCAACGCCGGCCCCTCCAGACGGACAACCTCCAGGCCGGCGGCCTCCATGTCCGGGATGAGGGACGCCGCTGGGCACCCACGCCCCTGGACGGCCACGCGGCCGTCGAACCACGGCGCGCCCTTCTGCGGTCCGGGGAGGCCGGCGGCCTTGGCCTGGCGGGCGTTCAGCGTGAGACGGTCGCGGAGCCAGCGAATAGCGCGCTCGGGGGTCGGCGTGTAGAGCACGACCTCCACGTGGCGCCGACCGTCGGGACGGTCGAACGCGACCGCGATACTGGCCCGGTCGCGCTTCCATGAAACGTCAAGGGAGACCGAGACTCTCACGTCGTCGGGCACGCCCACGCCGCTCGTCCGGTCCATGCCGGCCAGCCAGTTCGGCGCCGGAATGATCCCCGACTCCAGGAGGTCCACCCACTGGCACAGGTTCTCAGTCCGGAACTCGTTGTCGGGCTTGGACCGCTCGGCGCGGAGGTCGGCCACCGTGATCCCGTACCCGAGGGACGGGTTCGCCATGGCCCACGCCTCCACGTCGTCGCACTCACAACCGTCGGGCGCGCTCCACTCAAACCACCCCACCGTCTCCCGGCGTGTGTCCCCTCGGGTGATGGCGCCGTGGCAGTGGTCGCGCTTGGCACGGAGAACCACGCTCTTGACGTCGCCGGCGTTGGACGCGGTAACGATCATGGAGTCACGCGGGACGAGCGTGGTGGAGGAGAGGGAGCTCCAGGCCCCCCACGTCTCATGTTCGCGGAGCTCGTCCAGGAACAGGGTCCCCGCTGTTTTCCCTCGGCCGGCGTCGTCCTTGAGCGTGACCACCATGTAGCGGGAGCCCCACCTCGTCCGGACCGTCTCGTTCCCGGACTTCATGCTCCCCCGGTGCATGTTGTCGGCCAGGACCGGGGTCTCCAGGGCCTCCTCCTTGGTGTCGGCCCACGTGGCCAGGGCCTCGCCTCGGTTCTGGGCCGCGCCGAGAATGAGGTTCTTCCGCTGGTGGACGAACAACCGCCAGAGTAGGAACGTCTTTAGGGTTCTCGTCTTGCCGTTCTGCCGAGCGATGGTTACGTGGATCTCCTTGAACCGGAGGGTCCCGTCCTCGTTCAGCTCCAGCATGTGGACGTAGAGCCATTTTTGCCAGGGGTAGGGATCGATCCCGAGGATCTCCTGGGAGAACCGAATGACCGCGAACCCGAGCGACGTGGCCGGCGTCAGCTCGCGGAGGGGAGGCGTGTAGACCCGGGGCTCGGTGGAGCCTCGGATCTCTGCCTCCAGCACGGGCGCGCTCATGTGTTCCGGCGGCCCGCCATGCTCACGACGTTCTCCACCTCGGCCACCATGGCGTCCAGAGGGTTGGCCACCGGCTCCTTGTCGTCCTCGTCGTCGTCACCGCCGGCGGGAGGTGGTGCGCCGGCCGAGCCCCCGCTCGTCATGCGGGAGTGGGACGCCGGCGTGAGCCCGAGGGTCTCCAGGACCTCGCGGTAGCGGGGGATAGAGCGCATGTGCATGAGCTTGACGAGATCCGGTTCTTGGGACTCCACCATGTCGTCTATCTGGCCGGCCATGAGCTTGGCCAACGCCACGCCCGCCTCGTACTCCTTGACGCCGTGGAGCCACGGCGCGGCCTTGAGAGCCCGCTCCAGGGCCGACGTCTGGGGCCGGCGGATCGGGTTGGTGGCCATGTTGTCCTCCTCGGTTGCTGGGGCCATTTTCGCACGGTAACGCCGACCGGCCGGATATTGCCTGTTCAGGGCGCCCGTTTTTCGAGAGCCAGGGAACCGGCGGAGCTGGGGAGGAGGCCGCGACCCAGTGGCAGCGACCCCCACCCCCTCCTGGAAGCTACTCCAGCCGGTCCCCGGTCACAGGGTCCACGAGGAGCTCGTGGTGGACCTTGCCCGTGAGCGGGTTCACCGGGGGCGCCTCGGCGGCCGGCGCCGGCGGGGTCTCCTCGGAGGTCTCGGGCTCGGCCTGGTGTGCCAGGCTCCACTCGCGGGCGTGGCGTGCCTGGACGAGGGTCTCGGTGCCGCCGATGGTCTGGAGCTCTCCGGTCTCGAAGGCCAGGAGGACCTCCGAGAGCTCGTGTCCCCCATGCGTTGCGATCTGCCGAGGGGTGAGCATGAAGGGACCTCGGGGTAGCGGTGCCTCTGTTGGGATCGTCATTGTGCGGTGTCCTCCTTGGGTGGGGTGGGTAGTTCTCGGGGTCGGTCCTTGGGTGCCCGTGCCTCGGGTCCCTTGGTGTCAACGAGGACGGCCAGGAGGTACTTGGGATCGGGTCCCTCATCCGCCCATGCCAGGGGATGGAGCTGGTAGCAGACCACGCCCTCGGAGTGGCTCACCTCCATTACGTCGCGCCATCCTTGCATCCGTACCCATGCCGCCTCGGTGAGTCCCCACTCCTTGGTCAGCTTGGCCACCGTGCTCTTGGCCATGAGCATGGAGGGAGTGGGCTCCCCGTCCAGGACGTGGTACCCGTCGGCGTGGGTACCCTCCAGGCGGATGGCCAGCGGGGCGCCCATGGGCGTGGGCTCCTGGGAGGGCGGTAGGTAGTAGTGCCAGTCCTCGGTCTCGGGGTCCAGTACGCCGAGGGCTAGGGCCGTACGTGGGTCCTTGTAGGCGGCCTTGGTGAACGCCTTGGCCACACGACGCTTACGAGCGCGCCTGGCCGAGCGCGGGATATGGGGGCCGCCCTTGCGGGTTACCTCCTCGGTGGCCTCGACGGTTGTGTCCTCGTTCATTGGGTTGGATCTCCAGGTCATGTGCTCTACCATTCCCTACTCGGTACGCCCAGAACGGGCTTGACTTCATCGGATCCACGGGACCCATTACACGACTTGTGGCTCGCCCTAAAATTGGCCGGATCCTCGGCCAGTTGGGGATGAGTCTCCACCGGGTAGAAGTGATCGCACTCGAATGAGTCCGGGTCTATCCCGTCCTCCAGGGAGTAGTCGATCTTGTCTCCACACAGGTGACAGGGCACGCCGACCTTCTCGCACATGGCACGGAACCGCTTACGCTCACGCCGGTACTTGGTGGACCAACGCCCTTGGATGGCCGCCTCGGAGGGTGGTTTACGTCGCGGGCTCATCGGAGCCGATCCAGCCACCGGTCCAGCGCGTTATCGGGCTGGAGGAGGGCCAGGACTATCCGTGCCACCACGAGGGCGGCCAGCAACACGAGGATCACGAGGATGGCGGTCACATGAGCCGCCGGCAACGCTCGCAACGGATCGGCGCCGGCGCATGGCTCCACGCGCACCCGTAGTAGTCCCACGAGTGGAAACCGAGCCGGCACAATATGCGGCCGATCACAGGAGGGCCTCCCCGTCCGCTCCGATGCCGTCAAGGTGCTGGTGGAGCTTGCGGACGTGATCCAGGAGGGCCAGGTAGTCGGCCCCGCTCATGATGACTTGCCACCGGCGCGGATCGGACTTTCCTCGGAGTTTCCACCATATGGCGCCCCACCGAGAGCCCCCGTTACGGATCTGCTCGGCTACGGCGTCCATCTCGGGCGTACCGGGCCGGCCGGCCGTGTCCTTGACCTGGATAGCCACCATGAGAGTCCGATCCCCGAGGACGTCCAGCACAATGTCCCCTCGGTCCTCGTCGTAGCCGGCACGGGTCCTCCAGCTCTCGGGGAACCACTCCAGGATGAGATCTCGGACGGCCGCCTCGGCACGGTCCCCCTTGGCCTTGTTCGCGTTCGCCACCTACGCCTCCCCTCGGATATGGCCGGCCCAGAGCTCCCGAGCGCGCCGGCCGAGGTCGGCCACCCGGTAGGAGACGTCCGTGGCGTCGGTCCACGCCTCGGTGGGCTGGATGACGGCCGCGCGGACGACCTCACCGCAGGAGCACGGGTAGGCGATCTCCAGCTTGGCCATGACGCTCTGGCCGGGGAGGTTCTCCAGGCCGATGGTCGG
>JAKOZM010000271.1 GCA_029779995.1 Actinomycetes bacterium
ACTTCACCCGCGCGCCGCTCGGCGCAGAATAGGAACATGTGGGGCATAGGTTCGCGCGGACCCCGACCAGCCAACAGATGGCGTGAGGTCTCGACCGAACGAGGCAGTCCCTCGCTCACCTGCTGGGCGAGGGAGCGGTCGCCCACGCGAGATGGGGTGACTCGCGGTCTTCTTCAGCCATCCTCGGAGCCGAGATATGGGCCTCCGGCTTCTCGAAGATCCCTGGGTGCGCCCGGTACTGGTCCGGGTAGAAGTGGCGGAAGATGAAGTCGATGAAGCGGTTCATGTGTATCGGCGCCACGCACGCTATGCGGCAGTCGGCGGAGTTGATCGTGAAGTGGGCAGCCGGGTGCCCGGTTTTCGCCGCACCAGGGTCGTAGTCGAATCGAATGTGGGAGCGCAGCGCCACTGGCTGGTCGGGACTTTCCTCGTACAGGCGCACCAGGTCCTCGACCGAGAAACCGTCATCGAGAAGTGTGAGGTCCAGGTCGTATGGGCAAGGGATGTATGCGAGCCGATGCCCACTGACTTGGTTGGCTCCGACGTCGTAGGTGACCTGGATGAGGCTGCCGTCGAAGAGGACGGCGCTGTACGCGCGAGTCGTGAGCCAATGAAGGTACTGCTCGATCGTGGCGTGACGCCGGTCGGCGAGGAAGGCCCCTTGGCCTTGGTGCTGCCATGTGACACGGCTGGGAGTCAGTGCCAGGGCGTTCACCTCCAACGCCAAGCCTGCGTCCAAGAGGGAGGACAACAGGGCTTGCAGCCGCTGGTGGATCGCTCTAGTCGTCGCCACCGGGCAGTTCCTGTTGAAGCTGGGCAAGTCGGATGCGAACGTCATCAGGAAGGTCGTGAACGTCCATCTCACCTCGGTCGACGGCTTCGAGGAACGAAATCAGCCGGCCGGTGTTCCTCCTGACCGTGGCCTCGTCCTGTGCAGGCCGGTCGCGATGGATGTGGCGCAACCGGGTGAGGTCTTCGTCGGTGGGGATCCGGAACTTCAGCTGGAAGTTGTCGGCTACGACCTGTTGGACTTCGCTCGAGATTGTGGCCATATCCTCCCCGTGCCCACAGATCCTGACCCACGCGCGGCTTCTCGTGATAGCGGTGAACAAGGTGTTTCGGCGAGTGACGGCGTTGAAGGGCGCGGCGCAGTGTTGTGCGTCGAGGACGTAGACCATCGGTGCTTCGTTGCCCTTGGCCCGGAAGATGTGGGCCAGGGCAACAGATTCGGGTCGGAAGACCTCGTCAGCGGTAGTGGTTACCCCGACTTGATGCGATGCGATGCCCCTCTCCCGAAGCACCTTCATCAGGCGCGGGCCGCGGGACTTCGCGCGGTAGGTGTCCGGTAGCACGATCAGGATGTCATCGAGTTCCAGTTCGTCGTCGGATACGTTGATTGCGATCTGGTCGGCCACCCAAGCGTCTTGTGTTACTTCGTCAGGGAACGACTGCAGCACAACGGCATCTTGGCTGGTGAG
The DNA here is from genome assembly GCA_029779995.1 of Actinomycetes bacterium. The sequence goes on from JAKOZM010000271.1 coordinate 1,479, forward strand.
GTGCTCAGCGAAGTACTTGGGCGTGCTTTCGGATGACCGGGACAGCGTGACGGGTTCGCCGGCCTCGAGTTGACCACTGATGAGGTTGTAGCCGATTTCGGTCCATAGCTTCGGATCGTCGGGATGCTGCAACAGTCCGCCCTTGCGGTACACCCCGATGCCCAGCGCATGGGCTGTGGCCAATGCCCACGGGCTGTTGCGGTAGCAGACGGGGAGGACGATGTCTCGGCGTGGTGTGTTGGGCGCTGCCTCCAGAGTCACCCGACTCTCTCCGCGAGAGCCGGTCCCGAACAACTCATCCGTGCCTGGCATCGCGCCCTCGGAGAGGCGTTGAAGCTCGTCGTAGCCCCACACGATGCGCTTGGGTTCCGACGTGCAGAGGTAGACGAGTTGGAAGAACTGGGGCGGCAGATCCTGGGCTTCGTCGATCAACACGGCGTCGAAGAGTTCGGGCACGTGAGGCGACGCGAGAGCTACCGCTAGGAGTTCTTCGCAGGCTCCCTGAAAGGCGCCGTCCATGCCGTACTTGGAGCGGGCAGTCAGGAAGTCGAGCGGCTCGACGCCGAGAGCCTGAGCCATCGTGCTGTACACGCCGGCCCTACCTCGGGATCCCCACGAATGCATGATCTTGAGTTGGTCGGGATCGGGCTTGTCGTTGCTGTGCTCGAACGAGAATCTGGTGACCAGGTCATCGATCTGCTGGTAGAGCGCTCGAGACGAGAACGTGACCGCGATCCGCCAATCAGGGTTCTGGGCATGCCAGTAGGCGGCCTTGAGTGCCAGGACAACGGTCTTCCCAGACCCGGCCAGACCACGGATCCGTTGCGGCCCTTCAGGGCTCTCGATAGCCGCCTGCTTTTGCCACCGGTCAAGGTTGGCGATTCCCGCTTCGATGATCTTCAGCAATGCGCCACGCGAAGCGGGCTTGGTGACCTTGGCTCGCTTCTTGCTGGGTTTGATGGTGGAAACACGCTGCAACGCGGCGTGCACGGCTCGCTCAAGATCGGGCTCGATCCCGGGCAGGGTTTGGATCCATCCGGGGACCTGGTCGAGGCTGAGGTAGGCGCCCTCGACGTGGCCAGGACCCTCGATGTCCCCGCTGAAAACGGTCGCTGTCTCTGGACTGATGGCCGGACGTCGGCCCCTGCGGAGGCTCTCATGCCGCCCGAGGTGGCTCTCAAGAACGCTGAAGAGGCGGTCTTGATCGTGGATCAGGTCGGTCCAGTCCGCTTCCGTCTCAGGGGTGTCGTCGGGAATGAGGAAGGCGATTAGACCGTGGGAGCCCGAAACGAGGAGTGCATCCACTTCGACCCGCTCGTCGGCCGTGGCAAGCACGGGGTAACCAAGGTAAACGGTGCCATCGTCAACGCACTCGCGTAACACGGTGGCCAGCGCCCGCGCTGACGTTCGATTGCGGCTCTCGCCGTAGACCACGTCCAAGGTCATGCCGTGCGGTCCTTCCATAGGGTGGAGTCGCTACATGTTAGGCCGGGCGGGCTGTCGGGCACTTGTAGCCAGGAGCTCGCCTAGGGCGCTCTCGAGCTGGCGGCGCAGCTGCGCGTTCTCGGCGCGTAGGGCCTGGACTTGGGTGGCGTGGTCGGCCTCAAGACGCCGGATGTGTTCACGGAGGGCCGCCAGGACGGGCCGGTTCTCCTCGGCGCTGTCGGAGGCCGCGGTTAAGGGTGTGGTGTTCCGGGCGGTGCGGATCTTGGCGGCGAGTTCGGGGTGACGGTAGAGGAATTCGCGGGAGACGCCGGCGCGTGCGGCGACGGCGGCGAAGGTGATGGGTTCGCGGGCGCGGACCATCGCGGCCAGCGCGGCGTGGGCTTTGTTGTGGGCTTGTTCGGCGCGGGCGCGGCGGGCGGCGATGAGGGGTTGGGGGTCGCTCACGTGTTCTTCTGTTCGGGGTGTCGGGCTGGGGTTCCGGCGCCGGTGACGGTGCCGTTGTCGGCGTGTTCGAGGGCGGTGGTGATGGCGTCCAGGGAGGCCAGTTCTCGGTGGCGTTGTTGCAGCCAGACGTGGTTGTCGGACATGGGGGTGCCGTGGCGTTGGGTGAAGGTGCCTTGGCGGATTTCGATGAGTTCGAGGGTGGCGCGGCGTTGTTCGGCCAGGTCGTGCAGGTGGCGGGTGTCGGTGGCGAAGTGCCCGCAGGTCAGGCAGGCGTTGCCTTTCTCGCATGAGGACACCGGCGGCAGCAGGCACAGGCCGTTGGGTAGGACGCGGTCGGTGCGCCCGGACAGGGCGGTGATCTCGTAGAGGTCGGTCGCGGTCATGGTCAGCGGGGTGCCGAACGCGCCGGCTCGTTTGGCGTTGAGGAATTCGGTTTCGGCGCGGCTGGCCAGGGTGGCGGCGTATTGCATGAGCATCTCGGGGGAGGCGTGCCCGAAGTAGCGTTGAACGACGTGGATGGGGACGCCGGCGTCGATCATCTCGGTGGCCTTGGTGTGCCGGAGCCGGTGGGTGCTGGTGAACCTCAGCGGCTTGTGGTCGGTGTCGCGTAGGTCGACGATGTCGTCGAGCCGGTTCAGGGCCTTGGCGTGGGAGGGGTAGCTGCGCGGTCGGAGGCCTTTGTGGTTGTGCCGCAAGTCGATGAACAGGTACTTCGGGGTGTCGCCGGGTTCGACACGGGTGCGGGCGTAGTCCTGTTGTTCGCGGATGAGGTGCACGGTGGCGGCGTCGACCAGGATGGTGTTCTCCACGCCGTCGACCTTGGTCTGTTGGTAGGTCAGGCGGGCGATGTAGTCGTCTTCAGCCGCGGCGGCGGGGTCGACACCGGGGATCGCGGTGAGGGGGTCGAAGTCCATGAGGAGGATCTCGGAGACCCGGCGTCCGGTCATGGCTTGCAGGAGCCAGGCGCGGGCGGCTTGGGGGTCGCCGATGCCGTCGCAGGTGATGGTGTGTCCGCCGGGCAGGGTGATGGTGACCTGCTCGGTGGTGGGGGTGGTCAGGATGGGTAGGCAGGCGACCATGCGGGCCATGTCCGGCGCGCCGATCCAGTCCTGAAGTCGGGGGGCGCGGTCACGGCGCCGGCGCCTCGTGGTGATCCACAGGCGGGCGTGGGCTTCGGTCAGGTCGCCCCAGCGGGGGTCGCCGGTGGCGGTGATGGCTTGGTCGGTGTGGTCGAGCATGAACCGGTAGAAGGCTTGGACGTGGTCTTGGGCGGCGGCGACTTGGGGGTCGGCCAGGGGTGTGCCGCGGGTGGCGGCGGCGGGGCTACGGAGCCAGGACAGGTAGTCGGTGAAGGCTTCGCGTAGGTCCCCGGCGCTGTCGGTCAGGGCCGGGTGGGTGTCGGGGCCGTGGGCGGCGACCCAGGGCGCGAAGTAGGCGCTGATGCTGGTGGCGCGGGTCGCGGCGGTGGTCCAACGGTACAGCTGGCCGACCAGGGCGGTGCGCAGCCAGAACCGCACCCCTTCACGAAGCCAGGGTGGTTCGATCCCGCGTAGCCGGACCGGCCGGTGTGCGGCCGGTTCGTGGGGGCGGCGTGGAATCCGGTCGTCGATGCGCAGGTCCCACGTGTCGTGGGCCCACCACGGGGCGTCGCCGCAGCGGACGGCGACGTAGGCGTGGGCGTGTTCCGCGATCGAGGTGAGGTTGCGCAGGTTGCCTGGCGAGGGAGATCGGCCGTTGCGGTCGGCGAACGCGCGCAGGGCTTGCCGCACCACCAGGGCCGGGTCGAAGTCGGCGATCGAGGCTGCGGGTGAGCTGGTGGCGAACGGGGCGCGGGCTGCGGCCAACGTGGCGATGCTGTCGGACCACCAGCGCAGCATGGAGGGCTCGACCTTGCGCAGGCCTTCATCCCAGCACGTCCACAGCCACCAGGCGGTTTCGGCCCGCATCCGGTCCTGGCCTGGTGGGCCGAAGTCGAAGCAGCGGCCGGGCTGGTAGTTCGCGTTCTGTGTGAACAGCTCCCGGTAGGGCGACTGATCGATCACGTAGGCCGGCTGCGCCCAGGCCGCGGGGAGACGGGCATGTTGCCGCTGCCACGCCGTGGCGGCGGCAGACATGGCTGCCTGGTTGGGGACCAGGTGGGGGCGGGTCGGTGGTTTGGTCACTGTCCCAACCCTTTCCAGCCGGCGGTGTAGGCGCGCCATTCGGCCAGGTTGCGCATCTCGGCCTCAGCGGTGACCCAGCCGTACTGCTCCAACGTGGTTTGGTAGTCGGCATGCCCCAGGCGGCGCATGACGACGTGGGGAGCGGCGCCGGCCAGAAGCAGGGCGGTGGCGTGGGTGTGCCGCAACCAGTGCGGCGACCACCGCGCCGGCAGGGCCCTGGGGTGTTTGGCGCTGATCGCCGCGACCTTGTCGTAGACGCTGCCAGGCGCCAGGGCCGCGAACATCGGCTCGCGGGCAAGGTTGACAAAGACGAAGTGCCCGGCGACGTCGTTGATGTGCAGGTCGATCCCGGCGTCGACGAGGTTCCACACGTAGGCCGAGTAACAGGCTTCGAGTTCGTCGCTGATGTAGATCTCGCGGGCCTTGTCGTTCTTGACCCGGCACCCGTGGGGATGGTCGCTGCGGGGGGTAACCCGGAGCCGGGGGGTGTCGCCGGAACCGGTGACCAGGTCGACGTGCCGCAACCCGAGCGCTTCGCCTAGCCGCAGACCAGTCTCGGCCAGCATCGTGAACAGCAGCCGGTCCCGGGCGGCGGTCAACCGAGCGGTCGCAGTGTCCGCGGTGGGCGTGCACGCGGCCAGGATGAGGCCGACCTGGGTGGGCGTCAGCACCGGCGGACGGGGCCGGTTCCCGCGCCGCCCCCGATAGATCGGCCGGGGCTGGGCCGGCAGGGCATGATCGGCGACGCCGGTGAGCATGCCCTGGTAGCGAGAGGCCCGGACCCGACCCCACGAGGTGTACAGGCGCTGCATCGGCACGCTCAGGTCGTGCGCGGCCGCGTGCCACGTGTAGAACGCCAGCACCGCCGCCGAGCGCTGAGTCACCGAAGCCGGCGCGAGCCATGTCGGTTCGGGCCCCACCCGGCGCACCGAGGGCAGGTCTCCAGTGCGCAGGTAGGCCAGGAAGGACCCGAACGCTCCGGTGGGGAAGTCCCGCCAGTCCAAACCTTGATCGGCCAGCAGGCACCACCAGGACGACAGACCCCGCGCGTACGCTTGGACCGTATGAGGGCTGGCCTGATCGTGCCGCAGGAACGCCAGGTACTCCTCGATGGGCGCGACCGGAAGGCCATCGTCGTCGATCACCGTGTGGGTGCGTGTCCCCGAGGGCAACAGCACCCGCGCCACCGAAGTCATGGCGACACGCCGATCCACAGCACCCACTCCACTGCCCGGCAATCCGCTAGCATCCCGATAACCACGCCATAACCGTAGGGGTGGTGTCAAGGAACAAACGGAGGTCGTGATGACCCAGCCGGTGGTGGAGCTTCCCCTGCCCAGTGATGTCGTTGAGCCGCTCGTGGCCGGGCACGTCGAGATGTTCGCGGCGGTGTTGACGCAGGCGTGGGACGCGCTGGCGCATGTCCGGTCCGTCGCGCCCCGGCAGATGTCGGGCGCTGGAGCGAGCACGCGGGGGATGTTGGTGTCGGACTTCACCCGCGAGCCGGCCCACCGCCTGTTCGAGTCCGTCTCGGGTGTCAGCGTCGATGACCGGTACGGCCGGCCCTGGGTGTCGCTGTCCGGGGGGCGGGTCCAGGTCCGGTTCCGCAAGCTGACCCCGTCGCTGCAGATCTGTGTCAGCGACTCCGACCGGGCGACCCGGTTGGCGTTCCACTTGGGCGATCCGCTGCTGCCCGACCTGCCCGAAGCCACCGTGCTGACCGCCGGCTACGTGCTCGATGCCGCCGAGATGGCGATCGAGCGGATGGCGCTGGTGTGTCACATCGGCTCCCGGGTGCATTACGTCCTGGACCTGCCCGGTGGGGCGGCGAGCGTGCCGGCACCGACGCAGCTGACGATGGTCCCGTTGTCGGCGCCCATCATTCGCTCGGCCCGGGCCGCGGCCGCTCAGCGTCTCGCCCAGCGGGCATCCGGCGATGCCTGACATTGCCAAGCCCCGCATGGTCACCCTGGCCCGGGAAGCGGCCGGGATGACCCAGAAGGACGTAGCCGAGGGCATCGAGAAGGTCGCCCCCGACGGTCAGCCCGTGTCGCAGGCGTTCATGTCCAAGGTCGAAGCCGGGCTGTTGGCATTGACCGGGGACCGGCTGGCCCAGGTCGCTCAGGTGCTGAACTGTCCGGTCGCTCTGTTGACCGATGACACCCCGATCCAAGGCCTTGAGGTCACCTGCGTGCACCACCGGCGGCGGCACTCGAAGATCAACGCGGTCACGATGCGCCGCATCGAAGCCGTGACCCACCTGAGTCGAATCTCTGCTGAGGGTCTGCTCGCCGGGATCGAGTTGGTCCCCGAAGCCCACCTGGAACGCCTCGACATCGACGCCTACGGCGGCGATCCAGCCGCCGTGGCCCGCGCGCTACGGGTCGCGTGGCGGGTGCCGTCCGGCCCCATCGAGAACGTCATCGCCTTGCTCGAGGCCGTCGGCATCATCGTCATCGTCCGCTCGCTGGGGACCAGAGACCAGGACGCAGTCTCGACCTGGCCCCACGGTCCCGCGCAGCCACCCATGATGGTCCTGAACACCGGCCTGGACCCGGACCGGCAACGGTTCACCACCAGCCACGAGCTCGGGCATTTGACGATGCACACCCTGCCCAATGAGAACCAGGAGAAGGAAGCCGACGCGTTCGCCTCCGAGTTCCTCATGCCCGCGGTCGAGCTGCGGCCCCTCCTGGCCGGGTTGACCACGCGAGACTTCCCCCGGCTCCTGGAGCTCAAAGCGCAGTGGGGCGTCAGCGTGGCCGCGCTGATCCGCCGCGCACGAGATCTCGGCGCGATCAGCGACCGTCAGTACCGCGAGTTCCAGATCAAGCTTCGCCGCCTGGGCTGGTACGAACGCGAACCAGGATCTCTCCCCCAGGAGAAGCCGGCCACGCTCCAGCGCGTCATGGAGGTCCACGTCACCGACCACGAGTACTCCCTGGACGAGCTGGCCACCGCGGCCCGGATGAACCCGGCCCCGTTCCAAGCCACCTACGACCCGCCACGACCCGACGCGCCACCACCGACACGCCTCAGACTGGTCCCGTGAGTTATTACAGGGTGGGTGGGTTATCCACAGGGCTGGGGATGTGGGTCGCCGTGTGTCGGGCAACGTGGTTAGCCTCGACGGTGACACGCGTGATGGACCACTTGCCCGTGACCGCGCAGCAACCGCCAGCAGTGGAGAGTGAGACGTAGGGATGGTGACGATGAACGACCGCGACAGGCCTGCGACACGTCTGGTCCTTGATCGCACCGGCCCTGGCCACGTGGTGCTCAATGTCGAGCAGCCGGAGCTGCTCGTCGTTGGTGCCTCCAGGCTCCCTGCGCCGACGCGCGGGGGCTGGGCACCACCGAGTCCGCGACCGTTGTATCCCGGGCAGCCGGCGTTGAGTGTGCAGGCCACCGCGAACGTTGACAATGCCGCGGTCGTTGCCAGCGTGGCGGTCGCCGGCGGGATCGGGGCGGTGTACTCCACGCAGATGAAGATGCGTGGGCGCAAGAAGCGCGTCAAAGACCTCCTGGCTCGGCATGCTGACGTCGGCGGGGACGCGACCACGGTGGTTTTTGACGCCAGCTGCTATGCGGGAAAGAACCGCGATGTGGGTGCGCGCGAACTGGATCGAGAGTGGATCCGGTTTCAGCTCGCTCAGGACCTGCCCTACGCGTACACCGACTCGCCCTACCTCCCGGCGGGGGATCGCCCTGCGCTGCTCTCCGTGCTGACGCAGACCGTGAAGATGAAGCTGCCGGTGGTGGCGGTCTTGGCGTTGGCCCTGGACTGGTTGAAGAAGTCGCGCGAGCGGCAGTACTTGATCGATCAGGTCAACCGGGCTGGGGTGCCTATCGCCGTGGTCCTGGAGCATGAAAAGGACCCCCTGGGGATCCAGGCGGCCGTGGTCGGCCTGGTCGACGTGCTCGCCCAGGTAGATGTGGCCGTGATCCTGCTCCGTAGCGATGTCTCAGCCATCGGAGCGGTCGCCCTCGGAGCGGCCATGGGCGCGGTCGGCACCCGAAGCGGGCAGCGCCACCTCTTTCCCCGCAAACCCGGCAGAGGCGGATCCCGCGGGGAACACATCTCGCTGTTCGTGCCCTACGCCATGAGCTACCGACGCCTGGACACGCTGGCCGCGGCGATGGCCAAAGCACCCGACGAGCAGAGCTGGTTCACCTGTGACTGCCCAGAATGCGCTGGTCGCAACCTGGCCTACGTGGACACCCACGAGCGGGCCTACTCTCACTCGATCTCGGCCCTCGGAGTGCTCGCCGGGCACGTCCTGCAGGACCCGACAGTGGCCCCGACGGCGTGGCTCTCCCGGTGCACCCACGCGCAGCACGTCAACCTTGAGCTTGAGTCCCGCCTACGCAGCGGCTGGCCCGTGCCGGACTTCCTCGGAGCCTGGCAGGTGGCTCTCCCGGCGCCGAACCGCTAAATCGGAGGGAGCAAGCCCGAGCGGGCGGCGATGTCGAACAGCTGCTCCCGGTAGAGGCGGTCCTGCACGCTGACCGGACGACACGACGGGTCCGGCCCTTCGTGGCCGCGAACGAGGACCTCGGCGGTGTCCGGCCCGACCTGGACCACGGTGTACCCGTCCAGGTCGCATTCCAGACGCTCCAAGGCGGCAGCCCCGGGCGGGTTAGGAGTCACCCAGATCACCGGTGCGTAGATGGACAACACGGTCAGGTCGCCCCGGGCCTGGGCCAACGGCAGCGCGCACAAGTACGCCTGGACGGCCACAGGGCAGGCGGGCGGGGGCGCATCAACCGTGTCCGGCAATAGACCCCGAAGTGCGTGCCGTTCCAGGATGGGCCCCGGGCCGTGTCGCAGCCGATACGCCAACACGTTCAAGTCCCACGAGACGACGGGGACCACCGTCCGTCGGTAGACCACCGTTGCCGGCAGCAGCGACCCGGACACTCCGGCCACGTCCGCTGCCCGAGTCATCACCCGGGCCAGATCGGTCCCCGACCACGGCCCTGACGGCCGGGCTGACGCCTCCACGATCCGCAACCGCTCCACGTTGGTCGCTCCCATCACGACCCCGCCAAAGGCGCGGTCATCAGGGCTCGACAAGTCATCGGGCCATCCTCACGGGCCGGCCTGGGTGACCGCCCCTGCGTCTCACGCATCAACTCCACGTCACTGACCTCCATCGCCGTCGTCGAGCTTGCTCCTAAGCGTGGGAGATGCGGCTGGGGTCAAGCGGACGCTGGCCCCATCCGAACCTCGGGACAGGTAAACCCAGTCGCCAATCGCGACGCCCAGTCCCGCCAGGAGCTGAGCTGGCACCGGCACCTGCCACACCGACGTGACCCGCACCCGGTCCAGACATTCCGGGCCATCGGTTGCCCGCCGCAGCACCAGCCCCGGCCGCCCATTGCGCGTACCTGACCAGCTCGCATCCAGCGGCACCGACCATCCCAGGTCCCGCCCCAGCCGCTGGGGAATCCCCACACGGCGAGCCTTGATGACCTGCCGTGCGAACATGACTCCACCGTTCGGCATGTGTTTATATTAACAGGTTGGGCTCGAATTGCGTTCCACAAGAACTATCTTTGATGCTGTCCTTCGTGGCAGGAGTCGCGAGAAGCAGAGGTTAGCTCCATGGCGCCACGGCAGCCGGCGCGCTGGGTTCAGGGCATTGGCGCACGACGGGCGACTCGGTGAGTCGTGTCCCGTGGGCAAACTTCCGGTCAAGCACGATCATTGCCCCGCGCGCCAGGCCTGACCTGTCACCCGGCAGGGGCAACAAGGTCAGGGCGCCAGCCAGGCCGTGATGGTCACAATGTGGAGCCGAGGAGATCCGGGATGCAGACCCCCGCGCGGGGGCCCATCGCGCCCAGATAATCGGACGAACCGCTCCCCAAGGTCGGCAGCGAGGTGGCGCCTCCATCGGCCGGTCAGCCGGTCGTAGACCTTGACGCCGGCCGTCGTCGCCGATTACCGCTTCGGTCGGGAGTGGACACGTGAGGCACGCGAGACTTAGGACGTATCCCCATTCAGGGCGCTGAGTGCGAGCAGTGGGACCACCATGACCAGGGCGAGGATGGTTCGTGCGACCGTGAAGGTCATGATCGCGCCGGTTCCATCGTCGACCTGATCCTGTCGCCCGAACGCGAGTGCGAGCACGCCGACGAAACAACTGAGGGCAAGAACGACGAACTCTGGGAAGCCGGTGAACCCTCTCAGAGCGCCACTCAGAGGCTCGACGTACGGATGCGGGACCAGGGGCCCAAACGTCGTGGGCACCCACTCCAGCCATCGCCCTACCGGTCCATGGGTCAGCGCTGGGCTGAGCCAATCCTCGTAGGATGGTCGAACGGTGCTGACCACCAGGATGATCGACGCTGTGACTCCTGCACCTGCCGCAAGGTCGGCTGTCTTGGACCGTTCTCCGCCAGCACCGAAGGCGGCGACAAAGGGAAGCCAGAACGTCGTCCCTGTTTGAGCTAGAAAGCCAATGATCGCCCCGACGACGACCACGGTGATGATGATCTTGAAGGCCCAGGCCAGCAGCCACTCGATGGCAGTGAGAAGCCAGCTCCACATGAAGCCGACAGCGCTGACGATCCCCTTGAAGAGGTTGGTGTCCTGTGGATGCAACACCTGGATCAGGGTGGCGGCCAGCACCACGGTGACGCACGCGATTAGAAGAACCTTCCGAACGTGAGCACTGTTGCGTGCCGCCACCACCAGCCAGACCATCAGAGCTAGGCCGAAGACGATGAGGATGCCGCGCCCAATCAGCGCGCCAATCCCACCGGCGAAGAACTCGGTCACCCAGTCCAAGGCCACGTGGTACCACGACCAAAGCAGAAGTGCGATCCGCACAACCCACAACATGATGGGCAAGGAGAACAGGCCCAAGATCAGGGCCACGCAGGTTGTGGTCAGGGGTTCGCGTGACGACGTTCGCGCCGATCGAACTCCGGCGGCCAATGGCAACGCAAGTAACAGCAACACACAAGCCTGCGCCACGACGGCCAACGCTTCGAGCACCAGCGTGGACGATGTCCATTCGGCGTAGGCGCTGGCGAAGGTTGCGATAACTCGACGCGCCGAGGCCAAGACTTGGTAACCGCCAACGTCGGAGAGATCGACGATTAGAGCCGGAGCGGTCGTCACCGCAGCCACCGCGCCCACGACCATGAAGGCCGGGACGCTGCCCAACGAGATCCCCGTACGTTCGCGAAATACCCCTGAAAGAACCCCTACCGGATTAGCCACAGGTCGCGATCATGCCGGACTTTCTCCTCGACCGGTGGCGGAAACCACGATTCGGTGCGCAACGCAACGGACCGCTTCCCCCAGCTCCCCGCCATCCGCCGCGTGATCGACCCGACCCTGCGTGCCTCCATCGATCACATGTCATCGACCCCATTCGTAGCTGGATCGCGACTCCGCCCTGCTTGCTTCCCTGGATAACCGGACAGGAGCACCGTGAACATGGACCCCGACGCGACTTCGCAGCCCAACGCAGAACACGAGCTCGTCCAAGCTCAAGACACCCACGCGCAAGCCCTGGCCCGCATGGATCGGGCCCGGCGGGAGCAAGAGGCCACAGACGCCGCAGGCTATGACCAGCCCGACGAGGACAGCACCCGCACCAGATGAGGCTGCTCAGGCCTCGCT
>JAKOZM010000274.1 GCA_029779995.1 Actinomycetes bacterium
CCACTGCCGACCATGGCGACTGCGCGGCGATGACGGCCTCCAGCATTGCGCGCAGGTCGAGCCACCGCCATCCGGCGACACCGCGGCCGCAGATGCCTCGGCCGCCGTAATAGAGGTTGTAGCCATCGATGTAGATCCCCACGCGCATGAGTGAACTATCCCAACTCGCAGTGACATGGCTGGCCGGACGCGAACATCACACACCGTGCCGTAATCGCATCATCCAGCCGTGGGTATGCGGATCATCAGCCGGTCAACGTCATCCGGGTCGAGACGGATGACGCGCGGACCGTTCCGGTAGGCGACGAGGTCTCCGGCGGCGATGCGACGGCGCAGGGTCCTCGTGCTGAGTCCGGTGCGCTCGGCGGCACGGGCGAGGGTTTCGAACTGACGACGGGTCTTGAGTGTCATGGCAAGTCCTCCTTCGTCATCCGAAAGCGACGAAGTCGGCTCGGAGGATCACGCCACCTTGCGACCCGTGGGTAGGCACGGGCTATGCCGTGCACTGTCCGAACGTTGGTGGGGGCGCACGCCCTACGCTGTATGCATGAAGACCCCGGAGCGCCCTGATGAGTTTGACGTCTTGGTTGTCGGGGCGGGCCCCAGCGGCAGCTCCGCTGCCAAAGCTGCAGCCGAAGCGGGGGCGAAGGTAGCCCTCGTCGATCGAGCAACCTTCCCACGCTACAAGACTTGCGGCGGGGGACTTATCGGGCAAAGTTTGTCATCGATACCGCATGAGCCACCAGTTCGCGAGGACATCCATCGCGCCACGTTCACGTTACGCGGCGAACATCAAATCGACCATGAGTCTGAGCTTCCCGTGATAAAGACCGTCATGAGGGACGAGTTCGATTCGTGGTTGATGAAACAAGCAGTATCTGCTGGGGCCCAATTCGAGCCGGGCTGCGATATTCGCCAGATAGACGAGACGCCGGACTATGTGGATGTGCGTGGAGAGGGTCGATGGTACCGAACAAAGTGGCTGATAGGAGCCGACGGGACCTCCAGTCGCGTAGCAAGGTACTTGGGCGTGGACTTGCGGACCATTGATCTCGGGCTCGAGGTTGAGGTCTCAACTCCTCGAAGTCTCCGCGAAACGTGGGCGCAGAAGATCCATCTCGACTGGGGACCGATTCCAGGCAGCTACGGCTGGGTCTTCCCGAAGGATGACGTACTCACGGTGGGGGTGATTGCTTCTAAGGGCATGGGTGAAGAGACGCGTGCGTACCTCCGAGCCTTCTTGGAGCGAAACGGCTTGGAGAGGGCCGAAGTTATCCGTGACTCAGGGCATCTAACAAGGTGTCGATCACGCACGTCTCCTTTAGCCCGAAACCGGGTGGCGGTGGTTGGCGATGCTGCCGGACTTCTCGAGCCATGGACGAGAGAGGGGATTTCGTTCGCGGTGCGCTCCGGTCGAGCAGCAGGGGAGTGTTTTGGCTCCGCCCAGGGACTCGTGGAATCAGATCCCGCCGCCCTGTACGCTCGGCACATCGAGAACTCTTTGGTGGTTGAGATGGAGGCGGGAGAGGTTTGTCTGGATGCCTTCAGGAAGCGTCCATCATTCTTCCATTGGGCTGTGGCAGGGACTCCGCTCGGTTGGAACAAGTTTTGCAGGATCACAAGAGGGGATTCGACTCTGGCCCGGGCTCTGCGCCATGCGCCTGTTCGTCTCGCTCTCAGAGGTATAGCTCTTGGCCGCTAAGGGGGGGAGCCATCCGCTCAGTAGGCTTGCGGGAGTGACTCACTCGCTAGCACGGAAGAGTCTCAGTGTCTTAAAAGCAGCCACGCGAAAACCCCCTTTCGCTTATCCCTCTGGTTACGATCTCTACTACAGGTATAGTCATGACATTGGGAATGTATTAGGCCTTCGACTTATCGGGTTGTACGCGAGGGATGGACGAGTGCGGTGGCGTGCATATCCCGCCCTCATTTCTTTGGCGCTTATCCTTAGCCCCTTCGGTCTTGCAGTGTTCTTGGAGAGCTATACCCCTTCCCCAGCCGGCCAGCGCTTGGCCTATTATGGTTGGCTTCTATACTTTGTCAGCCTGTGCCTCGTGGTTTCCGGGCTGTCCTGGGCGGGGGTATCAGTGTTCCATGGCCTCACTCCGGCGCTGGGTGAAGTTCTGACCGATAAAGGGAAGCGGGCCTATGACCTGTGGGCGGATCGCGCCACTGCCACCGGCCCTCAAGTCTTATTCGGGCTCATTGTGTCCGCAGGTGCTGTAACGGCACTTCGGCTAGCATCCCAAGTGCCGGGAATGGACCATGTAGTCTTCATCTCACCTGCATCGTACTTGTCCATCGCCGTTTCAGGGTTTTTCATATCCTGCGGAGGCTATTGGATTCTTGCGGGCTCCATCTTGGCGGTTTTCTTAACCCAAGAAGGTGCGATGGACCTCAATTGGTATGCGCCGATTGTGACCCCCGGTGTGGAACTGCTAGCCAGATGTTATCGATTGGCATTCTATGGAGCCAGTGTGGGGGTTGGCTTGTGCCTCTACCCGATTCTTTCGTGGGCATATGCGGTGCCCACAACCACACTCCTTTCATTGGTGAAGGGAGGCCTTTTTGTGGCGAGCCTTTCTGCGATCATGGCCATCGCTCTGGTTCCGCAGTGGCGTCTCACTCGGACAATCTCGGAGGCTAGACGGGCGGCTTTCACGGAGCTCTCTTCTTTGTTGCCTCGACGCCCGGCCGAGGTGACTGAGGATGTGGACGAACGCCAAGCCTTTCTTCTGACTTGGTTGCAGACGTTGGCTGGAACGCGCAATTCGACTGTAAGTGAGTCTGCAGTCGTGGGAGTTCTCCTCGGTGCGGCTACAGCCATGTTGCCCTACTTCGTGAAGCTGTTAGCGGGGACAAATTAGTGTCGCCTCGTGCCGCGTTCGGACGGGTGTCACTGGTGTGAGGGAGGATGCTCGCATGGCCACGCACCCCCACGACTCGCCGGAGCTCCGGAAGGCTCGTGGGGCGTTCTTCACTCCTGAGTCGGTCGCCCGGTACGTCACCGAATGGGCCGTGCGATCACCGACGGATCGGGTCTTGGAGCCGTCGTGCGGGGAGGCTGCTTTCCTCCTCGAGGCGGGTGGTCGGCTCGACAGCCTCGGCGCACCCAAAGGCCTGCCCGGCCTCTTGCACGGCGCTGAACTTCACGCCCACTCAGCGGACATCGCCTCTGGCTTGCTGCGGGATGCTGGCCACGAGTCCAAGATCGCTGTGGGTGACTTCCTTCGAAGGGAGCCGGTGGCGGCATACGACGCCGTTATTGGCAACCCGCCCTATGTCCGCTACCAGGCGTTCTCCGGCGAGTCTCGGGCCGCAGCACAGCGGGCCGCACTGCGCGCCGGCGTCATCCTGACGAGTCTGGCGAGCAGCTGGGCAGCCTTCACCGTCCACTCAGCCCTCCACGTACGCCAAGGGGGACGCTTGGGCCTCGTGCTGCCGGCTGAGATCCTGACGGTCAACTACGCGGCGCCGGTGCGCGAGTTCCTCATGAAGGCGTTCGGCCGAGTGCGATTGGTGCTATTCGCCGAGCGCGTCTTCCCCGGCGTCATGGAGGACGTGGTTC
Source organism: Actinomycetes bacterium (assembly GCA_029779995.1). The sequence goes on from JAKOZM010000274.1 coordinate 3,569, forward strand.
TGCTCATGGCGGAAGGTCGCGGCGAAGGGCCGACGGACCATTGTGAACTCCTCCAGACCACCAACGGTGAGACCCTTGGCGCCCTTGCAGAGTCCGACGTCCGCAGGTGGTCACCCAAGGGTGGGGACCGTTGGTCGGGTGCCCTTCTCCCAGTCGGAGCGGCCGACGCGTATGCCGCCGCCATCCAGTCCCGCGACTTCGTCCCGCTCTCTGACTGGGGCGATACGACCCTCGGCATGGTCACAGGCAATAACAAGTACTTCACTCTTCGGGGGGACGACGTCCGCCGGCTGGGCCTCGAAGAGGGGGACGTCGTCCGCCTCTCCCCACCTGGTAGCCGGCATCTTCGGGGCCTAACGCTCACGACCGCAGGGCTTGAGGACCTCGACGAGGCGGGCGCCGCGACATGGCTCTTTCGGCCACCGGGAGAGCCGTCCCGAGCGGCAACGAGATACATCGCCGCCGGGGAAAAGGTTGGTGTCGAAACGGCATACAAATGCCGTGTTCGAAGCCCTTGGTGGCGTGTTCCCTACCTGCGTCCAGCCGACTTATTGCTGACGTATATGAACGCGGATACGGCCAGGCTGTGCACGAACGCCGCTGGCGTCCACCACCTGAACTCTGTGCATGGTGTCTATCTGTTGCCGGAATTCCGATCGCTGGGACGGGACCTCCTCTCCTTGGCTTCGCTGAACAGCGTGACGCTCCTCGGCGCCGAGCTCGTCGGACGCTCCTATGGCGGGGGCATCCTTAAACTCGAACCACGTGAGGCAGACCGCTGGCCCATGCCTTCTCCGATGCTGATTGAGGGGCGCACCAGTCAGCTCCGCGGCGTCCGCCGGCGGGTCCGAGACCTCCTGGCAGCAGGACGCGTCTTTGAGGCCTCTGAGCACGTCGACGCCGCCCTTTGGGGGGGACATGACCACGACCTCCCCACCATTCGGCAGAGTCGTGCTCAGCTTCATCAACGCCGAGTGGAGCGTTCTCGGTCTAAGCCTCGATCCACCGATGAAGTCGGTCGGGTGAGCGCGCCGTAACAACGAAGTGCCCTGCCGTGCTGGGAGATTGGGACTTGCGACGGTTCCAACACCTCAACCCGGAAGGGCACCTCTGGGATGCGACTCTCTCACACTCTGGCTACGACGTCGGCGGCGTTCGACGACCCGAATCTCGTGTCCGCCGCGGGACTGGTCCCGGCCATGGCGTTGGCGCAGCGGGCGGGGCTTGCCGACCTCGCCGATGAGCATCTGAGCGTGCCGACGGACAAGGGCGCCAACGCGGGGTTGAAGGTGACCTCGCTGGTCGCGGGCATGGTCGCCGGCGCCGACAGCATCGATGACATGGCGCTGCTGCGCCACGGCGGGATGGGCCGGGTCTTCGCCCGGGCGTACGCGCCGTCGACGCTGGGGTCGTTCCTTCGGGCATTCGCGTTCGGGCACGTGCGCCAGCTCGACGCGGTCTCCTCCCGGTTCCTGCTCGCGCTGGCCCGCCTGGTCGGGCTGGGGCCGCCACCGGCGGACGCCGCCGATGGCGGGTACGCGTTCGTCGATGTGGACGACACGATCATCGAGGTCCACGGCTACGCCAAACAGGGCGCCGGGTTCGGGTACACCCGGGTCCGGGGCCTGAACGCGCTGATCGCCACCGTGACCACGCCCGCAGCGGCTCCGCTGATCGTGGCGCAACGACTGCGCAAGGGCGCCTGCGGGTCACCGCGCGGCGCGAAACGCCTGGTCGGTGACGCCGTGAAACAGACCCGCCGGCTCTTGGGCGAGGGCAGCCCGGTGTTGGTGCGGATGGACTCGGCCTACTACGGCCGCGACGCCGTCCACGCCGCGATCACCGGCGGCGCGGCCGTGTCGGTCACCGTGCGCCTGGACCCAGCCGTCAAGACCGCGATCGCCAGCATCCCCGAGGGCGCGTGGACCACGATCAAGTACCCGAACGCGATCTTCGACGAGACCACCGGCACCTGGGTGTCCAACGCCGAGGTCGCCGAGGTGCCCTACACCGCGTTCACCAGCCGGAAGAAAGCCGACCAGGTCACCGGCCGGCTCGTCGTGCGCCGGATCCCCGACGTACACGCGTCCAAGAATCAGGCCGCCGGGCAAGGCGCCCTGTTCGACCTGTGGCGCTTCCACGCGTTCTTCACCACCGTCCCGGCCGATCAGTTGGACACGGTCGCCGTCGATGTGACTCACCGCGGCCACGCGATCATCGAGCAGGTCCACGCCGACCTCAAGGCCTCCGCGCTGGCGCACCTGCCCTCCGGGCGGTTCACCGCGAACAGTGCCTGGCTCGTGCTCGCGGTCATCACGTTCAACCTCACCCGGGCCGCTGCCGCCCTGACCGAGGCGCCCGAGCTGGTCAGGGCGACCACCGCCACCGTGCGCCGCAAGTTGATCCACGTCCCCGCCCGGGTCGCGTCCTCCGCTCGACGGATCACCCTGCACCTGCCCCACGCCTGGCCCTGGCAGCAGGCCTGGACCCACCTGTTCGACCGCGTCGCCGACCCACCCGTCACCGCCTCGACCTGACCACCCAGCCCGCAGACGGCGCCACCCCAGGAACCCGCAGTGGAACACCCCGACAGTCAGGTCGGGCGATCACCCACGCCCCCACACGACCCCTCAGCCCCCAATCGAGATCACGACGCCAGCCAAAGCCCGTCGGTGGATCGAGGCTAAGTAGTCGGTGATCGGCGCTTTGCGCGCGCCTCGGTGTGGAAGTTGATGGGGGAGTTGTCGAGGATGCGCGCGATCATCACCGCGAAAAAGCGACCGGGATCCAGCTCGTCCGGCACGGCCTCGCGGTAAAGGGAGACGGGGACGACGTCGTCCAGGTCGATGGTGGGCTCTCCCGCCTCCACCTCGACGAGAGCGACTTCCTCCTGTGCTCCGGCCTCGATCGGGCCGGCTTCCTCCTGTGGCTCTGGATCTGCGGGCTCCTGGGACTTGGTCAAGTCAGGCAGGACCAGGGCAACTGCGTCATAGGCGTCATCCTCCCGGCCCAACTTGATGAGCAGGTCGATGAGCCACTCGGCTGTGTCCGCCTCGGTCTCGAGTGCCAACGCGCTGAGCGAGTAGAAGAAGCCTAGTGCAGCCTGCGGGTGGCGCAGGCGGAGATTCTTGGCGTCTCCGTAGCTCTCCTCGACGCGGTTGGCTGCGTTCTTGCCGAAGGAGGAATCCATCCGCTTCGTGGAGACCATGAGCTCCGGTCCTGTGGCCCACCGGCTCATGACGACGTCAACCTGCTTGACGTAGTTCTTGCCCAGGAGGTTGGCAGAGCTCAGGCCGCCGACGCCTCGCTCGATCCGCTGCCACAGTGCGGGCCGATCCTTCTTCGGGAGCTTCTCGACGAAGTCCTTGATCTCAGACGGCAACACGCGCGGCGTGCTGGCACGGGGCCACACGCGGTCGGCGTCGAAGCCAGCCCGTCGGAACTCGTAGGCGACCCACACGTCGAGGGCGAGT
>JAKOZM010000281.1 GCA_029779995.1 Actinomycetes bacterium
GTGGCTCGACTTCGCCGAGGAACTCGACGAGACCCCCGATGCGGACTTTCCGATCCGTGGCAGCGCAGTGCAGATCCTCAGCGTGCACCGGGCCAAGGGTCTGGAGTGGGACTACGTGTTCGTCCCCGCGTTGAGTAAGGGGGTGTTCCCCTCCGGGCAGGGGCGTTACGTGTGGACCACTCACTACGAGGAGTTGCCGTACCCGCTGCGCGGCGACAGCAGTCGACTGCCGTACCTGCCGAACTGGACTGCTGGGGGCGGCGACTTTCCATTGGGATTCACGAAGGCCAACACGGCGCTGAAGGATCAGTACAAGGCCCAGGACGCCCAGGAGGAGAACCGGTTGGCCTACGTGGCGCTCACCCGTGCCCGTGAAGAGTTGCACGCCACCGGCCATTGGTACTCCAGCGAGGGTCAAAAGCGGGCACCCAGTGACTACCTGCTGGCACTGAGCACCGTCCCAGGGGTGGACACCGTCTGCTGGGTGCCAGAGCCTGCCGAAGCGCCGCCCCGGGCCGAGGCGGGCGATATCGAATGGCCCGGGACCAGTGAGGTGTTCACCAGCACCTCCCCGCCGGAGAGCACCGAGGCGGCGCTGACCCTGGTCGAGTCGGCCTGGCTGGACCGGATGGACACCGACATCGAGGCGGTGTTCACCCGCGAGGTGCAGTTGTCGGCACCGACCCGGGAGGTGCCGCTACCGCCGGTGCTCAGCACTTCGACGCTCATGCGGGCGCTGGCCGATCCGCAGGAACTTGCGCGCGACCTCGCCCGGCCGATGCCCCGCGTCACGAGCGCAGCAGCTGCCCGAGGCAGCGCCTTCCACGAGTGGATCGCAGCGTCTCACCAGCAACTCTCCCTGATTCCCGAGTGGGATCTGGCCACCGACGCCGACCTCGGTCGGCGCATGGACCTGGCAGACCTGATCGCCGGCTACCGGCGGACCCCCTACGCCCTGATGGTGCCGCACGCCGTGGAGACCGAGGTGTCACTCAATGTGGCGGGGACAGTCGTGCGGGGTGTGATCGACGCGGTGTTCCGCCACGACGATGGCACCTGGGAAGTGGTGGACTGGAAGACCAGCGCCGCCCATAGCGCCGATCCCGTGCAGTTGGCGGTGTACCGGATCGCCTGGGCCCAGCAGGTCGGGGTCCCGGCCGAGCAGGTCCGTGCGACGTTCGTCTACGTGGCGGATGGCCACGTGGTCCAGCCGGAACTCCCGGATCTGGCTGCCCTAGCTACCATGCTGGCGACGACGTGATTGCGCCTACAGGGCGAATTGGGCCGTGATCGCGCAGTGATCAGAAACGGCCAAGGCATGCACAGTTCCGCCCGAGCCGGCGATGCCATCGGACAGGATGTGATCGAACTTCACACGGGGTTTGAACACCGGGTAACTCGCACCGGTCTCGGTCTCGTGCCACTTGGTGACCCGGGCCGCGATCCGGCCGGGCAGGTTGAAGTCCCCGAGCAGGATCACGGGTCGGGGGAACGCGGCCAGCCAGTCGCGGACCTCTCGGAGTTGCCGGGTGTTGGTGAACGGCACAAAGGACAGGTGCAGCGTGCACACCGTGACGGGAGTGGGCAGGTCCAGGACAGCGGCCAGGGCCGCTCGGGGCTCATCGGGCACGCGCAGCAGTCGCGGCCGTGAGTTGCCGGGGACGAGCAGGGGCATGGTGATGTTCGCTGGATCCATGAGCAGGTAGTCCCACCGCAACACGGGCAGCCGGCTGACCAGACCGACGCCATACAGGGGTTCTGCCAGCGCCCCCGCCCAGGTGGCCGCGACATCAACGTCGGTGCTTGGGCGAAAGTGCGCCTGGTGGCCCGGCGTACCGACCACCGTCGGCACGAAGCGCCAGTGCTCGGCCTGCATAGCTGCGGCCGCTTCCCGTGTCTGATCGGTCATACCGCTGCGAGGCTGGCCGAGGTCAACCTCCTGCATGCCGAGTACGTCCACATCCAGACCGGCGACAGCGGCGCGCAGCGCCTCGGTGTCGCGCTCTTGGGCGCCGTCCAGCACCCGCATGCCATGCAGGATGTTGTAGCTGCCGACCCGCAAAGTGGCCATCAGCGGGCGGCTTCCCCTGCCTCCTCCGTCGGCACCCGGCGCGCCCCAGCCTTGCTGCGCATCCACTCCCGGGCGGGTTCTTCGATGAAGCGCCAGAGCAGGTAGGCCCATCCGATCGTGGAGGCGATCAGGAACAGGGTGGCCAGCAGGTACACCGGACCGCCGGTGATACCGGCGACGTCCAGGCCTGCTCGCCACAAGCCGTACCAGACGATGTGGACCAAGTACAGCGAGTAGGAGATGAAGCCTCCGTACACCAGCACCTTGGTGCTCAGGAAGCGCGATGGGCGGCCCTCGCTCAGAGCCAACGCCCCGAGCCACAGGACAAGCAGCGGGATGATGATCACGTAGCCGCGCGGCGCCTCATCGGGCAGACCGGGCCACTGCAGCGCGGGAATCCTGCCCATCACCACTGCGATCACCACGATCGCGATGGGGACCACCCAGGCGAGCATATGGGCGCTCTTGCGTGCGCCGGCGCTGTCCTGCCACCTGCGCACCGCCAGGTAGGTGAAGGACCCGGCTGTGAACTCGGTCGCGATCCGGATCGTGCTGGCCCAGCCCTGCGTGAGGAACGGGTCGTCGTCGCGGGTCAGCCCGATGTAGAGCAGGGGAGTCAGACACAGGAAGGCGAACAGCGCCAGCACGCCTGGGCGGAACCGGTCGCGGGCACGCCACAACACGAGGACCAGCAGAGGGAAGAACAGGTAGGCCAGCCACTCCATGGAAAGCGACCACGCCGGGAAGTTCCACCCACGACTGGGATCTGGGCCCCACTCCTGGATCATCAGGACCTGCTTGAGATACGACGGGACCGTCATCCAGTCGCGGCGTGGCTCACCCTTGACGACCATCTCGGCGAAGGCCGCCAGGCCGGCAACGTTGAGCATCACGAAGTAGACCGGATACACCCGGGCCAGGCGCAGCCACCAGAAGTTCAGGCTGCCCGACCAACTGAGCTTTCCGCCCAG
>JAKOZM010000301.1 GCA_029779995.1 Actinomycetes bacterium
GCTTCGATCGCAGACTCCCGATCCTGCGGGGTGGAGGCCAGCGAGTGCCGCATCTGGACTTCTTCCTTCTCGTTCATCAGCTTCTTCGACCAGTGGATGGCACCGGTGCCGATGAGCAGGATGGCGAGTCCGAAGGTCACGCCGAGAGCGATGTTGCTGGCGTTGACCGTGCCGAAGCCCCAGATGTAGACGTTCTGGTCCACGGGGATGACGACAAAGGCGACGATGAACAGCACCGTCATGAGCGCCGATCCCAGGAACATCAGCGCGATCTGACGCTCAGCGCGACGAGCGGCCCGGGGATCCACGTCGGTGCGCCGCGGGCGGTGTGCGGGCAGTGCCGCGGTTGCGGCGGCAATCGCCGCTTGCTCATCCTGCGATGTCTGTGCAGGCAGGTTGTCGTGACTCATCGAACCTTCGCTCCGATCCAGATGGCGGCCACAATCAGGAAGCCCAGGCCAGCGGTCCACAGGAACAGACCCTCAGTCACGGGACCGAGACGACCCAGATCCAGGCCCCCGGGGTTCGGTTCGACCTTCAGGGATTCCACGTAGGCGATGAGGTTCCGCTTGTCCTCGGGGGTGAGGGTCTCATTGCTGAAGATGGGCATCTGCTGCGGGCCAGTGACCATGGCCTGCCAGATCTGCTCCTTGGTGGCGTTCATGAGGCTGGGGGCGTACTGGCCGTCGGTCAGGGCCCCGCCACTGCCGGCGAAGTTGTGGCACTGCGTGCAGTTCGTCCGGAAGATCTCCCCGCCCTCAGCGATGTTGGCCTCTTCGAGGTTCAACTCCTCCTCAGTCGGGTTGACCGGGCCGGGTCCCAGTGTCGCCACGTAGGCGGCCAGCGCGGCGATTTCCTCCTGTGTGTACAGGGGGTCCTTGCGCGGCGCCTGCGCCTCCGGCGCTGCCAGCGGCATGCGCCCGGTGCTCACCTGGAAGTCGACGGCGGCTTCCCCGACCCCGATCAGGCTCGGGCCGCCGTTACCCCCGGTGGCATTGACGCTCTCGATGCCCTGTCCGCTGAGACCGTGGCAGGAGGAGCACCCTTCGAGGAAGAGCTGACGCCCGACCTGCAACTGCTCGATGGAGCCCTCGGCGATGGCCACGACGGGTTCCGGGGTGGTCTCGGCAGATACCACCGCATAGCCCGACCCCACGGCCAGCAGGGCACCTCCCATCAGGACCCCGGCGGCCAGTGACCTCCGACGACTGCTGCGCTTCTTCATGGAACCTCGCATCACTTGACCAGGTAGATCGTGGCGAACAGGGCGATCCAGACCACATCGACGAAGTGCCAGTAGTACGACACGACGATCGCCGAGGTGGCTTGTTCATGGGTGAAACGTTTGGCTGCGTAGGTACGCGCCAAGACGAAGAGGAAGGCGATCAGACCACCCGTCACGTGTAGTCCGTGGAAGCCGGTGGTCAGGTAGAACGCCGATCCGTAGGGCGACGACGACAGCGTCAGACCCTCGTGCACCAGTTCGGTGTACTCAGTCACCTGGCCGCCGATGAAGATCGAGCCCATGATGAAGGTGATGATGAACCATTTGCGCAGGTTCTTCACGTCGCCGCGCTCCGCGGCGAACACACCCATCTGGCACGTCACCGAGCTCAGGACCAGGATCGTGGTGTTGACCGCTGCGAACGGGATGTTCAGCAGGCCGGTGTCGACCGCCCAGATCTCAGGGTTCACAGAGCGCAAGGTGAAGTACATCGCGAACAGGGCCGCGAAGAACATCAACTCGCTGGCCAGCCAGATCATCGTCCCGATGGCCACGTTGTTGGGCCGGTCAGAATGACCCGCTGGCGCCAACCGGGTCGTCACAGCAGATGCATTAGCCACGCGCCGATTCTGGCAGGTTTACGTGATTCAAACCGAACGACCCCCCGATTCCGTGGCATTTTTCCGGAATCTCGTGCGCTCAGACCCTTAATTGATCTTGAAACAGCCCATCAGCGCCCCCATGCGGGAGGAAATGGCGGTTTGCAGGGCGCGGTGCGGGACAGAGGTCGTGTGGGGCGCGGCGTCTGCCAAATGACTAGCATCAGAGCAGGAGGTGCTCGATGGCACGCGCTTTGAGGGTCATGGTCTACAGCGACAACGTGGACACCCGACAGAAGATCATGCTGGCGCTCGGCCGGCGGCCGTCCCGGGAACTGCCGGAGGTGGAGTACGTCGAGGTGGCCACTGAGCCGATGCTGATCCGCACGGCCGACGCGGGCGATCTCGATCTGCTCATCCTGGATGGCGAGGCCTCCCCGGCCGGCGGGATGGGTGTGTGCCGCCAACTCAAGGACGAGTTGTACAAGGGTCCGCCCATTCTGGTGGTCGTGGCCCGATCGCAAGATGCCTGGCTGGCCACCTGGTCGCGTGCCGATGCCGTCGTCCCACAACCCCTGCAGCCCATGACGTTCGCCCGGACCGTGGCCGACCTCCTGCGTCCGCGGGTCACCCAAACGCTGACTCCCTGAACGCCGGCGGGCAGGGCCCGGGTTCGCGCTCTGAGGGGTTCCCCCGCGGTCTAGGCTGCGATCTATGACCGAATGGCCACAGATCTTCACCACTCTGCTCGCGCGTCGCCAGTTGCAGCCCGAGCAAACGCAGTGGGCGATGCAGGAGATTCTCGAGGGCCGGGCGACAGCCAGTCAGATCGCCTCCTTCGGCGTGTTGATGCGCGCGAAGGATGAGACGCCCGAGGAGATGGAGGATCTGCTCGCCGTCATGCTGGCCCACGCCACGTCAGTGCGAGTCCCGGGGCCGGTGCTCGATGTGGTCGGTACCGGAGGGGACCGGGCGCACACGGTCAACGTGTCCACCATGTCGGCCATCGTGGTGGCCGCTGCTGGCGCCAGAGTAGTGAAGCACGGCAATCGGGCGGCCTCGTCGAAGTCCGGTTCTGCTGATGTACTCGCCGCGCTGGGCGTCAAGGTGGATCTGCCCGCGGAGTCGGTGGCGGAGGTCCTGGAGGCCACGGGTATCGCCTTCTGCTTCGCGCCGGTGTTCCATCCCGCCCTGCGCTACGCCGCCGAGGCCCGCAAGGAACTCGGTATCCCGACGTTCTTCAACATTCTCGGCCCGCTGGCCAACCCCGCCCGGCCAGCGGCAGCCCTGATCGGCTGCGCCTTCGAGCCCATGGCACCGGTCATGGCGGACGTGCTGCATCGGCAGGGGGTGAAGGCACTGGTGGTCCGCGGCCTTGACGGTCTGGACGAGATCAGCACGGAGGGGCCCACCACAGTCTGGGATGCCACTGGGCCGCGCATGACCATGACGTCATTCACCCCCGAGACGTTCGGCGTGCCCCGCTCGCCCTTGTCGGCACTACGCGGAGGTGATGCTGAGCGCAACGCCGAACTCGCGCGGGAGGTCTTGGACGGTGCGCCCGGCCCCATTCGGGACGTTGTGGTGGCCAATTCGGCAGCCGCGTGGGCCGCCTGGGCTGCGGTCACCGACCCCGGCCGTTCGCTGCAGGAGCGCATCGCCGATGGCCGGCAACGAGTCACCGATGCGCTGGACTCCGGTGCGGCTGCGGAACTGCTGGTGAGGTGGGCTGCGTTCACCCAGAAGTTGCAGGCGGGGAACTAGGCATTCCACGGTTCGTCTGACGGTCGGTCCCGCGGCTGCTTTTCCGGCCGTTGTCCTTTGCCCACGGTGTGTCGAGGCCCACGGTGTCGAGCCAACAACGTCGGGAAAGCTCGTGGGGTCGCAAGCGTGCGTTTGCCGGTGCCGGGCCGAGTTGGCATGCGCCTGCACCGGGAACGAACCTCTGGGTCCGAGGAGACCGAAACCGATCTCTGCCTTACGAGGCCGAACCACCGCGGTCCGCCATCAGCGGTAGCGACCATTCTCCCTCTACTCCCACGAGGCGGGCGCTCTCCAGCCAGCGCAACAGCATCCGGGTCTCGGCGGTAAGCGCAGCTCCGGTGGGCGCGGGTCTGCCTCTCACCTCCTCCGCCGTCTGCACCGCGGTGCGCAGGACCTGATGCGGGTCTGCGGTCACGGGGCAGAACACGGCGTTGGCCAGCCGGCCGAACCTGATCACATGGAGATCCCAGCCGCCGGGCCTGCTGGCCGCCGCGATGACCTGCGGCAACTGGCAGAAGGACCGCAACTGGGTACCTGAGGCAACGCCTCGCAGAGCAGTCTCCATCCGGTCTCGCCACAGAGCGGCCTGCTCAAACCGCTGCGAGTGCGCGAGTTGTCTCATGCGCTCGCGCAAGGACTGTTCCAGTCGACTACTGCGGCCGAGCAAGATGTCGCGGGTCTGATCGGTGATCGGCGCATACGTCTGCGGGCTCACGTCGCCCGTGCAAGGCGCCGAACACTTGCCCATCTCCGCCAGTACACAGGCCGGGCTCGGATGGCCGAACCGCAGGCGTTCGGTACATGTGCGCAGACTTGTGACCTCGGCGATCGCCGCCGCCGCCTCCGAGGCATCCCGGCGTGACCCGAAGGGACCGAGATAGACAGCACCGGCGGCTTCATCATCTGCCACCACGCGCACGATGGACAGGCGGGGGTAAACCTCCGCGGTGAGCTTGAGCCAGACGTTCTTCTCCGGATGTCGGGAACGCCGGTTGTACGGCGGCTTCCACTGCGCGATCAACCGGACCTCGCGCACCCGCGCCTCCAGATCGGTCGCGCACGTGATCGCCGTGACGGACTCGGCGATACCGACCATCTCGTTCATCCGCGGTCGCTGTTCGGCGCTGGTGAAATACGAACGCACGCGCCGGCGAATGTTCCCCGATACGCCCACGTACAGTGCTCGCCCCTCGGCGTCGCGGAAGGTGTAGACCCCAGGACTCTCCGGAAGTCGGACCGCGAGGTGACGCTTGCCCCGGCGCTGCGCCGGGACCTTTCGCATCGACGCCGACAACTCCTCGACCGTGAGGATGCCCAGCGACCCCAACCGTTCCAGCAAGCCGTGAAGCACGTCCACGGTGGCACGGGCGTCGTCGAGAGCGCGGTGGGTCGGGGTGACGGATGCGCGGAAGAACTGGGCCAGTGTGGCCAGCTTGTGGTTGGGCACCTCATCGCGGCTCAGGATGCTGCGCGCCAGGCGGGCGGTGTCGATGATCTGCGGCGAAGGCCATGTGACATCCAGCCTGCTGCAGGCGCCTTTGAGGAAACCGCTGTCGTAGGGGGCGTTGTGAGCAACGAACACCGCACCAGCCATGAAGTCCAGCAGCATGGGCACGGCAGCCTCCTCCCGGGGCGCAGCGGCCACCATGGATGGCGTGATCCCGGTGAGCACCGTGATGAACGCCGGAATCGGCTGCTCGGGGTTCACGAAGGTCTGGAACTCCCCGATGATCCGGCCGCCGCGGACTTTGACCGCTCCGATCTCGGTGATCCGGCCCTGCGTGGGGCTGCCTCCAGTCGTCTCGAGGTCGACGACGCAGAAGGTCGTGTCGAGTAGGGGTGTCCCGTCGAAATCGAGGTTGAGCTGAGCGCCGGTGGTGGACACGGGCAGAGCGGTCATGGTCTCGACGCTACGAGAGACCTCTGACAAAGCGCCGCAACTGCGCGCATAGGCTGGTCCGGTGGCGATCACAGCACCGAATGAGACGACCCGGTGGCGCTGTTCCCGGTGTGGCAACTTGACCCGATTTGATGTCGTGCGTGCGACGAGGGCCAAGCAGTACTGGCATTTCGACCTCGGCGGCGAGCACCGCGTGGAGGACATGGATGTCCTACGAGATGAGATCGAATCCGTGACCTGTCGCTGGTGTGGGGCTGACGATGCGGTCGAGATCGTGCCACGGGCAGCCGATGCCTAGCCTGCCGCTGGCCGGGGTGCGGGTGCTCGACATGACCCGCCTACTGCCCGGCAACTACGCCACGGTCACATTGGTGGAGATGGGCGCCGAAGTGATCAAGGTGGAGGCGGCGCAGGGAGACGGCACGCGCTGGGTGGGGCCCTTCCTCGCCTCGGGTGAGTCCGGCGCCTTCGTGCAACTCAACCGAGGTAAGGGCAGCGTCGTGCTCGATCTGAAGGATCCGGCCGGGTCGGCGGAGTTCGCGACGTTGATCGCAGATTCCGATGTGCTTGTGGACTCCTTCCGTCCTGGGGTGCTCGACCGGCTCGGCTTCAGCCAGGAACAGTTGCGTGCCCTGCGCGAGAACCTTGTGCACGTCAGCATCGACGCGTACGGATCGGGCGGGGAACTCGAGCAGGTACCCGGACACGATGTGAACGCGCTGGGCTATGCAGGCGTGCTGACCCTTGCTGGCGACCCGGCGCTGCCCGGCCTGCAGGTCGCTGACCTCGCCGCCGGCCTGCATGCTGCCCTGGCCGTCCTCGCCGGACTGCGGCTGGCTGCCCGCGGGGAGTTCGCCCGCTACGAAGTGTCCATGGTCGACTCGGCACTTGCCATGGCGCAGTTGCCGCTGGGAGGGTGGCTGGCCACTGGTCAGTCGCCGTCGACGCCCTGGGATCTGACCGGCCGCTGGGCCTGTTACGACATCTATGAATGCGCCGACGGCTTGTGGATCACGGTCGGCGCACTGGAGCCGAAGTTCTTCGCTCAGATTCTCGACAGCCTGGGACTTGGCGACTGGAAGGTCAGCCAGTACGACGACTCACGACAGGAGGCCTTGCGCGAGGTATTACGGGACGTGTTCGGCGCGCAGCCCCGATCCCACTGGCTGGACCTGTTGGCCCAAGCCGATACCTGCGTCGGTCCCGCACTGACTCTCGCTGAGGCGATGCAGCACCCAAATCTCGGGCAGCGCTCGATCCTGCGCACCGTGCGCGCCTCGGATGGCAGCCTGCACGAGGTCTTCCCGGCCCTGCCGTGGTTGCCCTCGGCGCCCGAGGTGTTCCCCGGTGCGCCGGGGCTAGGCGCGTCGGGCACCTGAGGTCGGGGCAAATCCTCCCGCCGGCACTTTGTCGTAGGTGGTTCCTATGGTCGCGGTACGCACCGAGGATGGAGGAATCACGAGATGCTCATCGATTGTGGTAGATGTGTCGCCAAGCCCGTGGCTTGTGCCGATTGTGTGGTGACGGCCCTGCTAGACAGTCCGGCGGATGGTCATTTGACAGCTGACGAGGTGGCGGCAGTGGACGTATTGGCGTCCAGCGGCCTCGTTTCACCCCTGCGATTCGTACGCGCTGTGTGAGGGCTCGGCTTGACCGACGAGTTGGGTGCACAATTGACCTATGGGGACGTATCGCTTCTGGCCCACAGTCGTGGCCGTCATGGCGTGCGCCGTATTCCCCGTAACGCCGGTTCACGCGGACATCGATCAGCAGATCCAAGATGTGCAGTCGCAATTGAGCCAGTTGCAGCAGCAGGCGGCAGCGGCCGCGGAGCAGGTCAACGACGCCACCCTGGAGTGGCAGGAGGCCCAGCAGGCTGTGACGGCCAAACAGGCCGAACTGGCGACCACTCAGCAGGCCATGACCACCCAGCAGCAGAATCTGAACCAGGTCGTCAGCCAGATCTATCGCAATGGCGGCATCGACCCGACCTTGCTGGTGCTGGCCTCCGACCGCCCCTCGGACTTGCTGGCGACGCTGGACACCGCCCGGATCATCGCCAGCGAGCAGAACGGTGCCCTGGAACGAACCGTGGCCACCGAGCAGCAGATGGTGCGCGATGAGACGGCCCTGGCGAAGGCCGAGAACCAGGCGGACAAGGCCCGCAATCGCATCATCGATGCCAAGGCGGCGATTGACGAGAAGGTCGCGGAGTCCACGGCACTGTTGTCGCAGTTGCAGGTCGAGCAGCAGCGCATCCTCGCGGAGCAGTTGGCTCAGCAACAGCAGCAGCAGGCCGATCAGGCCGAAGAGGCCGTCCAGCAGGTCGAGCAACTGCCCGACTCCACAACCAAGCCCGTGGTGGAGTACGCCATCAAGCAGGTCGGCAAAGCCTTCAAGCAGGGGGCCGCCGGACCGGACGACTTCGACTCCTCGGGTCTTACGAAGGCGGCGTGGGGGGAGTCCGGAGTCAGACTTCCGCATTCTGTGCAGAAGCAGTTCAATGCCACGGAGCGCGTCGACATCACGGGCCTGCAACCCGGTGACATCGTGTTTCTTTACGGAACCGGGGAGCATGCGGGTCTATACACCGGAGACGGCTACTTCGTCCACGCCAAGAGCCCGCGTGATGGTGTGGTCTACGAGAAGCTGTTCACCAACGAGTTCATGTCGCAGTTCGCCGGTGCCGGTCGGCCCAAGGTCTGACCGGAGTGGAACGCACGCTGGTCGTGACAAACGACTTTCCGCCGCGCGCTGGCGGGATCCAAGCCTTCGTGCACAACGTGTTGCTGCATCAGTATCCCGAATCCGTTGTGGTGTACGCCCCCCGGTGGAAGCGCGCAGATGCATTTGACGCCGAACAGCCCTTTCCTGTGATCCGGCACCGAACCTCGTTGATGCTGCCTGAACCACTGGTGCTCAACAAGGCGCGCCAGATCGCCGCGGACTTCGACTGCACCCGCGTGCTGTTCGGGGCTGCGGCGCCCCTGGGTCTGTTGGCGCCCAGATTGCGCTCGCAGGGCCTCGGGCCCATCGTGGCGATGACGCACGGTCATGAGGCTGCCTGGGCCAGCACCCCCGGCGCGCGGCAGGTGATGCGTTCCATCGGTGGTTCGGTGGACAACATCACGTATCTGGGGGAGTACACCCGCACCCGAATCGCCGCGGCGCTGAGCATGCCCGCTGCGTCGCGGATGCGCCGGCTGGTTCCCGGTGTGGACGTGGATGCCTTCCACCCGACCGTGCGGGACCGCGGTCGGGAGTTGCGCGAGGAACTGGGCCTAGGTTCCCGGCCGGTTGTGGTCGTCGTCTCACGTCTGATGCCGCGCAAGGGTCAGGACACCCTGATCAGGACCCTGCCTCATATCCAGCGCGCGGTGCCTGACGCCGCCCTGCTGATCGTGGGAGGCGGGCCCTACCGGTCGACGCTGGAGAAACTGGTGGTCGAGCACGGGCTGGGCAACAGTGTCGTGCTGACCGGCACGGTTCCCTGGTCGGAACTGCCGGCCCACTATGCGGCGGGCGACGTGTTCGCCATGCCGTGCCGCACACGCAACAGGGGTTGGGACGTCGAGGGCTTGGGGATCGTTTACCTGGAGGCCGGGGCGATCGGCATGCCCGTCATCGCGGGGAATTCCGGGGGCGCTCCGGACGCGGTCCTGGATGGTGAGACGGGGTATGTCGTGGACGGCCGCAATGAGGCACAGGTGGCTGAACGGGTCATCGAGCTGCTGTCAAACCCGGCTCTGGCAGCGCGCCTGGGCCAACGCGGTCGGGAGTGGGTGGAGCAACAGTGGACGTGGCCGATCGTGTCACGCCGTCTGACTGACCTGCTCGACGGCCACGACCCGGACCTCAGGCACCCGATCGCTGGGCCGCAGTAGTCGCCAGAGACCCCACCCGGTGGCAGTGAGCAGAAGCAGGATGCGAGCCCCGTGGACGCTGAGTTCGGCGAGGTCATCGGACATCAGCCAGTTGTAATGCATCGGGTAGAGCACCTGTCCTACCGCGGCCACCGGCATCAGTACGACGATCACCGGTCGCATCACGGTTTCCTTCGACAACAGGCACACGGCCGCGATGGCAGCGACCCAGACGAAGTACTGCGGCGACAGCACCCGAGAGGTGACCATGGACACCAGCACCAGAATGAGGGCGATATCGGCGGGCAACCGGTGATCGAGGCGGCCGGTGAGCCGCAGCAGCGCGATGACTCCCAGTGTGACCAGACCCGCAATGGTGACCGCGGCGGCCACGGTATCTGTGCCCTGGGCCATCACTTCCATGGCGCCGTACCGGTACTCGAACCTCCGGGGCCATCCCAGATGCCAGCCCAGAAGGAAGACGAAAGCGGGCACCGATTCGATCTGTAGCCCGCGGGCAGCCTGTTCGGACGCGAACGACCCGGCGCCGTCCATCGTCACCAGCAGGACTGCCACGAGGGCTGCCGCGGTCACTGCAAAGCCCAGAATGGCCTTGGGCCACGATCGTCGGGGCACGGCTACCAGAAGCAGGACCGGCCACACCTTCAGCAGCGCGCCCACTGCCAGCCAGGCTCCGGACCGCAGTGGTCGTGCCAGGGCCAGCAGGCCCAGCACTGCGAAGAGCGCCGGCAGCACATCGAAGCGGGTCAGCCACACGGGCCCGATCAGCATGCCGGCCGCGATCCAGGCCCAGGGTCCCTCGATCTCGCCACCACGCCGGGTCGCTCGCATCAGCACGACGAACGTGGCCGCGTCTGCGGCGAGCATCAGCACCACGAGGCCGGCGGTGGGGGTGGGTGGGATCAGGGAACCGAGTGCCAGCAACGGGCCGACCAACGGCGGGTACTGCCACATGTCATCCCCGACCGGGAACTGGCCTGTGCGCAGCAGTTCAGCCCACTGGGCGTAGAGGGTGACATCGTTGATCACCATCGTTCCGCCCAGATAAGGGATCACGCCGAAGGGGATGAGAAGTAGCCAGAGCCGGGTGCCGATGAAGGCCAAAGTGGGCAGCAGCCACCATCGCGAACGCACACGTGCAGTATCGCAAATCAGACGGTGGGGTCCGATTGCCGCAGTAGGCCGAGTTTGAGGGCGGTCATGAGAGCCTGCGCGCGATTGCCCGCACCCAGCTTCTCATACAGCTTCGAGATGTGGGTCTTGGTGGTCGACTCGCTGATGAACAGCCGCCGTGAGATCTGGGCGACCCCGAGCCCATCGGCGAGCAGTTGCAGCACTTCCCGTTCGCGGGGACTCAGCTGTGGTCCGCTGGGGCTGAGCTTGCGCTTCATCGCGTCGGCCAGGTCCTTGGCCGTGAAGGACTGCGGAGTGGTGGCCGCGTGCCGGGCGGCTGCCACGACGTCTTCGGAGGGTGCGTTCTTGGGAACGAACGCGCTGGCACCGGCTTCCAGAGCGGCGAACAACTGCTCGTCGCCGGCGTACATGGTCAGGATGACGATGCCGAGTTGCTGGAAATGCTCACGGGCGTTGGCCGCCAGCTTCAGCCCCGATCCGTCCGGCAGGCGGACGTCGAGGACTACGACGTCCGGATGCGTGATCCGCAGGAGGCGATCTGCATCGGCGATGGACCCGGCTTCTCCCACGACCTCGAAGTCGCCGTCGCGCTCAAACGATCGGCGTAACCCCTGCCGGATCAGTTCGTGATCGTCCACGAGCAGAACAGTGATTGCCACCGACTACTCCTCCCTCTCCCCAGCTGCTGGCTGCAGCACCGCCTCCAGAACGGTGCCACCGCCTTCCCGCGCCCGCCACGTCAATTCTGCCCCGATGCGGTCGGCGCGCTCCTGCATAATGTCCAACCCGAAGCTGTCGTTGCGCGGTGAGTCCATTCCGTGTCCATCGTCTGCCACCTCGAGGAAGGCTGTCGGGGGATCGGCGCGATACGTCACCCACAGGTTGTCGGCTTCGGCATGTCGGCGCACGTTGGTGACTGCCTCCTGCGCGATGCGCAGAAGCTCGGTCTCCTGCGGCAAGGACAGCCGGTCGTGACCCTCGTCAATCACCAAATGCACCGTCAATCCGGCTGCTGAGGCCGCCTGTTGGACGTAGCTGGTCAAGGCTGAGCCGAGGCCCACTCCCGGCTGGATGTCGGCCCGGAGATCGAAGATGCTCAGTCGCAGCTCGCTGATGATGCGGCGCACTTCCGCGCGGATCTCATCGGCGAAGACCTGGTTGTCGGTGCCCTGCAGATCCGCGACCAGGGCGTCCATTGCGTACCCGACGCTGGCCAGTTCCTGGGCGATGCCATCGTGGATCTCGCGGGCCAGCCGTCGGCGTTCCTCCATCGTGGCGGCCTGGCGGACCTCGGTGAAGATCCGCCCGCTGTCGATGCGCAGGGCGTACTCATGGGCCCGTTGCACCGCCTTCTTCAGGGCCGTGTAGTCGAAGGGCTGCTGACTGTCGTTCTGCAGCACCGCCACTCCGACCAGTCTCGAGCCGAGGGTGAGCGGAATGACCGCCTCCTGTTCCGGTCCGTGGGTGATCAGCCCCTTCGCAGTCTGCGGTTTGCCGTCACGCACGGCATCGATCACCGCGACCGGGATCGCCGGAAAGACGCTGCGGTCCGATCCCTTGAGGGCATAGGGCACGAAGCGGTCCTCTTGATTGAGCAGGAGAATCGACCGTTGACTGGGAACGTCCTTGGCCAGTTGATCCAGCGTCTGCTGGGCCAGTGCCACTTCATCCAGCCCGACGGGCAGTTGCCGCGAGATGGACTGCAGCCGTGTGAGCAGTCGATGAGCCAGGCGGTACTCCTCACCGCTTCGCCGGCGCTGGCCGATGACGACCAGCGTGACCCCCACGGCCACCAGCACGCCGAGGGCGACCAGCAACAGTTCCACGACCCGATTCCACCACGACGGGGTGTGCGCAGTCAGCCGTTCGGGTGAGGGGAGGTGACGCGAAGTCGGCCACCGGTGTCGGAGAACGGTCTGTCGCCCCCCAGCCCAGGCCCCCGAGGTGATGTGCCGGCGACGACTGGTTCAAAGATCCGCACGACGGCCGGGATGACGCGGAGTTTTGACCCTTACTGCGCCCGATATGCCGGGTATGACCGCTCAGATAGGGTCAGAACTCCGCGCCACGGCCTGCCGAAGCGGTCCGCGTGCGGATCTTTGAACCGAATGTGGCCTTGTGGCACAGCAGAGGGGGCCCTCCCACGCGGGAAGGCCCCCTCTGCCGACTGTCAGGCGTACAGTGCCTCGACGTCGCTACCGAACTCCTTCATCACAACGTTGCGCTTGAGCTTCATCGAGGGGGTCAGTTGGCCACCCTCTTCTGTCCAGTCAACGCCGAGAATGTGGAACTTCTTGATGGCCTCGGCGTTACTGACCGCCTTGTTGGCCTGGTCCACTGCCTGCTGCATCTCAGCGATCACCTTCGGGTTGTTCGCAAGGTCGGCGATGGGTGTGTCCGCGGGCAGGTCATTCTGATCCAGCCAGGTGGGAACGGCCTCGGGGTCCAGCGTGATCAGAGCCGCGATGTACGGCTTGTTGTCGCCCACCACCATGCACTGGCTGATGAGCATGTGGGCGCGCAAACGATCCTCAAGCACAGCCGGCGCCACGTTCTTACCCCCTGCGGTGACGATCAGCTCCTTCTTACGACCGGTGATCCGCAGGAACCCGTCCTTGTCCAGCTCGCCGATGTCCCCACTGTGGAACCAACCATCGGCCTCCAGCACCTCAGCGGTGGCCTTCTCGTTGTTCCAGTAGCCACGGAAGATCTGCCCGCCCTTGAGCAGGATCTCGCCGTCCGAGGCGATCTTCACGCTCGCCCCCGGGATGGGGCGCCCCACCGAACCCACTCTGATGGCGTCGGGCCGGTTGACCGTGGTGGCCGCTGAGGTCTCGGTCAGGCCGTAGCCCTCGAGGATCGTCACCCCGATGCCGCGGAAGAAGTGGCCGAGGCGGTCACCGAGAGCGGCACCACCTGAGACGGCGTACTTCACCTCACCGCCGAGGGCGGCGCGCAGTTTGCTGTAGACCAACTTGTCGAACACGAAATGCTTGATCTTCTGCACCAGGCTGGGACCACCGGTGTCCAGGGCTTTGGAGTACGAGATCGCCTCCGACGCCGCCATGTCGAAGATCTTGCCCTTGCCGTCGTTGACTGCCTTCGTGCGGGCGTTGTTGTAGACCTTCTCGAACACCCGGGGCACGGACAGCAGGAACGACGGCTTGAACTCGCCAAGGTGGGCGACGATGTTCTTGACGTCCGAGGTGTGACCCAGCACGGTCCCGGATTCGATGCAGCCGACCTGGATCACCCGACCGAACACGTGGGCCAATGGAATGAACAGCAACGTCGACGAGGTCGAGTCGAACAGGTTCGGCATGCTCTTGACCACGTTGTCGACCTCGAAGCGGAAGTTCGACTGAGTGAGCACACAGCCCTTGGGCCGACCGGTTGTGCCGGAGGTGTAAATGATGGTCGAGATGTCCTCGGGCCCCACAGCGCTGCGCCGGGACTCCACCTCAGCGGCCGAGATGTCGGCGCCAGCGGCCACGAGGTCGGCCACCGCCCCATCATCGAAAACCCAGACGTGCTTGGTGGGCACCTTGTCGGCCACTTCGGCGAAGGTCGCCTTGTGGCGGTCGGCCTCCAAGAACACGGCGACGCAACCGGCGTCGGACAGGATCCATTCGACCTGCTCGGCCGAGGAGGTCTCATAGATCGGGACGACTGTGGCTCCCACGAACCAACCGGCGTAGTCGGCCAGCGTCCACTCGTAGCGGGTCGCCGACATGATGGCGATCCGGTCACCGTGCTCGATGCCGGCCGCGATCAGACCCTTGGCAAGGTCGATCACCTCGTCGTGGAACTGCTTGGCACTGACCTCGCTCCACTGGCCCCCCACGAGCCTGCGCAGGGCGACGCGGTCTGGTGTTGCCGATGCATGGTGGACCACGCTGTCCGTCAGGCCACCGGATGTAATGGGATGGGCGACCGGCGCCTCGGAAACCTCGATCATCAACTGCTCCTCGTCGTCAATACCTGAATTCGTTATCAGGTGTGTTCTTAGTGTGACCTAAGGAAGCACTGATCTGTGGGTGTTCTGTAGGTGCGGGGTCCAGGTCGGGGTAGTTTCCGGGTGATTCCCGTGATGGGCGACCCCTTTCGGGGCCTTGTCGGGGTGTCCTGACCGTTTCCGGGCAGGCTGGCGCCGGGCCGTTACCCGGTCAGGGCAACGGCACGGGCCCGCATCAGCCAGTTCGCCGACGCGAACAGCATGTGCAGATGGTTGAGGTTCTTGGCTATCCCGCGGTATCGGGTCTTGGTGAACCCGAAGTCACGTTTCACGATCAGGAACGGGTGCTCCACCTTCGCCCGCACCGACGCCTGCTGGGAGGCCTCTACCCGGTCGTGGGCGGGCATCGCCTTGAGCGTTCCCTTACGCGGCGCGACCCGCCACCGTACCGACGACATGTGCTCATCGGCGACGACGTCGCCACGTCTGTCGACGCCTTGGTAGCCGGCGTCGGTGTACACCACCTCGTCATCGGAACGGACCAGTTTGGTGACCTCGTCGAGGTCGTGGACATTCGCCGACGTGGCCGTCACCGAATGGATGTAGCCGGTACCGGCGTCGACTCCGATGTGGGCCTTCATCCCGAAGTACCACTGGTTGCCCTTCTTCGTCTGATGCATCTCCGGATCACGCTCACCCGTGGCGTTCTTCGTTGACGAGGGTGCGGCGATGATCGTGGCGTCCACGATCGACCCCCCGCGCATGATCCAGCCCTGCTCATCGAACATCGCCGTCTGCGCGGCCAGCAGTTTCTCGCCCAGGCCGTGTTTCTCGATCAGGTGCCGGAAATGCAGCAGGGTGGTGGCGTCCGGGACCTGCTCGACCGCGAAGTTCAGCCTCATGAACCGGCGCATCGCGTACGAGTCGTAGATCGCGTCCTCCACGCCTTCGTCGGACAGCGAGAACCACACCTGCAACAGGTACATCCGCAGCATCGTCTCCAGCGGTTTCGGCTTCCGGCCCTTCTTCCCGCCGCGCTTCTCGGCGTAGTAGAACGGCTCGATCAACCCCACCCACACATCCCACGGAATGGTCTCGTCCATCGACTCCAGAAACTGCTCCCGGCGTGACACCCGACGCCGATTCCCGTACTCCAGATCCGTGAACGAAGGCTGCTCAACACCCATGATTCATTGTCCCGGAAACCATCCATCCGAAGCACCCAGGACGAGCGAGTAAATCAGCGTTTCCCTAA
>JAKOZM010000329.1 GCA_029779995.1 Actinomycetes bacterium
CTGTTGCGGCTCATGAGGTTGGTGTCACCCGGCGCCGTAGGTCGTGAGGGACGGGCAGGTCCCCGGCGGCAAAGATGGAAGTCGACCAAGACAACCGTCGCCGACACGAAGGACCTGCCCTGTGACCCACCGTAATGCTCCGCTGACCCCTCAAGGCCGTCTGCGGTTGGTGCTGCGCTGCCGCCATCGACCGATCGCCCACATCGCCGCCGAAGCAGGCGTCTCCCGCCAGTGCTTGGGCAAGTGGGTGGCCCGCTACCGCGAGCACGGCGAAGCCGGCCTTCACGATCGTTCGAGTGCACCAGCCCAGCGGCCCACCCAGACACCTGTTGCGGTGGTCGAGCAGATAGCGGTGATGCGGAAGAACAAGTGGTCAGCGCGCCGGATCGTGCGCGAACTCGCGGCCCAGGACATCCCCATCTCGGTGGCCACGGTGACTCGGTGGCTACACAAGCTCGGCCTCGCGCGCCTGGATCACCTCGACGTCGACGGCGAACCGCTGCGCAGGCCCGGCACCATCAAGGCCTGGTGGCCCGGGCACATGATCCACATCGATGTGAAGAAGGTCGGCCGCATCCCCGACGGCGGCGGCTGGCGCATCCACGGCATCAACTCCGACCAGGCCCGCGCCGCAGCCAGGGCCACCGCCAAGGCGAAGGCCAGCGGGACCCGGCCGGGCTACGTCTACCTGCACTCCGCAGTCGATGGGTTCTCCCGTCTGGCCTACACCGAGGCCCTCGAGGACGAGACCGCGAAGACCGCGATCGGGTTCCTCTTCCGTGCCCGCGTCTGGTTCGCCGCCCACGGCGTCACCCGCTTCACCCGGATCGTGACCGACAACGGCTCCTGCTATCGCGCCAAGGACTTCACCCGCGCGGTGTGCTCCTTCGCCGCGCGCCATCAGCGGACCAGGCCCTACACGCCCCGCCACAACGGCAAGGTGGAGCGATACCAGCGGATCCTGGCCAACGAACTGCTTTACGCCCGCCCCTGGCTCAGCGAAGACCACCGCCGCGACGCGATCGCGACCTGGAACCTGCACTACAACTACCATCGAACCCACAGCGCCGCCGGCGACCAGCCCCCGGCCTCACGCTTGCGGACCGGCGTCACCAACGTCATGAGCAACTACAG
>JAKOZM010000352.1 GCA_029779995.1 Actinomycetes bacterium
ACGGTCTCTGCGGTGCTCACCCCCAGCAGCTGGGCGACCTTGCCCATCGCCTCCCAGTCCGTGGCGTGATCCTGGCGGATCTCCTCGAACATGCGCACCGCCCGCGACTTCAGCTCAGGCGGGTACCTCTTCGACGTGTTCCCAGACATGACTCCAACCTTCCCAAGGTTTGGAGTCTCCCGACACGCCGGGGCGGTTCACTACGCGACGCCTTCCCGGAGCAGACGGTGGAGCAGCACGCATCCCCAGAGTGGCTCGGACGCCAGCACCTCGACGTCTACCTACCGGAGATAGCCGTCGGTGTTGAGTTCCAAGGCGCGCAGCATGATGGACCGGTTGACTTCTTCGGTGGCCCGGAGGCATACGAAGCGGTCCAGAAGCGCGACGCTCGCAAGCTTCGACTCTGCAAGCGGCACGGGGTGGAACTGGTTTATGTCCGACCCGGCTACGATCTCGACGCCGTAGTTGCCGAAATCCGGCTCAGGGCATGTAGCTAGCGGCGTCCCTCGGTGAGGTCAGACACGGGCGCGGTTCCGCTCGGACCCTCCGGCCGGCCGTAGCATGCCGCCGGCAACGAGCACCGCGCTGCGCACGGCACTGGCGCTGACGCCCAACTGCTCCGCCACCTGGGCGAGGCTCCGGCCGCTGTCGTACAGATGGCGAGCTTCTTCACGGGTGGAGGACGCGAGTGGCTGGCTACGCACCTTGACTCCGGCGCTAGTGACGATCTTCGTGATGGTGGTTCGATGGACTCCGAAGTGCTCAGCGATCTGCTTCACGGGCATCCCAGACGCGTAGGCGTCGATGAGCTTCTGACGCTGCGGGTAGCTCAAACGAGTTTGAGATTTGAGTGCTTGGGTTGCGACTGGGCCGCGCTGATCGCGTCGGGATGGTCGTTCGGGCCGGGCGGTGAGGGAGTGTGCCTTGCGCTGACTACGGGCGATGAGCGATCTGAGTGGAGCGGAGGGGTTTGAGAGGCTTCTATGGAGGACCACTTAGATGTCCTTATCAGAACCTCGTGCAGCTACGTGCTGTGCGAGGTTCTGGTGTTCTATGGCGTCGTGTCCGTCCGGGTGTCCGGCTGAGAGCGTCGTGTAGGGCTCGTTCAACTCGACACGGATGTCGTCCGTATCAGGGCCGAGCAGGATGCGCGCGAACAGTGTTCGGTTGAGTTGCTTGCGGATGTGGGCAGGGGAACGTTCGTAGGTTGCGTGTGCGTCTTGCAGAAGGTCGAGTGCCTCGCGGATGCCTTGCTCCAGTTCGGCGAGGTCCGCCGCGGCGGACTTGCGCTCGCGGACGAGCTTGGCGTGTTCTGCCTTGAGCCGGCGTTGCTCGGCCAGGAAGAGGCTGTGCGGGACGGCGTCGGCGTAGTAGGCGTCGAGGAGTTTGGCCTGGTTCGCCTCCAGAGCCGCGGTTTCCTGGTCGAGGTCGTCGATCCGCGCGGCGTTCGCCTCATGCTGGCGGCGCAGGCGTGCGAGAGCGATTCCCTCGATGCGCTCGCGTTGCGCGACGGTCAACGCGATGCCGCGGTAGCAGTCTGCGACGCGCTGCTCGACTTGGGCGACGGGAAGTGCCTTGCGTTGGGGGCATCCGGCTTTGCCACGGTGACACAGGAAATACTCGTACAGGCGCTCGCGGCGACGGGTGTGTTGCAGGATCAACCGGTACCCACACCCGAGGCAGTAGACCGTGCCCTTTAGGTAGTGGTCGTGGGTGCGGGAGCGCTCGCCGTTGCGTCGTGAGACCAGGATGCCCTGCACCGACGCCCACGTCGCCGCGTCGACGAGAGGTTCGTGGGTGCCTGGGTGTTCGACGCCGTTGAACGTCACGACGCCCGCGTAGTACGGGTTGCGCAGGATGTGATGGACGCTGCGGATCGTCAGCGGCCGGGCAGGTGTGTTCGGGCCCGGCTTGGTCGTCAGCCCGCGGGCATTGAGCTCAGAGGCGATCTCGTCCATGCTCCACTCGCCGGTGGCGTAGGCGTGGAATGCCCAGGCGAGGTGTGGGCCGCGCTCGGGGTCGACGGTGACGGTGCGGATCTCGCGGCCGTCCTCAATGTGGTGCTGGTTGAGGTACCCCAGCGGCGCCCGGCCAGGGGTACCTCCCTGAGTTGCCTTCTGTCGCATGCCCTTCGTCACCTCGGTTGCGAGGTTCTGGGAGTAGAACTCCGCGATGGACGCCATGATCCCATGAAGCAGCCTTCCGCTCGGTGTGGTGCTGATCGCCTCGGTAGTAGAGACCAGGTGCGCGCCGGTCTCCAGGATCGCCTTAGTGATCGCAGCGTCGTCAGCACGGTTGCGAGCCAGTCGGTCGATCTTGTGGACGATCACGAAGTCGACCGTCGTGTCTTGGATGTATCGCAGCATCCGCTGAAGCTCCGGCCGCTCCATCGACCTGCCCGAGCGGCCCCGCTCGATGAACTCGGCTGCGACGAGCGCACCTATCTCCAGAGCCCGACGGCGGTTCGCCTCCCGCTGGGCTGGAATCGACAGGCCGTCTGGATCGGTTCCTCGTCGGGCTTGGCCAGTGGTGGAGACGCGGACGTAGGACACTGCCCGCAGAGGCGACAAGGAGTCATCGATGGTTGCTATGGTCACCTAGACAGGATCGGGATCTGTGGGGCGGGGCAATGCAGCGTGTCAGCTGACCGTGCGCCAGGATTGTCGGATGCGGTAGGTAGCCTTGGCTTACCTAGAGGCAAGGAGGCTAGAGATGGCTAAGGAGTCTGACAAGACAACGATGGCGGCCCTCCGTCCACCGCCGGGTCACGGACGGAAGGAAACTGAGTGGCGAGCGCAAGCGGAGCGAGCAGTCCAGGCGCGTGAGGACGCGCGGAGGATGCGTGAAGGCCGCCCAGCTAGCTTCACGGCAGCGATTGGTGCCGTCTACCCGTGAGTGAGGCACCAGTTGACAGTGGCAGCGATGTCGTTCCTGCCCCGGCGGTCACCAAGACGCCGCTCTTCCAAGCACAGAACGCTGATCGTTACGCTCGCCAGGCGCTCATCAGAGAGTACGAGGCGGCGACCGGCGCAAATCTGATCGTTATGATCGATCAGATTTTCGCGCCGGGGATTACCTTCCTTGAAGAGTTGCTGATTGGGTTGGACCCTTCGCAAGATTTGCACGTCCTGCTATCTACACCTGGCGGTGACGGTGAGGTCGCTGTGCGCATGGTGCGTGCCATGCAGGCGCGATGTTCTAAGCTGACCATGATCATCCCAGACATGGCGAAGTCCGCCGGCACGATCATGTGTCTCGGTGCTGACACGATTCTGATGGCGGCCCAGAGCGATCTCGGGCCGGTGGATCCTCAATTTCCCGTTGGGCGTGGCCTTGTTGGAGCGAAGGAGATCGTGTCAGCACTGGAAACCGCCGAGCAGCGGGTTTCGCAACAGCCGAACTCCTACCCTCTATACGCAGGCTTGTTGGCTGATGTCAACATGCTCATGATCGAGCAGGCCAAGGCAGCCATGGACAGAACCACCGCCCTGATCGACGAGGCACTTCAATGCCGGACGACTCAGTTGCCTGATGACGAGCGTTCTCGCCTGGTGGAGGCGCTGAAGCGCCCGCTCATCGATGACCTAACCGATCATTCCGCAACGGTTGGACCGAAGCTAGCGCAGAAGATCGGCCTCCCCGTCGAGCTCGCCGACACGTCATCCGCGACGTGGAGGATCGTCTGGCAACTCTGGACGCGTTACTTCGCGCTAGGTTGCTTTCCGCTGAACCGTGCCGCAGTCTACGAGGGTCGCCTCGCGTCACAGTTCTATCCGGCAACTGCCTGATCCGTCCGCCAGGTGTCCTTGAGGGGGGCGACTGCCCGGTTGACCGTCAACGCCTGGTAGAAGGGTAGTCGAACACCCTCGACAACTGCGAGATGCTGTGCGTGCCGCAAAACCGCAGCGAGGGGAGCCGGTGGCCCGGGGAGTTGTCCACAGCCTCGAACTACAACGACGTAGTTCTTGTCGGCGTCAACAACTAGACTTCGCCCTGAGCACCGAAGCCCTGGGCAATCCCAGGGTGGGACCGCTCAGGGCGACGGGTCTAGTTGGCGCTAGAGACCCCAACCCTAGCGCTCCCATGGCGTTGTGCTCCATACGGGCTTCGGCTCAGTTAGGAGTGCCACCATGGCACGAACAGTAAGTAGGGGCGCTCGGACCGGGCGCTTCGTGAAGGCTTCGACGGCCCGTCGGAGCCCGCGCACCACCTCGACCGAGACCGTCGGTCGGGGTACCTCCAACAAGACGGCGGTCAATCGTTCAACGATCACCGGCCGCTTCGTCAAGGAATCCACGGCCCAGCGCCATCCCGACACCACGGTCACCCAGCAGGTGTGACATGGGGATCGAGATCAAGATGAACGGCAACTGGGAACGTGATCTGAACCGAATGGTTCAGGGTGCGGTGCGCGACGTCGCCGACGACTACCAGAAGATGTTCGATCGGCTGGGTCGTCAATACAAGGGACGCCCCGTCAACGAGGTCAAGGCCGCGCTCCGGCGCGAGTGGTCTCGGCTCGGCGGGACGATCTCCGATGCCGAACTGACCGACTACGCCCAACTCATCAGCGAGGGCACCCGCATCAAGATGCAGGTCGGCAGGTAGCAGAAGGTCTGCGGCGTGGCGTACGGGGAAGGTCACCACGCCCCAGATCAACCAACGCGGCAGAGCCGCGACGGTGAGCACCGGCCGGGAGATGGACTCCCGGCCGGTTTCTCATGGCTGAAGGGCTCACCCAGGGCGACCATCTTCACCGACTGCACGTCACGCGCCTGACCGGCGGGCCTCGCCTGCTATAGCAACAGCCGTCTCGTCGGCCTGTGGGTCGACTGCATCGACGGGCCGACGTCACCGTGGGCGCGGTTTCGCGCGGACCCTCCGGCCGGTCGTAGCGTGCCGCCGGTAACGAGCACCGCGCTGCGCACGGCGCTGGCGCTGACGCCCAACTGCTCGGCCACCTGGGCGAGGCTCCGGCCGACGTCGTACAGATGGCGAGCTTCATCACGGGTGGAGGACGCGAGTGGCTGGTTACGCACCTTGACTCCGGCGCTAGTGACGATCTTCGTGATGGTGGTTCGATGGACTCCGAAGCGTTCAGCGATCTGCTTCACGGGCATCCCAGACACGTAGGCGTCGATGAGCTTCTGACGCTGCGGGTAGCTCAAACGAGTTTGAGATTTGAGGGCTTGGGTTGCGACGGGGCCGCGCTGATCGCGTCGGGAGGGTCGTTCAGGCCGGGCGATGAGGGAGTGTGCCTTGCGCTGACTACGGGCGATGAGCGATCTGAGTGGAGCGGAGGGGTTTGAGAGGCTTCTATGGAGGACCACTACTCGGCATCGGTCAGCAGCCCGTATGCCGTGTGGACACGTCACGCTGGACAGCGCGAAAGGCGCCCCCGGGCTTTCCGGGTGGGCGCCTTTCGTGTTGCGGCGAGTGTTGGCTGGGGCAGGTCAGCTGGTGCGCGTCAGACGCTGAAGGAGCGCTGCGGGCCGGGACCCCACGGGGTCGCCTTGCCGAGGTCGTCGATCCGGACGATGTCCTTGCCCATCGGCACCAGCGACACCGGGATGAGCTTGACGTTGGCCACCGCCAGCGGGATGCCGATGATGGTCACGGCCTGCGCGATGGCGGTCGTGAGGT
>JAKOZM010000353.1 GCA_029779995.1 Actinomycetes bacterium
ACGGTCTCTGCGGTGCTCACCCCCAGCAGCTGGGCGACCTTGCCCATCGCCTCCCAGTCCGTGGCGTGATCCTGGCGGATCTCCTCGAACATGCGCACCGCCCGCGACTTCAGCTCAGGCGGGTACCTCTTCGACGTGTTCCCAGACATGACTCCAACCTTCCCAAGGTTTGGAGTCTCCCGACACGCCGGGGCGGTTCACACCGGGAGGTTTCCGGTCAGCCCCTCTTGGCTGCGGGAGTCTCACATCAGCACGAGTTCGCGGATCATCCCCGCTTCCGGATCGTAGGCTTGGACTCGGTGCTTGGCGGCGATCTCATCCTCCACGAACGCCCATACCGCCACAGCCCTTCTGATGGCCTCCGTGTAGGAGATCCCGCGGGATGCCGCAACCCTGCGGAGCAATAGCGCGGTCTCCTGGTTCATGTTGACATTGAGCCTGGGCGGGGGCTGGTCGCTCTCTTCTTGGAGTCGGGGGGAACTCTCCGCTGTGCGTGCTGGTGCTTCCGTGTCTGCCATCCGTGCACACCCTTTCTTGCTCGTCCGTTCGCGGCCTCCCGGACCTGCGAGGCCTGGTGCCAGTCTAGGCACCTTCAGTATGCCGAAACGGTGGAAGATCTGTTGAGGTTCCGTGGCTTGCTGCCACGTGTTCAAGGTCGATCGTCGCTGATGCTGCCAGACGGTGCGTGCTAGAGCAAGCATCACCTACACAATCTATACACATAACTTACGCTTAGTGTCCACCATGCGGACGGCGTTGGCGTGTTTGCTGACCCTCGTGTCAGCCTGGCACTGTCCCTGCGAATGGACCCGACAGACCCATCAATCCGGACGGACTCTCTCCCACCGGCCGGCCTGCCGAGGAGGTGCGCTCCATGAGTTTCACCCCGCGTCGACTCCGAAGGAGCCGCGCCCGTAAGCGGACCGCCGTTGCAGACTCCGCTGCAGAACCCAATGCCACCGTCGCTACTACGTCGACCGGGGCATTCTTTGTAGGGGGCGGGGATCAGCTGGAACTTCCGCTGGGCGACGCCCGCGACTGGACCGAGCACGAGCCGCCCGCACCCAATGGCACCCCCGTCATGTGCCTGCCCATCTTTGACTGGTTGGAACCGCCGGACTTCTGGCAGCTGGCCACCATCTCCACGCGCGAAGTTTCCAACGCGGAAGACCACGCCTTCGCCCCGTATGTCATTCGTGAATACCGCGCGCGAGTGGTTCTAGAGGAGGAGGAACCGCGTGAGCCACCAGCGTGAGCGCCACCAAGAGGGTCACCGCGACGCCGACCGCCAGGCCGATCCGGTCAGCGACCCGAGCGCCCGCCTCGACCCCGCTTCATTCGACGAACACGCACGCGCTAGCGCACCTGCAGCCCAACCGCCGGTGTTCACCACCACCCCTCCCGCGCCGCCGCCGACCCTGGAGCAGCAGACCCAGTCACGGCTAGCGCACTGGATCATCTTCGGCACGATGGGCCTATACCTTCTTGCGCTCGTGGGGGTCTTGGCGCACTGGATCGACCTAGCCACCTACAAGGAGATCTGCCAGACTTTCGCCGCCCCTCTGACCCTCGCGGCTGCTGTCGCCGCCTTCCTCTTCAACGCGAAGGGTCGGAGCAAACCCTGATGAGAAGGGGCTTGGTAGCCCCCGACCGAGTGTCTTGCGCCATAACGCGAGCGTAGTTCCGCGCCATGTCGGCGTAGCTAGCGGATCGATCTGCTAGCCGTCTCGCGTCGCTGAGCGACAGCGTCCGGTTTCCAAGCAACTGCTGAGGCTGTAAGTGCTGTAGACGCGGGTCATGCAGGGTTCGACCCACCGATCGTGCCAAGCGATCATCGTGTCGTTGGGGTCGGTGGTGGTGTACGCGGCGACCCAGGCGGCGTGGAGGGCGAGGAGTTCTTCGACCACGCCGGGGTGGTTGCGCCAACAGTCTGGGACGGGCCGTGACCGGCTGGGGGTGCGTGCCGGCAGGAACGTGGCGTTGGCCCATTCCAGCCATTGGGTGAGTTGGTCGAGTCGTGCGGCGTGCAGATCCAGGTTGGCGGATCGGCTGGTCCAGCCGTTGATGTCGGCGCCGCCGCTTGTTGCCCTGGCGCGCAGCAGGTCTGCGAC
>JAKOZM010000359.1 GCA_029779995.1 Actinomycetes bacterium
CAGAGCATCGCGCAGGCGATCTCCGGCGGGCACGGGTCCACGACCACCCCGTCGGGGTCGGCACCAGCCTCACTCTCTTGGTACACCTGATGGAAGGCCACCAGTTGCCGGGCGTGGAAGAACCCGATCATCGCCTCCGCGGCTTTCGCGACCTCGAGCGGGTCACCGTCGGGCAGCATCGCCTCCCACGCCGCAACCATCAATTCATCCATACCCCAATGTTAGAACGGGGGTACGACAAAACAATCTCTTGATCAAGGACTGTGGATCGACAGGGTGGCTACCCGCGCCACTGAGGACAACACATCAAGGTCCCGGCTCACACCGCGCCCACATTACGGTCTTTCAGTCGGGCACTAGCCCATCTTGAGCCGGGGCCAACCACCCGCGCAACGCCTCAAAGACCGTCTCGTCGTTGAGTAGCTGCAGATGCCCAACCCCGCCGAGGTGTAACCCTTCACCCTGCACAGCCGAAGCGCTCGGGTAGCGCACCATGCCGTCGCCGACCAGGCGGCCCATGGGGTGCTGGGGGTCACGCGTGAGTGTCGAGGCGATCCAGTAGTAGGTCGTGTGCGGCAGGAAGGGGACCTCGGCGCAGCGGTTGGCGAGGAACTCGTCCACGTCCTGATCGCGCCAGTCGTCCTCGACCAATGAGCCGAACCGAAGGTCCTTCACGCCGGCGCTGCGGTTGGCCAGCACACGACCGATCGGCTCCGACTCCGGCACTCGGCGCATCACCCAGTCGATCACATGGACGGCCTTCTCCAGCGGCGCCCCCAGGTGGGGAGTGCCCAGACTGACCACGGTCACCACCTTGGAGGTCCACGGCGTTTCATGGTGGCACGCGCTGCGGGACACGAGGCCGCCCATCGAGTGCCCGACCAGGCTGACCGACTCCACGGGCACCGGCCAGCGCGCGACCAGGTCGTCGATCAGATCGCTGAGGGCGCGGCCGTTGTCACTGATGTGCCGACCGGAGTTGAACCGAACGAAGACGGGGGTCAGGCCGTCATCGATGAGGCGTTCGCCGTAGGTCGGTCGCTGCTTGGAGGACCAAGCCCGTTCGTCCTCGGCCAGGCCATGTACGAAGACCACGACGTGGCCGGTGGCGTCCGGGTAGTCGACGGCGGGGTCGGCGTCACGACCAGCCACCCGCAGCGACATGGTCAGGGCAAGCTCGGGGTGTTCCTCGGCGATGAAGTCCCCGTGGAAACCGTTGACGACCGGCTGCAGGGTCCGGCCCCACCGGGTGGCGCCCGGCTCCACACCAGTGCGGCTGCCGAGACGGGAGACTGCCTTCGGCGCTCCAACGTGTGCCTTCTCGACCACGCCATAGACCGCCGCGGCCGTCACGGTGTGTGCGCGGTGGTACGGTTTCGCGACGGCGGGCAGGGCCGCATCGACCCGGTCGGCGATCGCCATGTGGGTGTCCGCAGTGATCCTCACCATTCCGCCCAGAGCCTTGCCGGTCAGCGCCCCGAGATCCTTCCACTGTGCACTCATGGCAGCCTCACTCTCATGTCGCGGCTTCCGCCTTCGATCTTGTCGTACTCCACGGTCCCGACAGCCTTCAGTAGCCGTGCGGGCGCCTCGTTGGTGCCCAGCATGTAGCCGGTCAGATGGGTGATGCCCCGCCGTGACGCCTCCCGCGCCACGGCCTGGGTCAGCAGCCGCCCTGCGCCGCGGCCGTGGATCTCGTCAGTGATGGCGATGCAGAACTCGGCGGTGTCGGGCTGACCCGGCAGCCGGATGGCGTGTGCCAGGCCGAGGATGATGTCCTTGCAGGACCTCCGCTTCCACACCAGCACCAGCGCCAGCTCTTCGGTGTCGAACAGATGCCGGATGTCGGCCTGCGACAGACGCGGTTTGCTGGACATGAAGCGGCGGTACTTGGTCTCGTCGGACAGATGGTCGAAGCCCTGGATCAGGTCCATACGGTCGCTGGGTTCCATCGGCCGGACCGCGACCCGCAGACCATGGCTCAAGGTGCCTTCCGTCAGATAGGTCATTGTGCTCATGTATCCAGAGTGCCTGCCGATTGGCATAAGCAATAGTGACTGGAGCACAGACTTGAAGGTCATAATTGTTCGGTGACAATAAACCCCCTCCATGTCCCGGTATTGCCCGCTGCACTCGTGCAGGACATCCGGGACCAGATCCCGCACGTCGCCGAGATCACGGTGGCCACGGTGGCCGCGGAGGTCCCCGCCTACGCCCTTGCCACGCAGGATCCCTACCGCACCGAACTCGAGGCCGGCGTACGGATCGCATTCGAACAGTTCGCGGGGCTGTTCTCCGACCCTGAGCCAGAGGCGCTGGCCCGGATCGCCCGGGCCGCGCGGGCGCTGGGCCGTACCGAGGCCCGGCGCCGGCGCGGCATCGGTGCCCTGCTGACCGCGTACCAGGTGGGCACCGGCGTCCATTGGCAGGAGGTGTCCCGGCTGGCCCTGGCCCACGGCGTGGATGCCGACACCCTGGCGGAGCTCGCTGGCCTCATCTTCGCCTACAACCAGCGGCTGTCGGCCGCCAGCGTCGAGGGATATGCCACTGAGACCCAGACCAGGGAGCGCCACCGGGAGGTGCTGGCCGCGGCCCTGCTCTCCGGTGAGCCGACGGAGGGACAGTTGGTGCGAGCGGCCTGGACGCCGCCGGTCACCCTGACCTGCGTGCTGTTGGAGCCCAACCATGTCGGTGCGGTGCTCAGTGCTTTCCCCGAGTGCCTGCAGACCCCGGTCGAGGACGCGGTCGCGGTGCTCGTCCCAGACGCGACGCGCACGACCCTGATGCGTGCCGTGGTCGGCACCTCAGCGGTCGTTGGTCCCACCGTCGCCTGGCAGCGGGCAGCGCATTCCTACCGGCGGGCGTTGGCGCTGTCCGAGGTGATCCAGGAACGGCCGGTGGACACTGAGGACCACCTCGTCGACCTCGTGCTGACCGGGGACGCACTGGCCGATCTGCGTGCTCAGGTCCTCGCACCGCTGGGCGGCAATGAGCGGCTGCGGCAGACATTGCGCTCGTGGCTGCTGCATCAGGGCCGCCGCGATGCCGTGGCGGCTGACCTGTTCGTGCATCCGCAGACCGTGCGCTACCGCATGGGGCAGATCCGCGAGGTCTACGGTGAACGTCTCAACGATCCGGCCGAGGTCCTGAAGCTGGTCGTCGCGCTGGGCTGAACCTGTTCGTGCGTCCCGGGCCGCACTGAACCCGTCCCCGACGGCCCGTACGGTAGCGGCATGGCCCGTTCGCTGCTGCTGAGTACCCGTGACCTCGAGTTCCTGCTCTACGAATGGTTGGACGTCTCAGCGCTCACTGCTCAAGACCGTTTTGCGGAGCATTCCCGGGAGACGTTCGACGCAGCCCTGGACCTGAGCCGAACCGTCGCCGAGCGGCACTTCGCGCCGCATAATCGCCGTAATGATCTCGAGGAGCCCACCTTCGATGGGCAGACGGTGCATCTGCATCCCGAGATCGGTGAGGCGTTGCAGGTGTTCCACGAGACCGGTCTGATGAGCGCCGGCATGCCCGAGCGGGTGGGTGGGATGCAGTTGCCGGCCGTCGTCACGACGGCCTGTTTCGCCTGGTTTCAGGCAGCCAACATCAGCACGTCGGGGTACCCCTTCCTCACCGTCGCGAACGCCAACCTGCTGTTGGAGTACGGCACGGACGAACAGGTCGAGACCTACGTGCGGCCCATGCTGGAAGGGCGCTACTACGGCACGATGTGCCTATCCGAACCGCAGGCGGGCTCCTCCCTGGCCGATGTGGCGGTGCGGGCCGAACCGCAGGAGGACGGCAGTTACCGGCTGTTCGGGAACAAGATGTGGATCTCCGGCGGGGATCATGAGTTGTCGCAGAACATCATCCATTTGGTGTTGGCACGGGTCGCCGGTGCTCCGGCGGGAGTCAAAGGGCTGAGCCTGTTCATCGTGCCAAAGTGGCTGCCCGGGCAGCGCAACGATGTCGTGCTCGCCGGGCTGAACCACAAAATGGGCTTCCGCGGGACGACGAACACGTTGCTGAACTTCGGTGAGGGAGGCTTCACCCCGGGGGGACAGCCAGGTGCGGTCGGCTACCTGGTGGGGGAACGCAACCGTGGACTGGCCTACATGTTCCACATGATGAACGAGGCCCGGATCGGGGTGGGAGTGGGCGCGGTGGCGCTGGGTTACACCGGCTACCTGCATGCTTTGGAGTACGCCAAGACCCGTGAGCAGGGCCGGCGGCTGGTGAACCGGGACCCGGCGACGGCGCAGGTCCCGATCATCGAGCACGCCGACGTCCGCCGGATGCTGCTGGCTCAGAAGGCATACGTGGAAGGCGGCTTGGCGCTGAGTCTGTACTGCGCGCGCCTCGTGGACACCGAGGATCCGGTGCTGGACCTGCTGACACCGATCGCGAAGAGCTGGCCATCGCAGTGGTGTCTGGCCGCCAACGACCTGGCGATCCAGGTGTATGGGGGTTACGGCTACACCCGGGACTACCCGGTCGAGCAGTTCTACCGTGACAACAGGCTCAATCCCATTCACGAGGGCACTCACGGTATCCAGGGCCTGGACCTGCTCGGTCGCAAGGTCGTGCAGGATGGCGGCGCCCTGTTGCAGGATCTCCTGGGCCGCATTCATGCCACCTGCGATCGCGCGGGGGACGACACGGTGCGCAACGCGGCCGACCGCTTGGCCGCCACGACCATGCGGCTGTGGGCCACCGGCGACGCCGAACTCGCACTGGCCAACGCCACGGTGTATCTGGAGGCGTTCGGCCACGTGGTGGTGGCCTGGCTGTGGCTGGAACAGTCGCTGGTCGCCGCGAATCAGGCGGGTAGTTTCTACGACGGCAAGCGCGCCGCGGCCACCTACTTTCTGCGCTATGAACTGCCCAAGGTCGGACCCATGCTGGATCTGCTGGACCGTCTCGACCGGTTAACGCTTGACCTGAATCCGGCGTCGCTGTAGAGCGGGTTGTTTGGGCAGCGGCGGGCCCCCTCCCCGGCGGCAGTCCGCAAGCGATGATGCGTGGGCACCAACAGGGTGTTGGGGGTCGTGACGGTTCAAAGTTCCGCACGCAGCCGGTGGGCGTGCGGAACTTTAACCCTCCCGGTGCCCGATTTACCCAGGTATGTCCTATCTGCAAGGGTCAAATCCGCGCATCTTCACCCTCACGAGTGGTTGGCGTGCGGATCTTTGAACCGAATGCTGACCTGCCCGGGCCTACACTGCGGGACATGATCCGCCCCCTCGTCGTCCCGCTGACCGCCGCCCTGATCGCGACTCCCGTGGCCCCCGCCCTGGCAGAGAATCTCACGATCAGCCTGGCCCACGGGCCCATCTCCGCCACCCTCGACCCGGTGACGCCTGGGACAGCGAGTCCGGGGGACCTGCGTCTGTACCACATCGATCTCACACGGCCCGGTAAGCAGAAGGTCGTAGGGTTCATGACCGGCTCCTTGTTGACCACCGCGGTCGGAAGGCCCACGCCGGGTAAGGAGTACCGGGCAGCCGACTTGGTATTCACGGTCGGGAACTCCCAACTGGTCCTCGGCGGGGTGGCCGTCTATGACCAGAAGGCAGCGACAGTGGCGAGGCGGTCCTCTGTCATCCGGCCGGTGATCGGTGGCACGGGCATGTACGCCGGAGCGCATGGCTGGGCGAAGTCGACCCGCTTCAAGGACAACACCTGGCGGCACACGTTCCATGTGGAAGTGGACGAGTAGCCGACGTCCGGCAATCGGAAACACTGTCTCTGAAGTGCAAAGATCCAGTGACCGATGCCAGGGGTATGACAGCAACGATCACCCGCTCGCAATACTCCTATGGTCCCGCTGGCAAGACCGCCGGTTGGGACGATCACGCCTGGGACGGTATCGCCGTCGATGACCCGAACGCTGCAGCCCTGCCGCCGCCACGCCACCAACTCCTCCCCTTCCTGAGGCACTCTTGGTTCTGGCTGGTGGTGGCCGGGCAGGCCATGGTTCTGGCAGCGTCCTACGTGGCCGCCGTCAACGACAGTCGTGTCCTCGCCTGGCTGACCTTGCCCGGCTACATCGTGTTCATGGCAGGCGCAGTCGTGATCGTCAACCGGCACATCCGTTGGGGTGATCTACCCGACTTCCTGAAGGTGCTGGGCTGGGGCCTGGCCAGTGGCCTCGCCGCCTTCGTGATCGCACGGATCATTGAGGGGGGCATCGAGCCGCGGGTCATGCCGTTCTCGGCCGAACTCTGGTTGGCGGGGCCCGTCGAGGAGACCAGCAAATTGCTCGTCCCCGTCCTGCTGCTCGCATTCGGCGGCCTGGCCTTCAAGGATCCGCGCGCAGGACTACTGCTCGTCATGACCAGCGCGGCGTTCTTCGGGGTGGCCGAAGGGCTGTTCTACAGCATCAATGCCAGCCAGTGGGGGATCCTCTCAGAAGGCTTCACGAGGCCGGTGTCGGAGATGGGTCACCCGTACATGACCGGCATCGCGGCGCCGGTGATCTGGCTGGCGGCCTGGCGCGCCGGCCGGGTCGTGACCAAGGCCGGCATCCTGGCTTGGGTGGCTGTCATGGCTCTGCACTCCGTGCACGACGGAGTCGGAGGATTCGGCAAGCACACCCAGAACATCACGTCGTTCACAGCGCTCGACGCCGAGTTCTGGACGACCACAGTGGGCGGCACCGTATTCGCCACGGTGTGGGCAGTTCTCATGTACCTGCTCACGCGTCACACCGGCCGCGAACTCGCACCGCCCGCAGCACTGCCGGACAATCCTGCGCACTGGCGCCCGCAGCTGAAGCGCTGGGGTGTGCCCAGCGGCGAGTAATCCCGTCCCGTGAGGGTAGGGGCGACCCATGGCAACTATCGAAGAGTCGATCGAGGTCGACGTGCCCGTGGCCGTCGCCTACAACCAGTGGACCCAGTTCGAGGACTTTCCCCACTTCATGAAGGGCGTGGAGTCCGTGACCCAGACCGACGACACGCACCTGCATTGGCGCACGAAGATCGCCGGTGTCGAGCGCGACTACGACGCTGAGATCACCGAGCAGCATCCGGATGAGCGGGTGGCCTGGCGCAGTCTGGACGGGGTGTCCAACGCTGGTGTCGTCACCTTCCATCACCTGTCGGACACCCGCACCAAGGTCATGGTGCAGATCGACTGGGAGCCGGAATCCGTCGTGGAGAAGGCTGGCGCCGCAGTGGGTGCCGACGACCATCGCGTCACAGCAGACCTGGCGAAGTTCAAGGAGTTCATCGAGAGCCGCGGGATCCCCACCGGGGGCTGGCGGGGAGATGTTTAGCGCTGACGCACTGATCTGAGGTCCCCGGGACGGTGACCCGGGCGTGGCTCCCGCACGGTTTCGCCCGGCGGTTCTAGGCTGTGGTTCGTGCGCCGTTGGATCCCCGCTTGCCTTGCCGTCTTAGCGCTCGGTGCGTCGGGGTGTGCGGCGCAAAAGGCTGAGTCCGCGGAGCCCACGGCTGTCCCGGTCGCCGCTCCGGAGCCCCGACCGACCGCGGCGGTCGATCTGGAGAGCAGGGGTCCGGCTCAGGTCGTGCACTCGGTCGACACCAAGGACAAGGTTGTCTTCCTGACCATTGACGACGGGCTTGACGCTGAGCCGGCGACCATGCGGTACTTGAGTGAGAACAAGGTTCCGGTGACGGTGTTCCTCACCACGGGTACCGTGTCCGATTGGCAGTACTGGAAGGACATGGGGCCGACCGGCTCCATTCAGAACCACACGGTGGTTCACCCGACGTTGACCCAACTCGGTGACGCGGGCCAGCAGGCCGAGATCTGCGAGGCGAATGAGGCCATTGTGGACGAACTGGGGCAGGCGCCGTGGATGATCCGGCCGCCGTATGGGGCCTACGATGCGACGACCCTTGCCGCCGCTGGTCGTTGTGGGCTGGACTGGGTCGTGCACTGGACTGTCACCGCCCCCGGTGACGAACTGCTCTACCAACAGGTCGACGGGTCGCTCAAGCCCGGCGACATCGTTCTGACCCACTTCCGCAAGGGTCTGGCCAAGTCCCTGCCCAAGATCGTGGAGGCGATCCACGCTCAGGGATTCGAGATCGCCCGCTTGGAGGACTACCTGATGCCAGGGGGTGGGCCCAAGCCAGCGGGCGCGGACGTCATGCCTGCGGATGCGCAGATGGACACGGGAACCGAGAGCAAGGCGTACCTGGTCGCGGACTAGCTATCTGTAGCGATTGGGCAGTCGTTGGTGTGACACGCCGTGGGAAATGGCACCTTGTGCCCATTTGCTCGTGGGCTGCGCCGTCGTTTGACATATGGGGCTGGGTCCGGCGGGCCAGGCGAACGTCTCTGCAGCGAGGGTAGTTCCGGAGTGCTCGAGGAGGGTACGAGTGGCCCTAGATGTGCCCCTGATCAGGGGTATTGCTGAGAGCGGGTGACGAGAGCCGTCGCGCCCCTTTGGGACGCTCCTCCCGATTCTCGTCGTTCATCCTCGATTCCAATGCAAAAGCCCCCAAGCGTGGGGGCTTTTGCATTGGAGCGGGTGACGAGAGCCGTCGCCAACCTTCGGTTGGCTCCTCCCGATTCTCGCCGTGTTAACCGCGTTTCCAACAGAAAAGCCCCCAAGCGTGGGGGCTTTTCCGTTGGAGCGGGTGACGAGAATCGAACTCGCACTGTCAGCTTGGGAAGCTGATGTTCTGCCATTGAACTACACCCGCACGGTCCCCCCATTATGCATGACCGCCAGCATGCGCCCGCCCCCACCATGAGCCTATGCATCGCCGCTGCAGGCCCAATACGCTTACAGACATTCGGCCATGAAGGGCACACAATGTTCGGCATCCCGGCAGAACTGTCCGAGGACCCCCGGGTTCGCTACGACGCCGCAGCGGCCCGAGTGCTCTATCCCGTATCCGGGCTCGTGGGGACCATGTACCTGGCCCTGGCCTTCATGCATCCCTTCTTCGTCGGCGGAACCAACGGGGTCATCCTGTCAATCACCGCAGGAATCAGCGCCGCGATCATGCTTACCATCGCCTGGAGTCGCCGCAACAACGAGAGCATCGATTACGCACCGTCCCAACTCGCTCTCGTCTTCATCATTCTCATCATCAACTCCACGCTGCACCTCTACCTGACGCAGGAGAACTACCAAAGCACGAACCTCATGCTGGCGACCATCGCCATCGGCATGGCGGTCCTGCAGACGAACTGGTACCTGATCCTGACCGGACTGTCCTGGATCGGATTCGTCTTCGGGATGCTGCACATCCCCCAGCCCTACTGGTCCCACTGGTTGATCGCGATGCTGCTGGCCACACTGATCGGGTACCTCATGCGCATGGCGCGGCGGCAGAGCATTGATCAGGCGGCGGGCACGATGGCTCTGCAGCATTCTCGGCTCGAGCAGGCCGAGTACCTGGCAGAGAACCGGCAGAATCTGCTGGCCACGATCAGCCACGACATCCGCACACCAGTGACCGGCATCGTGGGTATGGTCGACCTGCTCCTGCAGCGGCCCCTGGATGCCCGCACCCGGGAACTCGTGGTCGGAGTGCAGCACTCCGCGGATGGCCTCACCACCTTGCTCAACAATCTTCTGGACCTGGCGCGGGTTGAGGCCGGTCGCCTGGAACTCGACACCGGCGACGCCGACCTCGAGGACATCATCGATGAGGTCACACAGATGGTCGGCCCACTTGCCCAGCGAAAGCGGGTGCCCCTGATCGCGGCGCTGGACCCGGACCTCGACAGTTGCATCCACACCGACATCAGTCGGCTCAAGCAGGTCCTGCTCAACCTGGTGTCCAACGCGGTCAAGTTCACCGACGCTGGCGCGGTGACCGTGGTCGCCCGACCCGCCCGGGTCAAGCGCCAACCCGGGGTGGACATCGCGGTCACCGACACCGGACCCGGCATGACCGAGGAGGAACTGGGCAGCATCTTCGAGGCGTTCGTCCAGGCCAGCTCCGGGGTGCACAAGCGCCACGGGGGCTCAGGCTTCGGCCTTGCGATTGCTCAGCAATTGACCTTGGCCTTGGGCGGGGAACTGACCGTGAGCAGCGAGCCGGGAGTGGGCACCACCTTCCATGTGCTGCTGCCGGTGGGCGAATTCGAGAAGGACCATCAGAAGCCGCACAGGATCGAGTCCCCCGGTCAGGTGGTCGTCACGGGCCACCCGGTCGCCGCCGAAGCGGTCAGCCTGGCCCTGCGCCGGCGTGGCCGGGAGGTCCTGCAGACCTGTATGGGTACCCCCGACACGATCCACATCAGAGTCGTCGACGACACCATGAACCCTGAGGCAACCCGGCCCCCCGACGACGAGCACCGGCTACTCATCATGGGCCCGACCGTCACCGTGGCCGCATCCCCGACCGCCGGTGAGTATCTGCCCTTGCCCTGGATCGAGGAGCGGCTGCTGGAGGCGCTTGGCGTCGAGGTTCCGGACACCTTCGTCCATCAAGTGGTCGCCCTGCCGACCGACATCAAAATTCTGCTGGCCGAGGATGACGCCACCAACCGCAGCCTGATCACCGAGATGCTGCGCCGGATGGGTGCCGACGTCCGCTCGGTCAGCGATGGTGCTGCCGCGGTCGAGGAGGTCGCGGGCGGCACGTTCGACATCGTCCTGCTCGATCTCAACATGCCGGTGATGGACGGCTTGGAGGCCGTGCGGGTGATCCGCGAACGGTTAGCGCCGATCGAAAGTCTCGCCGTCCTAGCGCTGACTGCGGACCCGGGATGGATCGACAGAAGTGTGCTCACGGCGGCCGGCTTCAATGGCTATGTCATGAAGCCCACGACGATGGCCGATCTGCAGGTTGGCATCACAAAGGCGCTCGAACGCATGCCCCAAGAACAGGTTGTGACTGTGGAGGCGGCGGTGGTCAGTGATGACGCGCAAAGCCTCGATGTAGCCAAACTCGCCCAACTCACCGAAGATCTCGGTGGCCCCGAACTCGTGGTGCAGACCTTGGGGGTCTACCTCGAGGAGTTGCCCCTGCGACTGGTCTCCATGCACCGCAGCATGGAGGCGGGATCAGCAGACGAGGTGCGGGCCACCGCCCATGCCCTC
This sequence comes from Actinomycetes bacterium, assembly GCA_029779995.1. The sequence goes on from JAKOZM010000359.1 coordinate 11,027, forward strand.
AAGGGCGCCTCGGGGATGCTGGGCGCGATGAAGTTGTACGAGCTGTGCCGCCGGATGGAGACCGAGGCGACGACCGATTTGCTGTTCGAGACGTTCGGAGAAGGTGAGCGGGTCGAGATGCTGATGCGTACGTATTTGGACGAGGTCAACTCTCCGGCAGATACCGCCCCACCAGTGTGAGCAGGGCCTCCTTGTTGAAGGGTTTGGTCAGGTAGGCGTCGAAGCCGGCCAGCAGACCGGTCTCGGCAGCCCCGGGCGCGGCTTCGGCCGTCATCGCGATGATCGGGACATCCACCTTCTCGGGTCCGGCGCCACCAGCGCGGATCTGCCGGGTGGCGCTGAGCCCGTCCAACCGCGGCATCCGGATGTCCATGAGCACCGCGCCGTACAGGCCATCCCGCAAGCGTTCGATGGCCTCGACACCATCCCCAGCCAGATCCACATCGAGGCCGGCATCATTGAGCATCAGTGAGGCGAGGTGCTGGGTGACCTTGGTGTCGTCGACCAGCAGGACTCGGCGATTGGCCCCCACTCGGCGCAGACGGGGCCGCGAAACCGGGAAGACCAGCCCCTGGCCATCAGGGCGCACCGACAGTTCCCCTCGAGCCTCTTCACACAACCGCCGCACCACGTCGACGGTGGCGTCGTCGGGCAGAGTGCCCGGAGTGCGCACCTCGATGACCCCCTGCCTGCCGGTCAGGCGCACCTTGACTGAGATCGGTGCATCCGAGGTTGCCAGCCGCATCCCGGAGATGAGCGTGTCCAAGGCATTGCGTAGACGCTGGGTGTCGATCAACACCTCTTCGGCGGCGCTCGGGTCGACGGAGACGGCCACCGATCCGCCGAGCGGGCTGGCCAGGGCATGCTGGGTCGCGCAGATCTCGGTGACGGCATCGGCCAGGATGCAGACCTCAGGTTTACTGGCCGACTCGCGGGTGCTGTCGTTGGCCACCGCCAGCAGCGCTTCGATGCGTTGTTTGAGAAGCATCAACTGACTGCGTGCCGTGCCCAGATCCCCGCCGTCCAGCGCCGCCATCGCAGCATGGACGGGAGTTGACAGCTCGTGGGTGACCGTGTTGAACAGCGCGTTGCGCGCTCTTGACAGAGCCTCGGCGCGGTCACGAGCCTTGATCAGATCGCTGGTACGTTCCTTGACGGTGCGCTCAAGCTCCCCCCGGTGTTTCTCGAGTTCGGCACGAGCCCGCTTCCGTTCCATAACGCGGCCCAACTGCTCGCCCATCGGCACGGCGAGTTCGAGCAGGTCGGGATCGCGCGGTTTGGGCAGCGGGCTGATGAACTCCATCACGGCGACCAGGACGGACTCGACCATGATGCCGAATGCGAAGACGGTGCCGCGGGTCAGTAGCGGCTCCCGGGCCGGGATGAGGTCGGCCGGCTCGGACTCCCACCGTGGCCCGTGGACCATCACCCGACCAGGGATCCCCACGCCAGGACCGAAGCGGGCACCCACTGTGGCGTGCTTGATCCGCGCGAAGAAGGGGTCGTCGGCGTTGCCCACCCAGATGCCGCTGGAGACCAAGACCTGCGGGTCGTCGCGGGAGGTCACCAGCAGATGCCCTACGGTCCACTCGTAGTCACTGACGATCATCTGCATGACCTGTTCGTATGCGGCTCGGTCGTCGGTGGCACTGTTTGAGACCGCAGCGGAACGCGTCAGCAGGTCGAGTGCGCGCTGGCGTGAGTAGAGCTTGCGCAGCGAGCGGTCGGCGACCTCCTCCGACTGCCGGCGCGCCTCCCGCTCTCGCTCCACCCGGCGCTCGAGGCGGTCGATCAGCTGGTAGGGGTCCTGCAGATCCGGCTCGCTCATGTGCCCGCCACCCGCAGGGTGCAATGGTCGTAACCGTCCAGCTTGCACTGGTCCTGGGAGACCGTGAGGGTCTGCGAGAAGGCGTCGCCGGCACCCAGGATCAGGCCTTCGGCCAGCGCGCACATCGATCGATGGGAGTAGTACTCCATCAA
>JAKOZM010000363.1 GCA_029779995.1 Actinomycetes bacterium
GGCGAGCGGTGATGGCTGGACGTGCGCGGCGGAGGGGCAGAAGCTCACCTGCACTCATACTCATGCTGGCTTCCCGGTGGGTGCCACCGAGGAGTTGGTGGTGATCGCCACGATGCCCAGCGGCGGGGCCTTCACGAACAATGTGGCCGTGGCCACCTCGTCGTATGAGAAGAACACTGCGAACAACAGTGCCTCGGCCAGTGTGCGCGTGCGCCGCCTTGAGCAGACGGCTGCGTCGTTGCCGCCGTCGCCGCGGCGGATTCTGTCCGGCAAGACCGATGAGGGGCAGAAGTTGACGACCCGGGTGCGGTGTACTCCGGTGAAGTCGGCGGTGGCCGGTGAGGTCAGCTACTGCAAGGTGCGCCGGGCCGATGGTGTGGTCCGGGTGCGGGTGTTCGGCTCGCAGAAGATGAAGGTGACGGTGGTGCAGACGGCGAAGGGCAACGACCGGTTGAAGCCGTTCCTGCAGCGCAAGACCTACATCGTCAAACCGTAGGAACTCGCATGGTGTGTTGCTGGCTCCACCCCTTTCGGGTGGGGTCAGCGGCGTTTCCCCCCTTTGTGAGCCTCGGGCCCTGGTTTGGGGCTATTGTTCAAGATGTACCGAACATTGTGCGCTGTAACCCTGGGAGGGGGTCGTAATGGGCATTCGACGGGTGGGGGCGGGTTTGGTGGCAGGCGCGTTGCTTCTCGCGCCCGTGGTCACCGTGACGCCGGCCCAGGCAAACGTCACGGGTATCACCATCGCCAAGGTGCGCACGGGGGTGGCATCGATCGTCGCTGGCGGCAGTCAAGCCACGGAGTTCACGGTCGAGATCAGCAATCTGAACCCGCTGTTGCCCCTGCCCGCGTTCTTCGCCGACCGGATGGATGACGGTCTGGTGATCGGTGAGATCACCACGTCCAGCCCGGCCATGCAGTGCCAGAAGCGCACCGGCAGCGACACCGAGTTCTGGTGCTTCCAGCCGCTGGTTCCCAAAGACTCGTCGGTGACCGTCACCGTGACGACGACAGCGCCGGCCTCGACGAGGGCAGGCGTCTACGTGAACTGTGCCGGGCTTGGCCACCCGCCCGTGTCAGATCCGCAGACTCTGGCCACCATGACGTGGCCCGGGACTGTCTGTGATCCGGTGGAGGAGTCGGATCTGCCTGAGGTGACTGCAGAGGTTGAGGTCACCAACGAGGCTGACTTCGCGGTCACGGCCACGCATCCGGCGGCGCCAGTGAATCCCGGTGACACCACAACGATTCCGGTCGGCGTCACCAACGTCGGGCCCTCCGATGCGTCCACTCCGGTGACGGTGCGCAGCACGTTGCCCGCGGGTGTGACATACGTCAGCGGCTCTTCCCCATGGAACTGCACGGCAACCGGCCAGGACGTGGAATGTACCTGGGTCCCCGCGCCCCCAGCGGCTGTGA
>JAKOZM010000370.1 GCA_029779995.1 Actinomycetes bacterium
CTCGGCAGGCGTCACCTGGGGTGCGACCGGCTTCGGTTCCTTGGCCGCAGGGGCCTGGTCCGCCGGCTTGGCCAACTTGCTCCTCAACGCCGCAGCGCGGGCGGGATCCGAGGGGGCGTAGTCAGCGAAGAAATCCCACCACGCCGGGTCGACGGAATGCCGGTCCTTCAGGTACTGCTCGTATAGTTCGTCGACGAGCCATTCGTTGGTGCCGAATGAGTTCTGTGCATCAGTGGTCACGGGCGCCCCTGGGGTCGATTCGCATGCCTAACCAACAGTAGTGACCCCGGCCGACATTTCCAGCGGTCGGCACGAGGTTGCCCGGTTCGTTATGTTTTGCTGGCCCTCGATCAGGCAGTCAAGACCCGCGAAATCACCAGCAGCTGCACCTCGGACGCGCCCTCCACGACCCGCAGCATCCGCAGATGACGCAGTACCCGTTCGATCGGTCCCGACTTCATCAGGCCCATCCCCCCGAACACCTGCAGACAGCGGTCCGCGACCTGATAGGCCTGTTCGGTGGAGTAGTACTTCACGATGGATGCGTCGAGCATGGGCTGCTGCCCCTCGTCCACGGCCCAGGCCAGATGGTGGACCAGCCAGCGCATGGCCTCGATGTCCACCTTGCTGCGGGCCAGCGGGAAGCTCGCCCCTTGGAATGCAGCCAGCGGTTTGCCGAAGGCCGTGCGCGTCTGGGCGTGCAGCACGGCCTGGTCCAGGCAGAACTCGGCCAGCCCCAGGGCCTGCGCACCGATGAATGCCCGCCCCGCATTGAGGAACTCCATCGCCGCGAAGAACCCCAGACCGACCTCGCCGATGACATGGTCGTCGCCGACCCAGGAGTCCTCGAAGAACAGTTCGCCGGGATGGGTGTCGGAGATGTTGTACTGCACCGGCCCGCGTCGGTACTGGTCGGCCGGCACCAGAAAGGCTGTGATGCCGCCGGCCGCCCGCTTCTCGGGGTCTGTCACCGCGAAGACGACGCAGAAGTCCGCGTGCGCGGCGTTGGTGATGTAGTGCTTGTGCCCGTTGATCCGCCACCCGTGGCCGTCCTTGGTGGCACGGGTGCGGATCGCCTGGGCGTCGGAGCCGGCCTCGGGTTCGGTCAGCGCGAAGCAGGCCGTCTTCGTGCCCAGCACGACGGGGCGCACCCACTGCTCGATGAGGTGCTCGGGCAGCTTGAGAAGCAGCGAACTCGGACCCGCCGGGTTGGGCGGGGAGATGGCGGCCATCGCCATCCGGGATCCGGACCGGGCGGCATCCTCCACGAGCGCGGTCATGCCCAGCGTGCTCAGGCCCTGCCCGCCCACCGACTCCGGCATGTGAGCGGCGTAGAAGCCCGCGGCCACGCTGCGCATGCGGGCCTCGTCCATGACCGCGTGCACCTTCGCCGAATCGGCCGTGATGCTCTCGTACTCGGCGACCAGCTGGTCGTCGAGCGGGCGGATCTCACGATCCAGGAAGTCGGCGAACGCGGCACGAAGGGCAGTGATCTCGGCGGGGAACGTGAAGTCCATACCGGGCATCGTTGCACGCGTCAGCGGGCCAGCAGTTGCAGATCCCGGCTCTCGATGGCGGAGCGCACGCGGCGCAGCACAACATCCATGGCGGCATCGGTGCTGTGCAGGGTCCCGGTGACGGCATGGGCTGCGACCTCCCGGGCCGCCGCCGCGATCCGCTGGCTGAGCACACCCGGGGCGAGCAGGAACGGCGCGACGCAGACGTTGTCGTAGCCTGCGCGACGCATCTCCGCCACCGCTTCACCGACGGTGGGGCCGGGGCCGGAGGCGAAAGCGACCGCCGACGCTCCCCAGCCGTGCGTGCGCCACTCCAGCGCGAGCGCCGCATGTCGGCTGCGCGCCGCGGAGTAGCTGGATCCGGCCGAGGCCAGCACGACGGCCGTCTCCGGATCCGGGCGGTGCCCGGCGGCCTTGAGCACGGCGTCAAGGCCGCGCAAAAGGTGCGGGTCCGCGCCCATGGGCGCCGCGATCGTGACTCTGGCCTGCGGGTAGGCCTCCTGCGTGGCCTTTGCGAATGCCGGCACATCTTGGGTGGCGTGGTAGGCGGTCGTGAGCAGCATGGGGACCACGATCAGGTCACGGATGTGTTTGGTCGCCAGGTAGTTGATCGCACCGTCGAGCCGGGGTCGGTCATGGTCCAAGGTGGCCTGCGCGACGAACGCGCCGAGCCGGTGCCCGACCCGCCGGGCAAGCAGGTCACACGCCAGCCGTGATCGTGGGTCGGCACTGCCGTGGGAGAGCAGGACAACTCCGTAGTCCACCGGGGGTGGTGGGAGGGTGATGGTCTCGCGCGACGATCTGCTCATTCCAGTGGTACTCCTCGGTCAAGGTACGGTCAGGTCTCCGGCTCGCACCATAGCCCGACTTCGCGATTTCGTCACGGCGAGTGCTCTGATCTCCACTCAGCGTGACCGTTTGACCTCAGACGTGCAGGCCGCACTCCGTCTTCTGCTTGCCCGCCCAGCGTCCCGCGCGCGGGTCCTCGCCCGGAGCAGTGGCCCGGGTGCACGGCCCGCAGCCGATCGAACGGTAACCGGCCTCGCGCAAGGGGTTCAGCATCACGTTGTGAGCCATCGCGTAGTCCTCGGTCTGCTCATCGGTCCACAGCGCCAGCGGGTTGATCTTGACCATCTGTCGGCGAGCATCCACTGCGACGATGTCGATGTCCGAGCGGGTCGGCGCATCTACCCTGCGCATCCCCGTGACCCACGCATCGCGCCCGGACAGGGTCCGCTCCAGCGGTTCCACCTTGCGCATCTTGCAGCACAGGTCGGGGTTCCGCTCGTAGAGTCGCGGGCCGTACTGGTCGTCCTGCTCGGCCACGGTGTTCACCGGCGTGACCGTGAGCAGTCGTAGCGGTCGGGTCAGTTCGTACGCGTGGGCTGTGCCGAGGGTCTCGGCGAAGTGGTAGCCGGTGTCGATGAAGGCGACCTCAATGCCAGGTGCTGCTTCGCTGGCCAGATGCACCAGTACCTCGTCGCCCATGCTGGACATCAGCACGAGCGACGGGAACGTCTGGTGCGCCCACTGCACGGCGAGCATGGCCTGCTCAATGTGGTCTGCCCCGGCCGCGGCGGCCTCCAGGACGATGGCCGCGCCCTGGGCGGCGACGTGCGCGGGCGTCGTGGTCTGGGTCGGGATGGTCGGGTTGATGTCGATGCTCACGGCTACTCCTGGTCTTTGACGATGCGGATGGCGAAGGTGCGGGTACACGCCCGACATCGCCAGGTCCCGTGGCCGGGCAGGGGCCAGAGATCTTCATCGCCGCAGTAGGGGCAGTAGTGAACGACATTCATCGCAGGGAGTCCTCCTGCGCCCGCACGACCCAGTCCGCGAACGACTCGGAGTCGGCGCGCTGTGTGCGGTATGCCGTGACGACCCGCTCGACGTACGCGGGCATCTCGTCGGCGGTGACCTTCAAGGAGCGCAGTTTGCGCCCGAAACCGGCGTTCGGTCCCAGCCGCCCGCCGAGGTGCACCTGGAAACCCTCGACCATCTCGCCGTCCTCATCGGGGACCAAGGAGCCCTTGAAGCCGATGTCGGCGATCTGGAAGCGGGCGCAGGAGTTCGGGCAGCCGTTGACGTTGATGCTCAGGTCCGTGTCGTCGAGAGCGGTGGCGAACTGCTCCTCCAGTCGGTCGACGAGATCAGCAGTGCGGGCCTTGGTCTCGACAATGGCCAACTTGCAGAATTCGATGCCGGTGCAGGCCATCGCGCCGCGCCGGAACTGGGTGGGCCGCACCTGCAGCCCGAGGGCGTGCAGCTCGTCGCCCAGCTGCTCCGCCCGCTCGACGTCGAGGATCACCAGCTTCTGCTGCGCGGTCAGGCGCATGCGAGACGTGCCGTGCGCGGCCATGAGATCTGCGATTGCCAAGAGGGTCGTCCCACTGACCCGGCCCACCGTAGGAGCGGCGCCGACGTAGAACCTGCCGTCGGTCTGCTGGTGGATCCCGACGTGGTCACGACGATCGGTCGGTTCCCCGGGTGCCGGCCCATCGAGCAACGGGCGCTGCAGATATTCGGTCTCGAGTACCTCGCGGAACTTCTCGGCGCCCCAGTCGGCGACCAGGAACTTCAGCCGCGCCCGGTTGCGCAGACGGCGGTAGCCGTAGTCCCGGAAGATCCCGATGACGCCCTCCCACACCTGCGGCACCTCGGCCAACGGCACCCAGGCGCCGAGCCGCTGGGCGACCATCGGGTTGGTGCTCAGGCCACCACCCACCCACACGTCGAAGCCCGGGCCGTGCTCGGGGTGGATGACGCCGATGAAGGAGACGTCGTTGATCTCGTGGGCGACGTCCTGGCGAGGTGACCCGGAGATCGCCGTCTTGAACTTGCGCGGAAGGTTGGAGAATTCCGGGCTGCCGACGTAGCGGCGCACGATCTCCTCGATGGCCGGGGTGCCGTCGATGATCTCGTCGGCCGCGATCCCGGCGACGGGGGAGCCGAGGACCACCCGGGGAGTGTCGCCGCAGGCCTCCGTGGTGGACAGGCCCAC
>JAKOZM010000388.1 GCA_029779995.1 Actinomycetes bacterium
GCTTCTTGATCACCGAACCCATAAATGCTCCTCGAAGTGTGTGAACCTGTCCCCAGGGTAGTCGGATCAGAACATCGGATCAGGGTCCGGGTCGATTCCCAGATGCGGAAAAGCCGCCCGTCGGGTGGCCAGCACAGCGGCGTCGATGGCGTCGTCGGGGTTGTAGCCGGTCTCCCAACTGCGGATCCACGGATCCCGGCCATTGCCCATCGTGGCCGGCGGCTCGGTCTTCAAGACGTTGGTCACCAGGTCCCGGAACGCGGCGGGGGTTGGTGTCGCGGGTTCGATGGGCCGGTCGAGGGCGATGGCCAGCAGGTGGGTCCATGCCACCGGCACCACCTCAATCCACTCGTACCCGCCGCCGCCAGTAGCGATCCAGCGGCCATCGGTGTATGTGTGGGCCAGCCGGTGCAGCAGCGTGTATGACAGCCGCTGCCCTTCCAGGCTCAGCGACATGTGCGCCAAGGGGTCCTGGTAGTGGCTGTCGCAGCCCTGTTGGGACACGAGAAACTGCGGCTGGAAGGCATGCAGAGCCGCCGGCACGATGGCCTCGAAGGCGCGCAGCCACCCGTTGTCGGCGGTCCCGGGCGGCAGGGCGACGTTGATCGCCGTGCCCTGCGCCCCTTCGCCGCCGATCTCGGTCGGCCAGCCCGTGCCGGGGAACAGCGTGCGCGGGCTCTCATGCAAGGAGATGGTCAGCACCCGCGGGTCGTCCCAGAAGTGCTGTTGCACCCCGTCGCCGTGATGAACATCCACATCGACATAGGCGACCCGCTCGACCCCCTGGTCGAGCAGCCATTTGATCCCGGCTGCCAGATCGTTGTAGACGCAGAATCCGGAGGCCCGATCGGGCATCGAATGGTGCAAACCCCCGGAGAAGTTGATCCCGTGGTCGGCCTGACCGTAGTAGACGGCTTTGGTCACCGAGACGGTCGCTGCGCAGATCCGTTCGGAGTGGACATGCATGTCGTCGAACAGCGGCACATCGTCGGTCCCGAGACCGTGGGTGCCCCCGGCCTGATCTTTGACCGCCTGCGTGAAGTCCGGGGTGTGGATGCTGTCAAGAAGGCCAGCCGGCA
>JAKOZM010000398.1 GCA_029779995.1 Actinomycetes bacterium
GGCGAGCAGCGCCTCGACGCGGTCGGCGTTGAGCGGAGTGGACCTGCTGGGCAGCCAGCGTCGGGTCGCCGGGTCGTGGGCGGGCCAGGACGGGGTGCTGGACTGGTCGGTCATGCCGTCTCCTGTGCTGAGGGCGAGCTTCGCCGGGTTGGGTGCATTGTTGCCTATCCGTGGCGAACTGCCTAGTCGACGACGGAAAACTGTCAGGTTTGGGGGAGATGCCACGGATTCCGTATGTCGTGTGCTGACCTCAGGTGCTCCGGTCCGACGTGCGTCAGGTCAGCTGCCTCCCTCGTCTCGCTGGCCTGATCGCGATCTTTCGCAGACCCTGATCGAGTAGCACACATGCTACATTTCCTCCATGGAAACGGTCGGGTTGCGCGAACTCCGCCAGGGGGCCTCCGAACTGGTGCGCCGGGTCGAGCAAGGCGAGGAGTTCGTGATCACGGTTTCCGGTCGGCCGAGTGCCCGCCTGGTGCCCGCACAGCCCACCCGCTGGCAGCGCTGGGCTGACGTGGCTGACCTGTTCGACGGACCCGATGATCCAGAGTGGAGTCGTGATCGCGAGTTGCTCGACGATGCACTTCGCGATCCATGGGCAGTTCGGTGACGGCGCGATCAGAGACCGGCGAACGAGGTCTGTTGGACACCAGTGTCGTCATCGCGCAGGACGTCGTGCCACTGTCCGGTGTGTTGGCTATTAGCGCAGTCACGCTCGCCGAGTTGCACTTCGGGGTCCTCGTGGCTCGGTCTGACGACGTGCGCGCGGAACGGCTCCGGAGGCTGAGCGTGCTTCAGCATCGATTCGACGCACTCCCGCTCGATGATGCGGTCGCCGCGAGCTATGGCCGACTGGCAGCGGCCGTGGTCGCCTCGGGTCGTCAGCCGAGGCGACGGGTCATGGACCTTCTCATCGCGGCGACCGCGCATGCCCATGGCGCAACGCTCTACACGCGCAACCCGGGGGACTTCGCCGGCCTCGAACGCCTGATCACCATCCACCCGTTGTAGGACCTGGTCAGCAGTGGCAGGGTGGCCGCACCCGGTCCCGCCCCCGCCGCCACGAAGGAGCAGCCATGACCACGTCGACCCCCTGTGAGAGCTGCGGCATGCCGATCAAGGCCGGCCCCTACTGCGAGCACTGCGTCGATGCTTCCGGCCGGTTGCAGGATTTCGACACCCGGTTCGAGCGGATGGTCGGGTGGGCGCAACGCACGGGCGCAGATCGCGCCACCGCGGTGTCCATGGCCATGGGAAAGTCCCCACTGGTGGCCAGGTGAGGTCCCCGTTGGTGGCCAAGTAGAAGTCCCCACTCTCTGCTCGTCGTGTCGACCGGGAGCTTGAGGCCTGAGCGGTGACGGTGGCGGTGCCAACCAGTCACCGGTCACCGCTCAGGAGCTCCATTGAAGAGCAAGAGGGAAGAGATGGACATCATTGC
>JAKOZM010000406.1 GCA_029779995.1 Actinomycetes bacterium
GGCACGTAGAACCGGGCCATGATCAGCACGAAGACGAAAAGGTTGTCCACACTGAGGCTGTACTCGGTCAGCCAGCCCGCGTAGAACTGCACCGCAATGTCCCCGCCGAACTGCCAGCCGAGGAACAGCCCGAAGGCGATCGCGCTGCCGACGAAGAGGGCCAACCATCGCAGCAGTTCGGGGGTCTTCGGCACGTGCGGGCGCCGACCCACTATCAGGAAGTCCAGGGTGAACAGCACCAGGAACAGTGCGATGGTGGCGGCCCACAGCCAGCCCGGCACAGTCACTTCGTCGCGTCCCGCATGCCGCGCAACTCCTTCTTCAATTCGTGGATCTCGTCGCGGTAGCGGGCCGCCACCTCAAACTGCAGTTCCTCGGCCGCGGTGTGCATCGCCTGGGTGAGCTGATCGATCAGGTCGGTCAGGTCCTGAGCGGGCATCGTGGCCAAGGAGGCGGCGTGTCGGCCCACATCCGCGGCCGGGGCCTTCGGCCCCACACCACGACTCAGACCGCGCCCGGATCCGGCCAGCAGTTCCTGGGTATCGGCATCCTCGCGGGCCAGCAGATCCGTGATGTCGGCGATCTTCTTGCGAATCGGCTGCGGGTCGAGTCCGCGCTCGGTGTTGTAGGCCACCTGCTTCGCCCGGCGTCGGTTCGTCTCATCGATGGCCGTGCGCATCGAGGCGGTGATGGTGTCCGCGTACATGTGGACCTGGCCAGACACGTTGCGGGCGGCGCGGCCGATGGTCTGGATGAGGCTGCGCTCGGAGCGCAGGAACCCTTCCTTGTCGGCGTCGAGGATGCTGACCAGGCTGACCTCGGGCAGATCCAGACCCTCGCGCAGCAGGTTGATCCCGACCAGGACATCGAACTCGCCCAGCCGCAGTTCCCGCAGCAACTCGACCCGGCGCAGGGTGTCCACCTCCGAATGCAGGTAGCGCACCCGTACCCCGTTCTCCAGCAGATAGTCGGTGAGGTCCTCGGCCATCTTCTTGGTCAGTGTGGTGACGAGCACTCGCTCATCGCGCTCCGCCCGCGCATTGATCTCGGCCATCAGATCGTCGATCTGCCCGCGCGTGGGCTTCACGATGATCTCGGGATCGATCAAGCCGGTGGGCCGGATCACCTGCTCGACGACGTCGCCACCGACACGCGACAACTCATACGGCCCGGGGGTCGCGGACAGGTACACGGTCTGCCCGATTCGCTCGACGAACTCCTCCCAGCGCAACGGCCGGTTGTCCATGGCGCTGGGCAGCCGGAAGCCGTGCTCGACCAGGGTGCGCTTGCGGCTCATGTCCCCCTCGTACATCCCCCCGATCTGCGGCACTGTGACGTGGGACTCGTCGATGACCAGCAGGAAGTCCTCGGGGAAATAGTCCAGCAGGCAGTTCGGCGCCGAGCCCGGGGCCCGGCCGTCGATGTGCCGGGAGTAGTTCTCGATCCCGTTGCAGAAACCGACCTGCTGCATCATCTCGACGTCGTACTGGGTGCGCATGCGTAGGCGCTGCGCCTCCAGCAGGTGCTTGCCCCGCTCCAGCTCGGCCAGGCGCTGCTGCAGCTCAATCTCGATCGCGCCGATCGCGCGGCCCATGCGTTCGGGTCCCGCCACGTAGTGGGTGGCTGGGAACACGTACAACTCGGTGTCCTCGGTCAGGATCTCGCCGGTGACCGGGTGCAGCGTCATCAACCGTTCGACCACATCGCCGAAGAACTCGATGCGCACCGGGTGCTCCTCGTAGACGGGGAACACCTCGACCGTGTCACCGCGAACCCGGAATGTCCCCCGGGCGAAGGAGAGGTCATTGCGCGCGTACTGGATCTGCACCAGCATCCGCAGCATGCCATCCCGGTCGATCTCGTCACCGACCCGCAGGCGCACCATGCGGTCGACATACTCCTGCGGGGTGCCCAGGCCATAGATGGCGCTCACGGTCGCCACCACGACCACGTCCCGGCGGGTCAGCAGACTATTTGTGGCGCTGTGGCGCAGCCGCTCCACCTCCTGGTTGATGGAGGAGTCCTTCTCGATGAAGGTGTCCGTCTGCGGGATGTAGGCCTCGGGCTGGTAGTAGTCGTAATACGACACGAAGTACTCGACGGCGTTGTTCGGCATGAGCTCGCGGAACTCGTTGGCCAACTGCGCCGCCAGGGTCTTGTTCGGGGCCATGACCAGAGTGGGGCGCTGCAACTTCTCCACGATCCAGGCCGTGGTGGCGCTCTTGCCCGTACCGGTGGCGCCAAGCAGCACGACGTCCTTGGACCCGCCCGCGATCCGCCGTGAGATCTCCTCGATGGCCGCCGGCTGGTCCCCCGCCGGTTGGTACTCGCTGATCACCTCAAACGGCGCCACCGTGCGTTGCAGGTCAGTGATGGGACGGGCCATGGGCTCTACGCTACGACGACCCCCTGACATCGGGGGAAGGTGCGGTTGCGCTGTCATCGAACTCGCCATCCCATAGCGGGTGCTTGGAGCGCGCCCAGTCGCGGGACACGTATCCGGTGCGCAGCCCGCGCCGGGCCCGGGGGTCGTTCCAGGCCATCCAGATATGACCGGCCGACACCAGCATGATGAACAGCGCGAAGACGTCGTGGACGAAGGTGGCGCCCGTGCGCAGATCATCGGGAACGAGGGCGAAGAAATGCATCATCAGTCCGGTGATGAACATGATCAGCGCAGCCGCCACGACAAACGCCGAATTGAGCTTCTGGCCCGCGTTGAACTTGCCGGAGGGTCCCGACACATCACCGCGCAAGGCCCGGCGCAGCCAGACCCAGTCGGCCGGCACGAACCTGTTGAGTCGAGAGGCATCGGCACGGAAGGCCGGTGACAGCACGACTGCCAGGATGAGTGGCAGCGGCAACAGCAGGCCCGCCCACAGGTGCACGGTCGACAGCAGTGCCCGGCGGCCGACCAATGTGCTCAACGGGTCGACGTACAGCACCGCCGCGCTCGTGATGAGCACGAGCATGAACGCCGCTAAGGCCAGGTGGGCCCAGCGCTCCCCGGCGCTGAACCGCCGGATCTGATCAGACGACGGGGGTGTCGTCGCGGCCATTGGACCTCCCCACCCACGCGTCCACGGCGTATCCGCGCTCCTCCCAGTAGCCGGGAATGACGTCGTCGGTCACGGTGATGCGGTTGAGCCATTTGCTGGATTTGTAGAAGTACATCGGCGCCACGTACAGGCGGACCGGCCCGCCGTGGTCGTGACTGACCGGCTCTGAGTTCATCGAGGTGGCCACGAGCACGTCGGCACGCATGGCCTGCTCCATGGTCAGCGATTCGGTGTACACCCCATCGGAGGACCCGAACTGCACTGCGCCCGCGCCGGGATGCACTCCCGCCGCGGCCAGCACGTCGGCCAACAACACCCCGCCCCAGACGACGTCGGGAACGCGCCATCCCGTGACACACTGCACATCCTTGGTGATTTCCTGTTGGGGAAGCCGCGACAACTCAGTCAAGGACAGCCGTAGCGGGCGGTCGACCAGCCCGTCGACCGTGAGCGAGTACTTCTCCGGCGGGATGCGCTCGACCTTGTTGACGACCGAGTAGAAGCGGAAGCGCCCACCGCCTGGGATCAGGCCCGTGAGGCCCGTCGGGTCTTTGGCCGCGATGGTGGTCAGGGCGGAGTTGGCACGCGCACCGACCAGCACCCCCACGCCGGCCAGACCGAGCAGGCCGAGCACGACGCGCCGACCTACCGGAGTGCCCTGTGCGTCCTGATCCACCTGTTCAGTATGTGGGCCATCGCCGCGACGTGCAGGGGGGGCCGCCCTGGCGCGGGCTAGCCTGGGAGCCATGCGACGGATCGGATTGACCGGGGGGATCGGGTCAGGAAAATCGACGGTGGCCAGTCTTTTCGCCGAACTGGGCGCGGTCGTCATCGATGCGGACGCGATCGCCCGCGAGGTCGTTGCGGTGGGCAGTGAAGGCCTACGCGCGCTCGTGGAAGCATTCGGTGCCGGCATCCTGGCCACCGATGGCAGCCTCAATCGCCAGCGGCTGGCCGACATCGTCTTCGCTGATCCCGGGGCGCGCGCCACACTGAACGCCATCACCCACCCCCGGATCGGCGCCCGGACCGCCGAACTCATCAGCGCGCTGCCCGCAGACGCTGTGTTGATCCACGACGTCCCGCTCTTGGTGGAGTTGGGAATGCAGGACGCCTACGATCTCGTCGTTGTTGTCGACGCCCCCGATGACGTGCGATTGGACCGGCTCGTGGCCAGAGGTCACACCCTGCAGGATGCCGCCGCGCGGATCGCCGCACAGGCACCACGCGACGTCAGGCTGGCGGCCGCGGACGTCGTCATCGACAACTCCGGGAGCCTCGACGACCTCACTGGGCAGGTGGTGACGGCGTGGCCGACGGTGGCAGGCCGGCGCTGAGCAGCCGCGGTCCAAGCCACTGCCAATACAGTCGGGCGCCCTCTTCGGTGAAATGCACACCGTCGGTGTGCATCGGGACTCCATCGATCGTCGCCCGGTAGTCACCGCCGTCACAAAGGTACGGGTTGGGGTCGATGATCGTGATGTCGCGACCGCTGCGACGCACCGCCTCGCGGGCTGCGACATTCACAGCCGCGATCCGCGCGGGATCGTTGACGACATCTGCGAACCTGCCCGCTTGGTACAGCACAGCGTCGGGCAGATCCAGCGCCGGAGCTCCGTGGCAGGTACCGAGAACCACCGCCTGCGCTGGCAGCTGGGCCAGTTCGGCGATCACCCGACTGTAGGCGTTGACCGTGGCCTCCTGCCACCGACGATCGGTGTACGGCACGGCCTCCCCATCGATCCACCGGTCGTACTGTTCCCAGGGCCCCACAAACATCACCCCCAGATTCGCCCCGGCCGAAGCGATCCGCTGGGCGCGCTGCTGTTCCCACGTCTGGCATTGCGCGCGGGCCTTGATGGGGGCACCGTTGAGCGCCACGTCGTAGGGCACGAGCCCGCACCCGAATTCGGTTCCGGGATAGACACTCAGCCCGGGGATCAATGCGGGCTGATAGGCGGCATACAGGGAAAGCGCGATGGAGTCGCCCACCAGCACGGCACGCACATCGCTGGGTGCAGGCGTCGATGTGCTGATCGGCGGTGGGCTGCGGGTGGCCGAAGCGGCGATGGACTCCAGGGAATCGGGTGGGGCGGGGCGAGCACAGGCCGTGGTGAGTCCGACCATCGCGACGATGGTCAGGGGTGCGCCCAGCACCACCGCGACCCGCTGGCGTGAGGTGAAATGTTGGAGGGCTCCCCTACGCACGGGCAGTTCGACCCAGTAGTAGGAAGCCGTGGCGATCGCGAACGTCACGGCGAACCGCAGGGTCAACAGGCCGATCCCGGAAAGACCGGTGCGCGCTGGGCTCAGGACCACGTAGACCGGCCAGTGCCATAGGTACAGACCGTAGGAGATCCGACCGATCCACACCACAGGGCGAGTGCTGAAGATGCGAGCGACGAAGCCCTCAGGATGGGCTTGGACACTGGCCAGCAAGAGCGCACTCGATCCGGCGAAAGCCAGGAAGCCCCCGTCATACATCCAGGCACTCTGATCACTGATCAACAGCATGAAGCCGATCAGGCCGACCAGCGCTGCGGGGCCCGCCCATGCGGCGGCCACCCTCACCTTCTGTAGGACGCCGGGCGTCAGCACCGCAGCGAGCGTCGCGCCCACGAGCAGCGCCTGCAGGCGAGTGTCCGTCCCGTAGTAGACCCGCGAGGCATCAGTCTGCGGACTGGCCAGCCACGCCATCTCCAGGGCGGACAGGACAGCCAGTCCAACGAATGCCCAGGCAAGGCGGCTGCGGCGCCACCTGGGCAACAGCAGGACAAGGACCAGTGGGAGCAGCAGGTACCACTGCTCTTCGATCGCAAGACTCCAGGTGTGGGTCAGCGGAGAGGGGTCCTGGAACTGTTCGAAGTAGGAGTTGCCCGATGCGATGAACCACCAGTTGCTCACGTAGAACAGGGTGGCCAGCGCGTCGGATCGCACCGCCGAGGCTGCCTCCCCGACGAGGAAGGTCGCATACAGCAGTACGGCGACGAGCACGAGGAAGAGGGCGGGCAACAGCCGCCTGGCCCGACGCCCCCAGAAGGCCTTCAGATCCAACCGCCCGGCCTGCTCGAACTCGATGAGCAGTAGGGAGGTGATCAGGAATCCCGACAGGACGAAGAAGACGTCGACACCCAGAAAGCCACCACCGGCCCAGGACGTCCCGCCGTGGTAGAACATGACGGCGAGCACGGCGAGGGCCCGGATGCCGTCCAGCGCCGGGGAGTAGGCAAGCGTCGCTGGGCGGGTCACGGCGTCATCGTATGCGTCAACCTGTCAACTGCTGCAGGCGAGGACGCAACGTATCCCAAACCTTGGCAGAGCCCTCCGGTGAGAGGTGCAGGCCATCGATGTAGAGATCTGAGGGGTCGGGCACACACGTCACGCGATCAAGGTCCACGAATGAGTGACCATGCTCCTCGGCGTATGTGCGCAGGAGATCGTTCAAGAATTGAGTGCGTGTCCGGTCGTTCTTTGGGTCGTTGATGACGTTGCTGGGCAGGGCTGTGCACGGGACGCTGGTGATGACGACCCGTTCCGAAGTGAAGTCGCGCAATGTCTGGTCCAGTGCCTGCCGGATGCGGTTGACATAGCCCTGGGAGCCGAACGGCTGTAGCACCCCGTTGTCGTCATAGACGTCGAATTGGAAGGAGCTCGTCCCAACGAACACGCCAAGTTCGGGCTTCATCGACTGCATATCGGCGCGCCACTGCTGTTCCCAGGCATCACACGCCGTGGGGTCATCGGCCAACACCGGCGCTCCCGCTGCCTGCACGGTGAGACCGAAGAGTGGGCACCCCAGCAGGAACGATCCGGTGATGGCTATGTCATCGCGCGGTGGCACAGTGGCCGGCAGCCACAGCGATCCGGAGACGGAGTCTCCCACGAAGAACGCGGTAGGCCCGGTACCGCTGTACGGCGGCGCGGCGTGGTCTGGCAGCGCCTTGGCGAAGACCGCCTGGGAAGCCAGGGGTGTACAAACGACAGCCATGATCACCAGGATCACCGGAACCGGCATCAACCACCGCAGTCGCACCCGTCCCTGTCTGATGGGCTTCTCGAGCCAGACGTAAGACGCAGTGGCGATCCCGACGGTCAACAGCAGGCGGACAGGGGTGGTCGCGTTTGTCTGGTCGGCACCGATCATGACCGCGATCGGCCAGTGCCACAGATACAACCCGTAGCTGATCACCCCGATCGCCGCGAGCGGTGTCCAGGAGAGCCAGCGGCCCACCAGACTGGTTCGGTCAAGCGCGCCGACGATCAACAACACGCTGCCGAGGGCGGCAACAGGTAGCTGGACGGCGACCAGACGACCTTCGGGCCACAGAATGAACATGGCCAGAAGCATGGTCAGACCGCAGAGTCCGGCGACGCCGCCGCGGGCCCCGGCGAATGCCATTCGCGGGCGCCCACTCGCGACGGATCTGGCACCCACGACGGCCAGCAGACTGCCGAGAAGTAGCTGCTGGGCTCGCGTGTCGGTACCGAAATACAGCCGCTCGACACTGGCGCCATGCTCGGCCAGCCAGGCTGTCCACCCGAAGGACATGACCGTCATTGCCGCCAGCAGCCACAGCAGCGGTCGCCATGAGAACCGACGAAGGGCGATGACGATGAGCAGGATCACAGGCAGCAAGATGTAGAACTGCTCTTCCACGCTCAGGGTCCACGTGTGCAGCAGTGGTGAGGGCTGCTGATAAGCCGCAAAGTACGTCGATCCGCTGAACAGCAAGTACCAGTTGTTGACATAGAAGATGGTGGCTATGCCCTGGCCCCGGATGGCGGTCTGTTCCAGCGCCGGCACTGTGAGGGCGTAGAGGAATACCACCGCCAACATCAGTGACAGCGCTGGGAACAACCGACGGATGCGTCGCTCCCAGAACCTTCGCACCGCAAAGGGCTGCGGCGCCCGCTGGACCAGCAGGGTGGTGATCAAGAAGCCCGAAAGCACGAAGAAGACGTCAACGCCAATGTACCCACCGGGAATCCAGCCCTGACCGAAGTGAAACATCATCACCGCGATCACGGCGACGGCGCGGATGCCGTCAAGGGATGCGACCCGCCGATTCGGGGACGCCGCAGTATCAAGTGCAGGTGGCTCCGGGTCAGTACGTACGGTCACCGGGCCAACTCCGTCACAGGGAATGGCACGAGCTCTCGGGTCTGCTCCGACACCCGGTTCCCGATGCTCAGATCAGTCACGCAGACCGTGGCGCCGATCGTGCCGGCGGAGACCAGGACTTCTTGGCCAGGGCCACTGACCCGGAAGAAAACGGCGTGGAGCCCACGGCCGCGCAACGGAACGGTGTGAATCCTGCCCCCAACAGCCACATTGAGAGTGGTATCAACGCCGGTGAAGTATGCCACTCGCGCGTAGAAGTCCCATGCGATGAGTTTGCCGTCGAGGGGAATGCTGCGCGCTTGGTCGGTCACCTTGTATCCGCAGTCCGGATCGGGACCCGGCGGTGCGGCCGGGCCTTCGACGGTCTGCTCCTCCACGTTGCCGTCAGGACTGAAACCGTACATCGTGTCTGCAGCGACATCTGCGAAGATCGGGGCCCCCGGGACCGGGGTCATCACAGTCCGGGCGTTGGCGTATGGGGCCATCAATGCAGGATGGATGAGGTCGTCGGGAACGCCTTGGTCCAGCACCTGCTGCCCCGCCGGGATGCGCGAGAATGTCGCCTCGGCGTTCGCCATGTACCCGCGGGCCTGATTGCCCACCCAGTCCTGGGCCGGCACCACAGTAGACACCAGGGCACTGGCACAGATCGCTGCCACGACGATGACGCCAACGCGACTGACCCTTGCGGGTTGCCACCGCATCGGAACCACCGCCAACGTCAGAAGCAGCGACACCGGCCAGAGGATGTCAAAGGTGTATCGATAGGCAGTGCTTTCAACGACGGTTCCCGATCGGGCCAGTGCCGCGATCACCAAAATGATCAGGGTGAATGTGGCGGTGCCAACCAAAAGCGCCCGCAGATGGCGACGGGTGATCCAGATCCAGACTGCTGCTGCGGCGGTGGCAACAGCAAAGAGGAACATCGCCCACGTGGCTGGCGCCGGGTTGGTGACGATCGGGGACCAGTTCGGTGGAGGAATCTCAAACCAGCGCCAAGGACCGCCCCAGATGGCGGGCAAGACGTTGTTGACCAACAGCATCCACATGTATCCGGGTATCTCAGTGAGACTGAAACCTGATCGCGCGATTTCTGCACTGCGAGTGATGACCAAAACCATGGCTGCGGCAGAAGCGATCAGCATGGACATCCAGATCTTCTGCCGCCCGCGCCAGGCAGCCCGCAGACCTCTGGGACCTTCGGGCGTCAGTGGCACAAGGGCGGCTACACCGAACATGAACAGCGGCGCCATGAAACCACGGCTGAACGAGAAACAGGCACCGACAGCACATGCCACAGCGACCCAATCCCATAGTCGGCCGCCCAGGCGTTGGCACGCGACGACACTGACGACCCCCCCGACGAGGAAGAGCTGGTAGGGCGCTGCGTAGACGGCGGCCGCCCACCAGGTGCTGTTCTCAAAGCCGAAGAGGCTCAAACCGGCGATTGCAACGATGATCACGCTGCCCTGCCACCGGTCGGTCAGAAGCAGCGCCAACATGGCCGCGAGCACAAGCGTCGCGGCCCAAAGCACAAGCGTGAATACAGCCAGAGCTGTGTGTGATCCCGGGAAGAGCGCCTGCAGGATCCACTGGTTGAACAGCCCGATGGGGTTGACATGCCCTCCGTAGGACCGGGTGAGGTAGTCGAAGGTCAGCGAGTCGGTGGCCGCCCAGTACCGGAAAGCGAAGTCATCGGCGTAGAGGTAGCCCCGCAGTGAGATGGACGCCCGCAGCGACACCACGACCACGAGCACGGTGGACAGAATCGCCACATGCTTGCCTGACGGCAAACCGGCTCCCCACCCTTGGCGCACATCGCGACGATACAGCACGACAGTCTCGAGCCCAGCGTCCATCACGGTGGTCCCACTCCGTGCCCGCCCTTTTGAAACTGCGCCACCCGCCCGGTGCCATGACCCTGCCCCACTGCTGAGATCTGGGTTCGTCACCCGCGCCGGTCGCTAATCTGTTGGAGCACATAGGCCCACAGGAAATCGCGCCCCTGATTACTCCAGTGAACCCCGTCCTGACGCAGCGTGGTTCCCTCAATGGCATTCACCGGGCCACGACTGGAGCACGACAGAGGGGCCAAGTCTATGAATTCTGCATTCTCATGGGTGTCGGCCACGTGGCGCAGGATTTCGTTAAGGGCGGCTTGCCTGGTGCGATCGTTGAGTACGTCGCCGTTGAGTTCGGGGCCCGCCGCGTGGCAGGGGACACCGAGTATGTACACCGGTCCCTCGCCAGGCGGCGTGATGAGGTCAACTGCCTGGGCTACTGCCTCCGAAACCGCGGCGGTGTACTCGGGCGAACCGGGCGGATAGGCGACCCCGTCCTCCACGACGTCGAACAACTCCCAGACATTCTCCATGAGCACGGTGGCGTCCGGCTTCGCCCAGACGACATAGTCGGCCCACCTCTGCTGCCACCCGTCGCATTCCACACCGGCAGGGTTCGACCCCACCTGCTGAAGTCGCCTGTCCCGGATACCGCATCCCAGTGGCGCCAAGTACGTGAACTGCGTATTGCTGTAACGCGAGGTGGGGAAGCCGCCTGCAGCAGTGTAGGCGGTGGAGTCGCCGAACAATGTCAGCCGAGTGGGCAGTGAGGTGGCCGAAGGCCACTGCGATTCAGACGGCTCGCCTCCCTGCGCTCCGACCGTAGGGACGAAGGCGAGCGCCGCGACCGCCGCCACCCCAACGCCGTACGTCACCCACTGGCGCGCAGCGGGCAGGCTGCTGAACCGGACACCACGGATAGGTCTCTCGATGAATCGGGTGGTGCCCCAGGCCAGGACCACTGACACCGAGATGGCCCACACTTGTCCGCCCAAAGGTGTGTCCTGATTGCCTTGGATCCAGAGGAATACGGGCCAGTGCCACAGGTACAGCGCGTAAGAGATGCCCCCGACCCACACCAGCGGCCGCCAGCTGAACATGCGAGCAAGGGTGGAGTGGGAGGACTCCAGGACCGCCCAAAGGAGTACAGCAGACAAGAGGGCCGCAGCCGTAAGGACTCCGGCGTAGGGCCTCTGCGTCCAAGGCTGGGCAAACACCATGAGCACCAAGAGGCCAGCCAACGCGACCCACCCCAGCGACTGCCGGAGCACCTTCGTCGGCCCGTCCCCCACCTGGACCGGCCGGGCTGCCACGAGCCCGAGTGCGACGCCGATGAACAGTGCCTGCACCCGCGTACCCGTTCCGAAATAGACGTGTATGGGAGCTTCGCCCTGCAGGGACCATGCCCAGGCAGCGCTGGCGGCAGCGAGGACCGCGAAGCAGGCGACCAGCGTCCGGGCACCTACTCGCATTCTCCATAGCAGCCACAGCAGCAGTGGCAACACGATGTAGAACTGCTCTTCGATCCCGAGCGACCAGGTCTGCAGCAGGGGCGAGGGCGAACCCCACTGCGTGAAGTATTGAGCATCACCGGCGAGCGCCCACCAGTTCGTGACGTACAGCAAGGCCGCGATGGCATCGCCGCGCAGACCCGGGCCGCCCTGGACAAGACCGAGGATCGACATGCCCAGGACGGCCGCGACCACAGTGAGCAGGGCGGGGGCCAACCGGCGTGCCCGGCGAAGCCAGAAATCGACGGGACGGCTGCGCAACATCCACGGCTGTCCCGCCACCAGGATTCCGGCCATCAGATAACCCGAGATCACGAAGAAGACGTCCACCCCGAGGAATCCTGCGGACAGCCACTGACCGTCGGTGTGGAAGGCCAGAACCGTGCCGATGGCCAGCGCTCGCAACCCATCCAGCGGTAGGTAGCGACGACCTCCAGCTGTCACAGGGGCGACAGCAGCAACGGGCACCTGGGTGTCCTTGGCGGTCGTCACCCTGCCGAGATTACACAGCCGATCACCTGCGGAGACGGCCAAAAGCGGGACCTCACGGTGTGATCGACTGCCACAGTTGCCGTAGTTGCTGGGCCTGTTGGGGATCGCGCAGCAGTTGCGGATCTGCCCAGGTGACAGCATCGATGTACCCATCGGGCAAAGGACGGGCATAGTGGCCGACCCGCCATCCCGGTCCGCTCAGGAACAGCGGGTCCATCGGTGTCGGCTCTGCGGGCACTGGCACAAATCGTTGCTGAGCCAGGAACCTGTCGGTGAGGCCGCACAGATCAATGATGTGTACTTGAGGCCCTCGTAGAATGCCCGCGCGCCCGATGGCCGCGTACTCGACGTCCACCGTGCGCGGAACAGTGCCCTTGACCCGGGCCCAGGCGGCGGCAGTGCGCTGCATCGATGTGGGGTCCATCCCAGTGATTGCGGGAGCCACCGGGGGCTCACCAACGACCGCGGTTCCCGCGTTGGCCACCCAGAAGGCCCGCTCGTCCACCACCCCGCGCAGCATGATTCCCACTGAGTTGGTATCCGAGGTCAATGCGAACGAACGGTTCGCCAGAGCCACAAGGGCCACCAACCCTGCAGCGCAGACGAAGAACGCCTTCCACCATTTGGGCGCCGGTCGGCGCAGGTCCCGGCTTGCTTCAGCAATCGCCAGCAGGCAGACGATGGCAGGTAGGTACAGGAAACGACCCGCCATGAAGTCTCCACCCACGCTCACCACGTAGATGAGGTAGACGCCGGCGCCCGTGAGCAGAGCGGCCGCCCTCGAGCAGCGTGTGCCAAGCACGGCCACAAGTGCCGCGAGCAGAGGCACCCATATGACTGAGTCGTAATCCAGCGAATACCGCAGGTAGAACAGACCCTGTCCAAAGAGTTCCGAGCGTGGGATGTCGATATTCGTCTTCGCCGCAAAGGTGTTCGGCAGGATCGAACCGTAGTAGACCCAGGCGAACAGAGACCATGCGGCAAGCGGAGCCAGGGCCCCTGCGGCCATGAGGCCAACGTGGCGTCTGTTCGCCCGGTGACTCCACATGACCAATCCCACTAATGGCGCCACCAGGATGACCGCATCAAGTCGCGTAAGAGCCACCGCCGCGATGAGCACGCCCCACAACACGCTGCGCAGCGGACGGGGCGACTGCCGCGGCACAAGGGCCACC
This sequence comes from Actinomycetes bacterium, assembly GCA_029779995.1. The sequence goes on from JAKOZM010000406.1 coordinate 13,201, forward strand.
AGGGCTACGATCAGCAGCGCCCCAAGGGGACCCTCCAGGCCCCCGGTACTCCAGACCGTCACGACGTTCGACGTGATCAGCACCAGGCCAACGAACACCATTGCCGCGGCGGTTCTGGTCCGCCACAGAAGGAGAGCTGCTGCCATGACTGCGAGGGCCCCATTGACGATGACCACCGCGTAGACCCAGGAACCGGTCACAGACCCGACCACGAGAATCACCATCAGCCAGAGCGGATGGGTGTAACCAGCAACTCTTTCACCGACGTTGAACACCAGACCGTTGCCAGCATGAGCGTTCAGGGCCGTGCGCAACGTGATCAACCAGTCATCGCCGTACCACGCCAAGCGAACCACTGTGAGTGTGTAAAGCGCGAGAAGAATGGCGAAGATGCTCCTACGGGGCCATTTCGTAGGCACCGGGGAGTCGATCTCCTGGGTGACGCCTGGTACGGCAAATGCCACCTAACGCCTCCCACGCTCCGGCCCGACACGATCATGCCGACCTTAGCCGATCGTGTCTCCCGCACGACGAGTTCGGCCCCGCACCCTGTTGGGGAGCGGGGCCGAACTCACGTCACTACCGGGGAATCATCAGCCCTCTTGCTGCAACTTCTCCCGCAGTGCGGCAAGCGCCTCGTTCGCGTCATCATCCAGCGACCCTGACGGCTCGGCGGGAGCGGCGGTGTAGTCACCGGAGACCGCAGCCTCTTCGTCGGCCTTCTTGGCCTCAGTGATCTGCTCCTTGTGCTGGGTCCAGCGCTGGTAGGCCTCCTGGTACTGCTGCTCCCACTCGGTGCGCTGATCCTCGAAGCCCTCTTTCCACTCACCGGACACCGGGTCGAAGCCCTCGGGACCGATGTACGCGCCGTTCTCGTCGTATGACGCGGGCATGCCGTAAAGGTACGGATCGAACTCGTCGGTGGTCTCGGCACCGGCGTCCTCGTTGGCCTGCTTCAGCGACAGCGAGATGCGACGCCGTTCAAGGTCGATGTCGATGACCTTGACGAAGATCTCGTCGCCCACCGTGACGATCTGCTCGGGGATCTCCACGTGGCGCTCGGCCAGCTCGGAGATGTGCACAAGACCCTCGATACCCTCGGCGACCCGCACGAACGCACCGAACGGCACCAACTTCGTGACGCGGCCAGGAACGACCTGTCCGATCGCATGGGTCCGGGCGAAGTGCTGCCACGGGTCTTCCTGCGTTGCTTTCAAGGACAACGAGACCCGCTCGCGGTCCATGTCCACGTCGAGTACCTCGACAGTGACCTCCTGGCCAACCTCGACAACCTCTTGCGGGTGGTCGATGTGCTTCCAGGACAGCTCGGACACGTGGACGAGGCCGTCGACGCCACCGAGGTCCACGAAGGCACCGAAGTTCACGATGCTCGACACGACGCCGGAGCGGACCTGGCCCTTCTGCAGCTGGTTCAGGAAGCCGGTGCGCACCACGGACTGGGTCTGCTCGAGGAAGGCCCGGCGGGACAACACAACATTGTTCCGGTTCTTGTCCAGCTCGATGATCTTGGCCTCGATCTCCTGACCCACGTAGGGCTGGAGGTCGCGCACGCGGCGCATGTCGACCAGCGATGCCGGCAGGAAGCCGCGTAGCCCGATATCCACGATCAGGCCGCCCTTGACGACCTCGATCACGTTACCGGTGACGACGCCATCGGCTTCCTTGATCTTCTCGATGTCGCCCCACGCCCGCTCGTACTGCGCGCGCTTCTTGGACAGCATGAGACGGCCGTCCTTGTCTTCCTTCTGCAGGACCAGGGCCTCGACTCGATCCCCCACGGCAACCACCTGCGACGGATCGACGTCGTGCTTGATGCTCAACTCACGCGCGGGGATGACACCCTCGGTCTTGTACCCGATGTCGAGCAGGACCTCGTCGCGGTCGACCTTGACGATGACACCCTCCACGATGTCGCCGTCGTTGAAGTCCTTGATGGTCGCATCGATGGCCGCGAGCAATGCCGCGTCATCACCGATGTCGTTGACGGCCACCTGGCGGGCCGCGGAAGAAGTGGGAGCAGGGTTGATATCGGGGTTGTCAGTCATGAAGTGTTGGTAGCCGGTCTGTTAGGTGGGCACAGAAACGCGCGCTGGAGTGTGAATCCTCTCGGTCGGGTTCACGCACACGACACTGTGAGGGCATCGATGCCTTGCTGAAAGCATAGCGAAGGGGCGACCCGGCCTCTAGACCGGATCGCCCCTTTCGTGCTACTGAAGCGATGTACCGCTAGACAGAAGCGGTGGCATCCTGCGGGGGTGCCACAGCATCCCCGTCCTTCTTGTCCCCACCGCGGCTGAGCAACAGTCCGATGACGATGAACACGATGCCCAGGATGGCGAACACCAGCGGAAGTGTCGAGCCGATCAGTTTGACCTGTCCGGCCAGGGCGGCGGCGTCGTCAGCTGACTCCTGGTTGCCGCTCTTGCCGGTGTAGTCGGCCTTGACGAGCTTCTGCTCCCCATCGAGGTCGTAGGTCGTGAACTCGCTGGAATCACCCTGGATGACCTGACCGGTGATCGGCTCCATCCAGTAGGTGCTCTTCGAGGAGTACATCTCGTCGAGGATCGTGTTGCCTTCTGCCTTCTTGGATTCGCCAGGGATGGCAGCAGTCGGGACCTCGAGGGTGCCGACCTCGGTCGGGGGCACCTCGTTGGTGTAGACGTAGGTCGGAACCCCGAAGACGGTCTCCTCGCCCTGGTAGCTCCACGTGGTCCCCGTCTTGATCGAGGTGTTGAAGATGTTGTAGTCCTGCTTCTGCAGGTCGAACGCCCACTTGACCGGCATGATGCTGCCTGTCATGTCGACGGGCTCATCGTCCACGCTTGCCCCACAGCAATTGGCCAACTCTGAACTCACCCGGTTGAAGGCGTACCGCGCGGTGGACGCCGTGATCAAGTCACCGGTCGAATTGTTGTTGACCCGCATGAAGTAGTCGAATACCGCCAGGTCCTCGGCCTGTGCCTCCGGCTGCTCGGCAGCCGGGACGTCACCGCGGACATAGATGAACTGGGTGGCCGCCACATTACGCTCATACGGGTCTGGGTCCCCTGCGGCGACCTTGGTCGGGTTGAGCAATTGTGCGAAAACAACGTCGGCGGTGCTCTCGGTGTATTGATCAGTCGGGGTCTTCGCAGCGCTGGGTAACACATAGAACTTCAACAGCGGAGCAAGCACCAGCAGCATTGCTCCGAGCCCCAGCAGGATCAATCCCACTACTCGCTTCATTACGCCCTCCATAGTTGGCCTCAGTGACAAGGGACGCTATCGGAAAACGGGCCCCTAATGCGACATGATGGGCAGACACGCCCTAAACAGGTATCCTCCCCCTGTGACCAGCACGAGACGGCGCCGTGCTGCGGACTTCTTGCAGATCGAGACCGTGGTGCCGCACCGGTTTCGCACCCTCGACGGCTACCGAGCGATCGCCGTGCTCGCCGTCGTCACGACCCACGTGGCGTACTTCAGCGGGATCGTCGTCATCACCGCATGGGGACACCTGTTCGCCCGCATGGACATCGGCGTCACGATCTTCTTCCTGCTGTCCGGCTTCCTGTTGTACCGGCCATGGTCCAAGGCGGCGCTGCACGACAGCCGCTGGCCCAGTACCCGCACATATTTCCGGCGGCGAATGTGGCGCATCGTCCCCGCCTACGTGGTGCTGGTGGTAGTCGTGCTGGCCTTCATGCCCGGCATCGAGGTCCTTCCCAAGCACTGGCTCGCACATCTGACCCTGACGCAGATCTACTGGCCCAAACTTCTGATCAACGGGCTGACCCAGAGCTGGTCACTGGCCACGGAGTTGTCGTTCTACCTCGTACTCCCAGCCATCGCCTGGTGGATCGGCCGACGCCACCGTGGGGATGTGACGGCCAACACCAGGCGCCAATTGTGGACCCTGGCCGCGTGCGCCGGGCTGGCATTCGCCTGGCTGCTCCTGCGCACCATCACACCGGTGGGTGAGTTCACGGTGGTGAACATGTGGCTGCCCAATTTCATGGACTGGTTTGCCGTCGGCATGTTCTTCGCGTTGGTCCACAATCGCCTGCGGGCTCCCGACCCCCCGGCCTGGATGGCGCGACTGAACCGTCTGGCCGACGATGCCGCGACCTGCCTCATCGTGGCCGTCGCGCTGTTCCTGCTGGCGAGCACCCCCATCGCCGGTCCATACACGTTTGGCGAGGGATCTGCCTCCCAGGCTTTCATGCGGCACTACCTGTACCTAGGCGCCGCCGCCGCACTGCTCCTGCCCGGCTTCCTCGGCACTGAGGGGTGGGGGACGTGGCGAACGATGTTGGCCTCACCCCTGATGAGCTATCTGGGCAAGATCTCCTACGGGATCTTCCTGTGGCACCTGTTCGTGCTGGAGACCGGGTCGCGGCTGCTGGGGATCGCCAGTTTCAACGGGTGGTTCTGGATCCTGTGGCCGATGACGGTGGTTGGCTCGGTTGCCTTCGCCCACGCCAGTTACGTGCTCATCGAACGTCCGGCGCAGGAGCACTCGCACTCCCAGCGCCGACTTCGGCTGCCCTGGGTAGCCCGGCCCGTGCCACCGCCGCCCACGCCAGCGCCAGAGCGCAACCCTGCAGAACCACCAGCGGCCAGGCCGGCCTGACACCAGCCACGACGTTGATCAGCACGGCGCCGGTGACGGCGCTGAAGGCCACCACCGGCAGCGGCCACCGCCGGTTGAGCCACACGGCCGCCACGAAGAGCGCAGCCGCCCACGGTCCCACCACAAGAACCATGCCAAGCCCCACGAACAGGGCCAGCACACGGTGAGCCGCGGTGGGTTCGGTCGCCGGGTGGACCCGCAGACGCGGTGGACGCAGGGCGACGGCGACCACCGCGAGGACGGCGACCAGCCCGGCCAGCAGCCCCAACCGGTATGTCCGGTCGGGGGCGAACTGCATCGTGACCTCACCGCCGACCCCAGCCGGCACGACGAACCCCTGCTTCCACCCGTCGACCCGCACTGACTGCAAGGCGCCTTGCGCACCAGAGGCCTGCCAGCCCGTATTGAAATTCTCAGCGACCTCCAGCACGCGGGGCGCAGTGGCCGGTTCGAGCTGCACAGCCCGATCGGTCTCATCCCAGGTCACCACCTGCACTGACTCTGGGCGACTGGTAGGTGCGTAGAAAGTCTCGGGTGCGAACGTGGCCAGCACTGGCTGCCACGCCGGCGAGCTGCGCACCGCCAGGGTCTGCGGACCGGCGGGCACCGTCACCTGATCGGTGCACAGTGTCATGGGCAGGGTCTCGCCGTTGCGGTACTGCTGGACCCGTGCCGTGACCGAGGTCTGCGCCACCACCTTGCCGTCAATCAGGATGTCGGGGCCCGCTCCGCACGGCATCGTCACTGTGGCATCCGGCGGCAGCGGCTGGCGTAGGTCGTCCGCCCCGATCAAGCCCATCTCGGCCACCCCCACAGGCAGCGTCGTCTCGCCCAGACTCGACCGGGAGCGCACCTGATTACCCGACAGGAACGTCACCGTGATCGTGTCGGTGGTCACCGGATCGAACCGGAACAGCCCGCGCGCATCGGTGAACCCGGTGCGGGACACACCGCCGGCGTCCACTCGCAACTCCAGTGGCGAGGACGCGTTGAGGCCGACCCGGTTCACCAGCCGGATGCCTCGCAGGGTCCGGGCTTGCGGCAGTGTGACGGTCAGGGCCGGCTGCGGATCAGCCGGCGCTGCCTGCCAGGCGGTGCCAAGTTCGCGGTCGACGGCGGACAGCGCCGAGCCAGCGACTGCCCCCGTACGGGTGCTCGTGGCCGCAACGCTGACCCCGGCGACCCGGTCCAGGGCCTGCGTGATCGAGGAGCCGTCGCGGGGAATCGCCCAGATCCGGGGTGCCGTGGTCACGGCGCTGGGCAGATCGACCGCGCGGAACAGCCCGGCCCGGTCCTGGGAGAACCGGCCGAAGGCATCCGAACAGATCCAGGTGCCGTCGCGAGGCACACACTCGCCCGCCTCGCCGGGGCGCCCGGAAAGCACCACAGCATCGCCGGCCGTGCCGGCTGGGAGTTCCAGGACACTGGTCCCCTCCCCGGGCAGTTGCACCTCCCGGATGCCGAACGGTCGCGGCGACTTCGTGTTCACCAACTCAATGCGAACGAAGGTGGTGGGTCCGGCTGGCACCGGCACCGGCTGCCAACCATCGGAGTTCACGGCGTCCACCCGCGTTTCCCCGTTATCCGTGGTGATCAGCAGGGGGATCGTCACTGGGGTGCGCAGGCCCCGATCCATCAGGGCCAATTGCACAGTGTCCGCGACGTCGACGGCCTGCGGGTATCGCACCTCCCAGTAGGACCGCGGTTCGGGGATGACCCCGGGGGCCCAGTAGGTATCGAGTGCCCCGTCCATGGCCGCGCCCGGGGTCGCTCCGCGCGGCGATCGGAATGTGGCGCCCACGTCGCTGGCCGAGCTGCTGGTGTCGAAGGTGAGCCCTGGTAGCGCCACAGTCGTCCCGGCATCGTCGAACACGCGGTAGTCATGCACCGGTCGCCCCTGCACGTAAGCCTGGTCGGCCGTCATGGTCGCCGACTCGTTACCGCGCATGTATCCGAAGGTGATCTCGCGCAGCCGATCGGTATCGGTGACGATGCCGGCCGCCGCGTTCACTGCTGTGGCCTGCGGATCACCGGCAAGCACCACGGGGCGATTACCCAGCATGCCCGCATCCGCCAGGGGCAGCATCGCCTCCGGGCTGCCCCCGACGACGAGGGTGTCGTTGGCCGGGCGCAGCACCACGCGGGCATCGGGGGCGTTGTTGTTCGGCTCGACCTCGAAGATCTCGACGGCGGGGTAACTGACCCGGGTCCCCTCGTCGACGATGCGCTGGCTGCCCTCGGCCCGATCAATGATCGGACCGAAGAAGGCCACCCGTCGGATACCCGGGCTGTCGTCAAGGGCCTGGTGGATCCGGATCGGTGGCGGTGCCTGCGCCCCGGCCGCCAAATCATTGCGAACGACGAGGTAGCGCACACCCATCCGCTCCAGGTACGGCGCCAGACCAGCACTGCCCCGTCCGCTCTCCAGCCGCGTCTCCACTGCATCAAGCATTCTGATGTTGCCGGCGCTGGACAGCGGGACGGCATCGCGCACCCCCCACGGATAGCCACCGAGTGCCTGCAATGGTTCGTCCTGCGTGCGGCCCCATACGAACTGGGCGAAGGAGGCACCGGGCACGATGAGGGCTCGTCCGGGTTCGGCTTGGGTGTTGAGCCATTGCGCGGTGTCGCGCCAATGGTCGGCCAGGGCCACATAGCTGCGCCCGCGCACCAGTTGTCCGGTGAGAGCGGGCCACCAGGAAGCGACCAACGCCACCAGCAACACCCCTGACGTGATGACTTTCCAGCGGGGTTTGGCAGCGACGGGCCAGACGACGGTCAGCAGATGACTCAAGGCGATGATCAGTGGGATCCGCAGCACCAGGTCGAACTTGTGCACGTTGCGAAGCGGGGCGCCAACACCGTCCAGGAAGGCCTGGATCTGTTCGCTGCCCAATCCACCCCCGACTCCGGTGTGCCCCATGCTCACCATCACGAGTCCGGTCACCGCTCCAGCGACGAGGAACGTTCGGTGCGGCAACGACCGCATGGCCAGCCCAGCCACCCCCCCAGCAGCCACCAGGCCGGTCGCCAGTATGAGCAGTGGGGAGGTCGCCAGTGCGCCGCCGGCCTCCCACAGTGAGGCGCTACCCAGGTAGGCAACCCAATGGCTGGCACCGCGCAGCACCGTGGTCGGATCAGTGATGGACGTCGTGAATTCGGCCGACTCGATCCAGTCCAGGAAGGGCGGGGAGTACTGGCCCAGTACCACCAGGGGAACCAGCCACCAGACGATCGCCAGGGTCGTCAACCCCGCCCACCACAGCGCCAACTGTCGCCGGCGGGGACCCCGTCCGCAGGTGAGCAGCCACCAGACGGCCAGTGGCAACACGGCGCCCGCCGCGACAGCGTTCACGCCGCCGGCGGTCGTCACGGCAAGGGCCGACAGGGCCGCCCAGCGCGCCGGATTGCCCCGCCGCGAGCCGAGCACCAGGGGAATCAGCACCCAGGGCGCCACGGCCATCGGCCACACCTCGACCGAGACCGCCCCGAGGGCTGACTGGGGTCGCACCGCCAAGGCGTAGGCCACACCCGCCAGGATCTGCGCCCACCCACTGCCGACCCGTAACACCCGCAGCAGCAGGTAGATGCCCAGGAAGGCTCCCACCAGGATCGTGGCCCACCAGAGCCGCTGAACCGCCCATTCGGGGATGCCCAACGTCGTGCCCAGACCGAAGAACGGGCCCAT
>JAKOZM010000424.1 GCA_029779995.1 Actinomycetes bacterium
GCCGGGAAATCCTCCACTCGCCCGGCACCGCCGCTGGCGATCACGGGCACGTCCACCTCACTGCGGACCAGCCTGATCAACTCGTCGTCGAAACCATCGGTGGTCCCGTCGGCGTCCATGCTGTTCAGCAGAATCTCTCCCGCCCCCAGGCGAGCCCCGTTGCCGGCCCACGCGATGGCGTCGATGCCCGTCCCCTTGCGCCCCCCATGGGTAGTGATCTCGAATCCGCTGGGGGTGGACTTCGCCCGCCGGGCATCGACGCTGAGGACGACACACTGGGAGCCGAAACGCCGCGCCGCCCGGGTCAGCAGGTCAGGGTCTGCGATCGCCCCGGTGTTCACCCCCACCTTGTCGGCACCGGCGCGCAACAAGGCATCGAAGTCATCAACCTTGCGCACGCCTCCCCCGACGGTCAAGGGGATGAACACGCAGTCGGCCGTGCGGCGCACGACGTCGAGCATGGTGGCACGGCCCCCGGAACTCGCCGTGATGTCCAAGAAGATCAGTTCGTCGGCACCCTCGTCGTTGTACTTGGTGGCCAAAGCGACGGGATCGCCGGCGTCGCGCAGTCCGGCGAAATTGACCCCCTTGACGACCCGACCTGCATCCACGTCCAGGCACGGGATGACCCGCACTGCCAGGCTCATCGCACCGCGTCCAGCGCCTGCGGCAATGTGAACGATCCGGCGTACAGCGCCTTGCCGACAATCGCGCCCTCCACGCCGGCAATCTCGGCGATGGCCAACAGATCCTCCAGCACGGCGACTCCCCCCGAGGCGACTACCGGCCGATCGGTCGCGGCACACACTTCGGTCAGCAGGGCGAGGTTCGGGCCGGTCAAGGTGCCGTCGCGGCGCACGTCGGTGACCACGTACCGGGCACACCCCTCGGCATCGAGGCGGGCCAGGGTCTCGAACAACTCCCCGCCTTCCTGGGTCCAGCCCCGGGCGGCCAGCGTCGTTCCCCGCACATCGAGCCCGATCGCCACCTGGTCGCCATGTTCGGCGATCACCCGGGCACACCACTGCGGGTTCTCCAGAGCGGCAGTCCCGATGTTCACCCGCCGGCAACCGGTGGCCAGCGCCGCGGCCAGCGACTCATCGTCACGGATCCCGCCGGACATCTCGACGTCCACGTCGAGTTCCCCCACGACCCGGGCCAGCAGGGCGGAGTTACTCCCCCGCCCGAACGCCGCGTCCAGATCCACCAGGTGAATCCACTGCGCGCCCTGTTCCTGCCACGTCAGCGCCGCGTCCAGCGGATCCCCGTAGTCGGTCTCGGTTCCGGCCTCCCCCTGCACCAGGCGCACGGCCTGACCATTGGCGACGTCGACGGCGGGCAGTAGTTCCAGCGGCATACACCGAGGTTACGCAGGCCTCAGCCGAGCCCCAGCACGCCGGGGTTCAGCAGATCATCGGGATCCAGGTGTGCCTTGATGGCTCGCAGCAACTCCACACCGCTGCTCCCGATCTCGGCGGATAGCCACGGCGCGTGGTCGCGGCCCACCGAGTGGTGGTGAGTGATCGTGGCATCGCTGGCCACCAACGCATCCGTGGCAGCCTGCTTGGCGGCCCGCCACTGCTCGACCGGATCGTCAGCCAGCGGGCAGATCACCGTGAAATACAGGCTCGCCCCGGTCGGGTAGATGTGGGACAGATGGGTGCCGATCAGCGGCTCCCCCAAGGTCGCCCGCAGCGCGGCGTGCACGCCGTCGTACGTCCCCTGCAACTGCGACCACTCATTGGCCGTCTCGAGGGTCTCGACGAGGTAACCGGCGTCGAGCAGATCGTCGCGCAGGTACGGCGCGGAGAACCGGTTCTTCTCCCAGGAGTGCCCGACGGTGGTCCCCAGACCCACGCCACCAAACTTCCGGAAGGTCCGGTGAGCATGCCGCCGACGAGCCGCGACCACATCCTTGGGCCCCTCCCACCCCACGATCGCCAGGCAACCCCCGGCCACTCCGCGCAGTGACGTGTACCGGTCGAAGGCTCGCTGCAACGTGCCCGACATGGAACTCATCGCCAGATTGACCGCGCTCTCGTCGGCGTCAGACAGGCGCATGATGTCGGCGTTGGCCCGCTGCTGGGCCAACTCGCGGAAGGCCCGCGTCCCGGCAGCGAACGTCGGGAACAGCAGGCCCTCGTAGCGCCGGGTCTCGGGAAGCGGGCGCACCCGCAGGCCGACCTCGGTAACGATGCCCAGCGTGCCTTCGCTACCCAGGAACAGCTGCTGCAGGTCTGGACCGGCGGCCGTTGCCGGCGCCGTGCCGAGCGCGAAGTCCCCACGGGGAGTGGCGACTCGCAACTTGGTCACGGTGGCATCCGCCCGACCGTAGCCGGTGGAGGTCTGCCCTGCGGAGCGCGTCACCGCATAACCGCCGATCGTGGCGCGCTCCCAGGACTGTGGGATGTGACCCCATGTGAATCCGCGTGCCGCCAGCCAGCGCTCGAGTTCGGGGCCGGTGATACCAGGCTCCACGAGCACCTCACCGGAGTCCGCATCCAGGTGGCGCACGGCCGCCATCCGCCAGAACGCGACACCCACTGTGATGTCAGCGCCCACGTCAACGCCGTTGACCACCGACGTGCCGCCGCCGAAGGGTACGACCTTCCAGCCATGCCGCCCAGCCGCTTCGAGAACCGTGCGGACCTCGTCGTGCGATGTCGGCAGGAGCACTGCGTCCACGGCCGGCACCTCGGCGGTCGGCCAGCGCCGATGACACAGGTCCGTGAACGAGAAGCCGCCCGAACACCGCAGGCGCAGGAGGTCGTCGGTTTCGAACGCGACTCCGGCGGCCACCAAATCGGCCTCAGGAATGCGACTGGCCCGGATCGGCACGCCTGCAAGATCGATTGCTGGACGTGGCCTGACCGTGCCCATGCCCCGCGCGTCAAGGAAGACGTGCAGCGACTCCGGAATGCCGTGAGCCCCGCCACCCCACCGCTGAACCGTATCCGTGGTGACCATTGAAACCTCCCGAAGCGATGTTACACTGATAGCCATGGTGTCACAGACTGGCTCTGACGTCAGTAGTCGACTGCTCGACGCCGCCGCACACCTCATTATTGAGGGCGGGCCGGCCACGGTCACCGTTTCGGCCATAGCGGCGCAGGCGGGCGTCTCCCGGATGACCGTTTACCGCAAGTTCCCCGACAAGCACGCCGTCCTCGGCGAACTCTTCAATCGTGAGTTGGGTCTCATTCTCGATCGCGCCGTCCGCGCCGACGCCCCCACGCAACGCGACCGCATCGTGGAAATGGTGTCCCTGACCGTGGGCGAGATCAATGTGCACCCCCTCATGCAGGCGGTGTTGCGCCAAGAGCCCGAGGAACTCACCGAATGGATCACGGGCCGGCTCGGGCGGACACAGCGGCAGGCCCGAACGGTTCTCCACGACCTCATTTGCGCCGGACAGGCTGAGGGCAGTGTCCGGGCCGGCGACCCCGATGACATGTCGCTGACCCTGGTGCTGGTCGCCCAGACGTTCGTCTTCGCCCACCGCATCGGCGGCAATGACTCCGAACTACGCACTCTCGTGAAGGGATATCTGTGATGATCCGACCCGGTGACCCCAGCAGCTTGCTCAACGCCGATCGCCGCCAACGAGAACTGCGCGACCTGCGCCGCTCCCGCGCCACCGAACTCCTGGTGGTGGGCGGGGGTATCACGGGGGTCGGGGTGGCCCTCGACGCCGCGGCGCGCGGCCTCGATGTAACCCTGGTCGAGCGCGCGGACCTCGCCCACGGGACGAGTCGCTGGAGCAGCAAACTCATCCACGGCGGCCTGCGCTATCTCGCGTCGGGCCATCTCGATGTAGCCCTCGAAAGCGCCAAGGAGCGCCATCTGCTCATGACCCAGATCGCGCCCCACCTGGTGCGCGCACTGCCCACCCTGATCCCCAATTACGGAGGAAGAGAGCCCTACATCCAGTTCGCTGGCCTGCTCGCCGGCGACACCTTGCGGGCTCTGGCGGGCACCAAGCGCGACACCCTGCCGCGGGCACGCGTGGTGAATACCGCCACCGCCTTGAAGATGGCGCCAGCCTTACGCAGCGACGGCCTGCGCGGCGGCATCGTCGGGTGGGACGGGCAGGTGGAGGACGATGCCCGCCTGGTCGTGGCCGTGGCGCGCACCGCCGCCGCCTACGGCGCCCGCATTCTCACCCATGTCGACGCGGTCGACGTTGGGAACGGCCGGGCAGTGCTGCGTGACGAGGACGGCGAGTTCGAGGTGGCCGCCCGCGAGATCATCACCTGCACCGGCGTCTGGACCGAGCAACTCAACCCCGACATCACACTGAGCCCGAGCCGGGGTTCCCATCTGGTGGTGCGGTCCGAACGGCTCGGCAATCCGACGGCATCGCTGACCGTGGGTATCCCCGAAGAGTTCGGGCGGTTCGTCTTCGCGATCCCGCAGCCGGACGGCCTGAGCTACGTGGGCCTCACCGACCTTCCCACTGACTCGTTGCGCCCGGACCCGCCCCAGCCGACGACAGCGGAAATGGACTGGCTGCGCGAGCGGATCTCGGTGGCCCTGGCCGTCAAGCTGACCCCCGAGGACATCATCGGTACCTACAGCGGATTGCGCCCCTTGGTCCGCGACAGTCACGCTGTGACCGCGGACATCTCCCGTAAGCACCTGATTGCCCGCCAAAGCAATGGCGTCATCGCGGTCACCGGCGGCAAGCTCACGACCTACCGGAAGATGGCCGAGGACGCGATTGACCTGATCACCACTGCGCCCTGCCCCACAGCCAACATCGCCCTGGTCGGAGCGCCGGGCGACAGCCGCAGCCGAGACCGGTTGATGCGCCGGTTCGGGGCCGAGGCCGCGGTGCTGCAGGAGGCTATCGACCGCGAACCGACGCTCGGACAGCGGCTGGCGAACACGCCTGCCGTGGCCGCAGAGGTGCGCTGGGCGCGGCAGGCCGAGGGCGCCCTGTCACCGCAGGAGGCTGCTGAGACCCGTTTGCGGGTCATGATGATCGACCAGCAGCGCGAGGCGGCACTGGCGGCAGTTGCATCCGTTTGGTGAAGCCTCGATGGAGGGTTCATTACGATACGGTGCGTAGTTGTTGATTTTGGTCGTTTGAGCATTGAGTTACAGCCTGTGACGCTTTTACCCTGGAATTGACGCGGAGTCCTCCGGCCTGGGCCGAACGGTTGAAGCCGGTGGACCCGAAGAGGGGGCGAGAGCCATGCGATCGGTCACGGTCTGTGTCAACAGTCCGCCATTTGTCGCTGTCACCCCTCCTCCTTGCCCCGTGCTCCGGGGTCCAGGCTCCACGCCCTGGGAAGCAAGAGGAGGAAACCATGTTCAAGAAGAAGAAGCTCCGCAGGTTCCTCGCAGGGGCCACGACCACTGCGGTCGTAGGTGGGATGCTGGCACTGGGGTCGCCAGCAGCCGCCACGAGTACTCGTACGGATAATCCGAGCGTCATTGGATGCGGGCTACCGATCACGTTGGTACTCGATGCGTCCGGATCGATCGAACAAGGCGCGGAGCGTGATGCCGTTAAGGCAGCTTCGATCGCCTTCCTCAACGGTCTGGCCGACACCTCGTCGAGCGCTCGGATCATCCAGTTCTCCACGACCTCGGAACAACTGTCCCCCCGACTGCCGATCGCTGGCACTGATCTCACGGCCCTGAAGGACGCCATCAACACCAAGTACTACACCGGCGTGGGCGGCAACATGACCAACTGGGAGATGCCTCTGTGGCAGACGAGCACGGAGACACCGACGCCGCTGGCCGATGGTCTCGTCGTGTTCGTCACTGACGGAGATCCGAACACAATCGGCGGTTTCGAGGGCAAGAGCATTTCCTATCCTTCGGAGGATTCTGCTGCCACTGCCGCGATGGTGTACGCCAATTCGCTCAAGACTGCGGGCAACCGCGTCATCGCGGTCGGCGTCGGCGTGAGCGGAAGTTCCTCGCAGGCCCGGTTGACCAAGATTTCCGGCGACGTGATCAAGACCTCGATCGCGCCCACCGATACGATCAACTCCTTCGATGTGCTGATTCCGGCGGACTTCACCAATCTCGCCTCGGCGCTGAAGAGTGTCGCGGCAGCACTCTGCGGCGGTTCAATCACCGTGACGAAGTACACCGATCCGGGCGGGCAATGGACCACCACTCCCGGTGTCCAGATCGCCGCAACGGTGACCGGCGCAACCTACGGCCAGGACTACCTTTGGTCCCAGCCGGTAGGAACCACCACATCAACGGCTGTCACCACCACGGACAACAATGGTGTGGCTCAGATGCAGTACAACCCGGCGAGTTCATGGCCTGCCCTGACACCGCAGCCGACAGTACGGGTCACGGAGACCTTGGCAGTTGGGTACGGACCACGTGATTACACCTGCACGTTCAACGGCCTCACAGCACGTGCGAACCAGCACGGGCAACTGACGGTCAACGGGAACGAGGCGTACTTCGAGGTCGCCGCTCTGAGCGCCGATCAGTCCATGAGTTGTGACATCTACAACCGTGGCCATGGCTGGTTGACGCTGGCCAAGGATGTCCGCGGCAAGGGCGATCCCGCAGCGTGGACCCTCAGTGCGATACCGGTCGGCACCATCGACGGCCAGCAACCGGTGACGGGTAACGGCGATCCGACCTCCAACGGCGGCGTCCAGGAGGAACAGGTCTACGCCGGCACCTACCAGCTCGCCGAAGAAGGTGGACTGGACAACTACACCAGCCTGGGTTGGACCTGTGAGTCCGACGAACCCGGCCAGAACAGCCTGGCAGTGACCGAACCGGCTGACACCGTAACGATCGCGGCCGGCGAGAGCTGGACCTGCACGGTGACGAACGTGCGCGACACGGCATCGCTGACGCTGATCAAGACAGTCAGCGGCAGCAGCGTCAAGGCCGATGCGTTCACCTTGTCGGCGACCGCCGAGGCCCCGGATGCCGAGCTGAACTTCAGCACGGCAGGTGGCGCCGGCACCGTCCACGAGGTGTGGGCGAGCACGCCGTACGCGCTGTCCGAGACGGGCCCCAGCGGCTACACCCCGGGTGACTGGCTCTGCACCGCAGCACCGCGGGACGAGGCCGTACCGGTTCAGCAGGGCAAGGTCACGCTGAAGAAGGGACAGAAGGTCACCTGCAGTCTCGTCAACACCCGTGACACCTCCTCGCTGACCATCAGCAAGGAATTCAACCCGCTCGCCTCCGGCTACAGCGGCACCTTCGACATCGCCTACAGCTGCGTCGAGGGCACCGATCCGGTCAAGAGCGGCACGGTGAAACTCGCCGCCGGCCAGCAGGCCAGCGTTGAGGGGCTGCCGGTCGGCACGGTCTGCACCGTGACCGAGCCTGCCCTGCCCACCAACCCGAGCGGCTGGACGTTCAATGCGCCCACCTTCTCCCCGGGTGACGGCAAGGCGACGATAGTGAAGGGCTCTGCGGCCACGGTGACCGTGGTCAACAGCATCAGCCAGGTCAGCCCGGTCAAGGTGAAGCAACCTTGCCCCGTGACACCCAAACTGGTGACGCCCAAGCCGAAG
The DNA here is from genome assembly GCA_029779995.1 of Actinomycetes bacterium. The sequence goes on from JAKOZM010000424.1 coordinate 7,518, forward strand.
GTGGTCGGCAATCAGGTTCTGATCACGAAGATGTCGACCAACTCGAAGTGCACGATGAGCAAGCCGGTCGTGCTCTGCCGCCCGATGGTCGCGACAGCGGCGGGTGAGACCGCCTTCTGCAAGACCTCGGTCAGCAAGAAGGGCAAGGTTATGGTCAAGACCGCTGGTTACGACGCCGTGCGCGTCACAGTGATGGTCAAGGCCACGCCGAAGCCTGGCTCCGTCGACAGCTGGACGCCGAAGGTGTGGCGTCAGAAGTGGACCCTGCGGTAGGTCCGCACGACGGCGTGGGGCCGCATCCGAGAGGGTGTGGCCCCTTCGGTTACGCCTGCGTCACTGTGTGTAATCGCAGTGTGATGCGCGGGAGCGGGCTCAAACCCGCAGCGTGACGACTCTTGGTCAATATCGATACCGCTGTCAGCGAAATAACAATCCCGTTACGGCGTTGGTTCTTCCCACAAAAGGGTGGTTTGGCTATCCTTCGTGCCCATTGTTTCGCCCAAGTGGGTGATATACCCTTGCGAAAGCCGAGGGATATCATTACATCGACCGAACAGTCGATGGCTGCGGTCCATTCGGGGGCGAGGAGGCGTCAGGTGCTCACTTTCTGTAAGGCACGTCGCCCAAGCGTGACAGATCGTCACGCATCTTCTACACACTTTCTGACTTCAACTACGTTCTGTGTGCATTCGCACGTCAACGGGAGGCGACACCATGTTTAAGAAATTCCGCAGGGCAATTGCGGGAACGACATCCGTGGCAGTGGTGGCAGGCATGGTGGCGACGGGGGCGGTAACGGGGGTGGTCGCCACGGCGACGCCGGCCGCCGCTGCCATCCCTACTCCTGGGGACAACCAGGCCATCATCTCTGTGAAGGTGGGCGGAGTCCGGCCCACACAGGACGCTACTCCAACAGGACGCTCCGGCGTGAAACTTGAGTTGTTCAACGACAACAGTGGGAGCGTGGGCACGTCCACAGGGCTCTTATGCACCTCGGACAGCAGCGGAGACTGCAACTTCACGGTGGATCAGGCAGGGCTGAACAAGCGCTATTGGGTGAGGCTGGCGGCCAACAACCCCTGGGTAGGCGAAGGCTCCCTGGTCACTGGCGGAACACAGAACGGCGTGCCAGCGTTCGAGCTCACCCGCTACCAGTTCCGCACTCCGACGGTCGTCGGCGGTCAAACATACGAATCGACGAAGACCGGCAGCAACGGCTTCATGCGGACAGCCAACCTGGGGTTGACCCGTTTTCGTGGACATCGGGTTAAGCGGCTTCTTGCGCCGCGGTGGTGTACTGCGTTTCGAACTGTAGTGGGCTGATCTGGCCGAGCGCGGAATGCCGTCGGCGTGTGTTGTAGACGGTGTCGATCCAGCGGCTGACCGCCGCGATGGCTTCGGCCCTGCTGGCGAAGGTGTGTCGGTCGTAGAACTCGGTCTTCAACGTCGACCAGAAACTCTCCTGCTGGGCATTGTCCCAGCACACCCCTGTGCGCCCCACCGACTGGCGCACGTCGAGTTCGTCGGCCACGGCGGCCATCTGCTCGGAGGTGTACTGGCATCCCCGGTCGGCGTGGAAGATGACCCTGCTGGTGGGCCCGATCGCCGGGTCGCGGAAGGCCACCGCGCGGCGTAGCGCGGTCTCTACCACGTCGGTGTGCAGGCTGTCGGAGAAGGCGTAGCCGAGCACCCGCCGGGAGCAGCCGTCACGCACCGCGCACAAGTACAGCCAGCCTTCCCCGGTACCCAGATACGTGATGTCGGAGGTCCAGACTCGGTTCAGGACTCCGGTGTCGAACTGGCGCTGGACCAGGTCCGGGATCGAGTGCGGCAACTCATCGGCGATGGTCGTGGCAGGAGTCCACGGCCGCGGGCTGATCCCACGTATCCCCTGCTCACGCATGATCTTCGCGACCGTCTTCCGCGACACCACCTGGCCGGCCTGACGCAGATCAGCCAGGATCCGCGGAGACCCATTGACTCCGTCAGAGGCCACGTGGAACTCCTTGATCTGCACGGCCAGCCCGGCCCGCCGCGCCGCCCGAGGTCCCGGCTCGGCGCGCCTGCGCGCGGCCCAGGCGTAGTAGCCCGACGTCGACACGTCCAACAACTCCGTCATCCGGGTCACTGGGAAGGTGGCCTTCTCCGCGTGGATCACCTCGAACGCCTGCTCGGCGCTCAGGTCTCCTTCGCGAAGAAGGCCGCGGCTTTTTTCAGGAACTCCCGATCCATCCGCAACGCCGCGTTCTCCCGGCGCAGCCGCTCCAACTCGGCGCGCTCGTCGGCGTCCAATGCCTGCGGCGGGCTGTCCATCTTCGCCCGCTCCGCTGCCACCCAGCGGCCCAACAACTGCTCCCCGACCCCCAACTCACGTGCCACCTCAGCGATCGTGCGACCGGTGTCAATCACCAGCCGCGCCGCCTCACGCCGATACTTGGGGGTATACGACTTCCTGTTCGCACCCATGGATGCCATCCTCGTCTGCCGGGGCAAAACCCGACCATCAGGATGTCCACCAAACCGGGGCAACCTCAAACCCGCAAGACGGATCTAACGAGTACGTCCGCAATGTGTCTTCTGGGGTTTGGCAGTCGTCTCTGTCCAACCCTGCCTTCCCACCGAAGTGCGGCATCAAAGTGGCGCTGGTACTTGACCTTTCTGGATCCGTCTCGCCCTTCCTCCCACAACTGAAAACCGCTGCCCAGACATTCGTGAACTCTCTGGTGGGGACCCCTTCTCAGGTCGCCGGATATACCTTCGCCGCAAACGCACCACGCGCTGGGACAACGAACCTTGGCCTGACGTCAGTTGCCACGGCCACGGGGCCGGACAGCGCAGCCACGGTCAATACGTGGATTAGTGGTCTGAGTTCTGGTGGAGGGACCAACTGGGATCGCGGAATGTTCCAGGTTGCAGCTAGCAGCGATCAATACGACGTCGCAGTTGTCATAACTGACGGAAACCCCACCTTCTATGCAAACGAGCAGGGTCCTGGCGACATGACCCGATTCATCGAGATGGAGAACAGCGTCTTCTCCGCCAATGCGATCAAGAACAAGAACACGCGCGTGATCGCGGTCGGCGTCGGTGACGGTATTGATGGAAACCCGGCCAACCTCAAGGCGATCTCGGGAACCGTCAAATTCGAGGAGAACGTCACCCCGCCCGAAACCGCTGATTTCTTCCAGACCACAGATTTCGAAGAAGCCGGCAAAGCATTGAAGGCCTTGGCGGAATCGAGTTGCCAGGGCTCCATCAACGTCTTCAAGAAGGTCCTTCCCTGGAACGGCACGGGTCTTAACGGGGCCACCGACGGTGGGGCCGGCTGGGTGTACACCGCAGCCAAAGCAAACGGCTCAGACCCGGTTCAGGTAACTGGCTCACCGGCAACCACGAACGCCACCAGTGGAACTTCCGTCTCCGTGACATTCGACAACGCCTCGATTAATAGCGCTCCGATCAACCTTGCCGAGGTCCTTCAGGCATCCCAGCAGGGCTACTCGCTGGTGCAGCAGGGGCCGAACAACTTGAATGCCACCTGCGTCAAATCCGGCACGAGCGAGACAGTCCCAGTGACCAATAATGGGGCACTCGGCTGGACCGTGAATGCACTTCGCCTGGGGAGCATCACCTGCACCGTGTATAATCGGCAGCCACCGCCGACTGGCCAGCTGAAACTGGTCAAGGACGTCACCAACAACGACGGTGGCAGCAAGGTGCCCAACGACTGGACGCTGAAGGCCGAGGCCTCCGGCACCAACCCGAACGGCGCCCGGAACTTCCAAAACGCCGGCGGGAGCGGCACCTTCAAGGACGTGTTCGCCGGGCAGCAGTACACGCTCAGCGAATCGACCGTCCCCGGCTACTCCTCCAACGGTGTGTGGGTCTGCACCGGCGGCGGCACCAAGACCGGTGACGACAAGATCACCGTCGGGCTCGGTGAGCAGGTCACCTGCACCATCACCAACACCGACAACACCCCGACCCTGAAACTGGTCAAGCAGGTCAGCGGCGCCAATGCGGACAATTGGATCCTCACGGCAAAGGGGACTCCATCTGACCGCAACATCTCCACCCCAGGTGGTTCGGGTGATTTCGAGGATGTGTACGCCGGCACCCAGTACACCCTTGGTGAGACCGGTCCTGGCGGGTACTCCCCCAGTGATTGGGCGTGTGTGAGCACCCCGGGCGAGGGCCAGCCGGGTGTGCAGGTGCTCAACAACGGCGACAAGATCACCCTGGGGCTGGGTGACCGGGTCACCTGCACCATCATCAACACCCGCGATCTGGGCTCGTTGACGATCACCAAGTCGTTCAACCCGAAGTCCTCGGGCTACGACAAGGCCTTCACCATCGGCTACCAGTGCGCCGACGAGGCCAAGCAGACCGTCGCGCTCAAGGCCGGGGAGTCCACCACCATCACCGGTATCCCGACCGGAACCGAGTGCACCGTCTCGGAAGCCAAACCCACCGACCCGCCGGCCGGCTGGTCGTTCTCCCAACCGGTGTACGACCCCGCCGATGGCAAGGTCACAGTGACCCGTAAGGACCAGAACGTGTCCGTCACGGTCACCAACGAGATCCTCAAACCCGGGATCAACATCGTCAAGACCGGCTCGGCCACCCAGGTCAACCCCGGCCAGACGGTCACCTACACCTACACGGTGACCAACCCCGGCGACGCCGAACTGACCGACGTCAAGGTCAGCGACGACAAGTGCGCACCAGTGACCTACACCTCCGGTGACAGCAACGCCGACAGCAAACTGCAGCCAGGCGAAACCTGGATCTACACCTGCAGCCAGCCGATCACCCTGGCCACCACCAACATCGGTACCGCCACCGGCAAGGACAAGAACGGCCAGGAGGTCTCCGCTCAGGACACCTTCACCGTCGCGGTGGTCAGCCCGGTCGTGGTCAAGCAGATCTGCCCGATCGAGCCGAAACTCACCACCCCCAAGGTGAAGAAGGTCGGCAACCGGGTTCTGGTCAAGAAGATCACCACCAAGAAGAGCAGCTGTGTCCTGCTCAAGCCAGTGGTCCTGTGCCGGCCAGTAGCAGCAGCCGCAGCCGGCCAGACCGCCTTCTGCCGCACCACAGTGACCCGCAAGGGCTTCATCCGGGTCAACACCAAGGGCTACGACAAGGTCCGCGTCACCGTCCTGGTGCGCTCCAAGCCCAAGCCCGACTTCACCGACCGGTGGAAGCCCAGCACCTGGCGTAAGAGCTGGCTGCTGAAGTAGCACTAAACGAGAAGGAAGGGCCGCACCCACACCGGGTGCGGCCCTTCCTGCATCTGATCGTCCAAACGGTTGACCCCCGTTAGACACACACCGTGTTATGCTTCGTTCATCCTTTCGGCTGACCCCCCGTCAGCGGCAAGGTGGACATCGGCTCGCGCGTTGTCACCATAGGTGACAACGGCCACTCGCCAGGAGGCTCCCATGATTCAACGGTTCTTATCCACGCTCGCCTCCGCGAGCCTCGTCGCCGGCGTGGCGGCTGC
>JAKOZM010000459.1 GCA_029779995.1 Actinomycetes bacterium
CTGCTGCGCTCCCCGCGGCCCATGAACGGCCGCTATGTCCTGGTGTGGTTCACGCGACTGCCGTGGATCGACGGTGGCTATCGGGGCGGGGTGCGCTCCGTCGTCGTGCGCAGCGGATGAGTGCCACAGACGCGCGCACCGACGCGGAACTGCTCGCCGCTCATGTGCAGGGCGATCCCCATGCCTTCGGTGAGCTGTTCACCCGGCACAAGGATCGGCTGTGGGCCGTCGCGCTGCGCACGGCGAGCAGTCCCGACGATGCTGCCGACGCGTTGCAGGACGCCATGGTTTCGGCGTTTCGCCGCGCGGGATCCTTCCGCGGTGAGGCCGCCGTTACCACCTGGCTGCACCGCATCGTGGTGAACGCCTGCCTGGACCAGCACCGGCGGCGTAAGAACCGGCCGACCACCACCTGGATCGAGACCCTGCACGAGCAGCAGACCCACCGCGATGACGTGGCCAACCGGGAGCTACAGATCGAACTCGAACGGGCACTGGCCGAGTTGCCCGAGGATCAGCGCGCCGCCATCGTGCTGGTGGATGTGCAGGGCTACAGCGTCGAGGAAGCCGCCGCCGTTCTGGAATGCCCCGCCGGAACCATCAAGAGCAGGTGCTCGCGCGGACGGGCAAAACTGGCCGTGCGGCTGGAGTCCGTGAGGAACCCTGATGCCAGCCCAGGCGTCCTACCTGAGCGAAAGGCAGGAGGGAAATGATGCAGGAGTCGGAGGTATCGGCACGGCTGCGTGCCCTGCCTTCCCCCGCCATGCCTGACGACGTACTGACGGGCATCGAGGCGCGGCTGGCCTTGGAGCAGGTCGTGGTGCCCCTGACGCCGCGGCATCGCAATCGCCTCACGTGGCTGCTGGCAGCGGCCTCAGTGCTAGGTTTCCTGGTACTCGTGGGCAGCGCCGCGAGCCCGGGCACGCAACCCGTGGCCGCATCACCGATCGTGCGTGCCGGAGCCGTGTTCGAACCAGCCCTGTTCGCCGACCAACTACGCGCTCGCACCACCGCCAAGGCGATGACCCGCCCGACCAACACCTTCGCGGACTCCTCCAGCGATATCACCGCGTGCGCTTCCGCGGTCCAGGCATACGGGCGAGTCCTGTTCCTCGATGTCGGTAGTTACGGCCCAGACGCTGCTGTCGTGCTGGTCACCGCTTACCCGGCCAACCCAGACTACGAAGAAGTGTGGGTCGTAACCCCCGACTGTGGGGCTACCGAGGCCAGCGTCTACCGGCACATGATCTATGACGTCGACGGATCGACTCTGAAGTCGGTGTAAGCGCTCGGGCTCAGTTCGCCAGGGAATACCCTGGTGGGTATTGGCGTTGACGCCGATGACCAACGAAGGAGTAGGTAAGTGAGTGACGTCGAGAACGTTGTCATCGTCGGATCGGGACCCGCTGGCTACACCGCGGCCGTCTACGCCGCCCGGGCAGAGCTAAATCCCGTACTGCTCGAGGGGGCTGTGACCGCTGGTGGCGCCTTGATGAACACCACTGAGGTCGAGAACTTCCCGGGCTTCCCCGAAGGCGTCATGGGCCCTGAGTTGATGACCCAGATGCGTACCCAGGCGGAGAAGTTCGGTGCGCGCATCGTCACACAGGACGCCGTGGAACTGCAGGTGGACGGGGACATCAAGACCGTGGTCGATGATGCCGGCACCGTCTACCGGGCCAAATCGGTCATTCTGGCCATGGGCTCGGGCTACCGGGAACTCGGCGTTCCGAACGAGAAGCGCCTTTCCGGGCACGGTGTCTCGTGGTGCGCCACCTGCGATGGCTTCTTCTTCCGCAACCAGCACATCGCTGTGGTCGGCGGTGGCGACTCCGCGATGGAGGAGGCAACGTTCTTGACGCGGTTCGCCGAGAAGGTGACGATCATCCATCGCCGCGATGCCTTCCGGGCCAGCCCGATCATGGCCGAACGCGCACTGCAGAACCCCAAGATCGAGGTGCTGTGGAACAGCACCGTCACCGATGTCTTGGGCCAGGACAAGGTGACCGGGGTGGAGGTCCGCGACACTGTGACGGGTGCTTCCTCGACGTTGGACGTGACCGGGGTGTTCGTGGCCATCGGACATGATCCCCGCAGTGAACTCATCAAGGGCCAGGTCGAACTCGACGGTGAGGGTTACGTCGTGGTGGATGGCCGCAGTACCCGCACAAACGTGTCCGGGGTGTTCGCGGCCGGAGATCTGGTGGACCACACCTACCGGCAGGCCATCACCGCTGCTGGCAGCGGTTGTGCCGCTGCTTTGGACGCGCAGCACTACTTGGCCGACCTCGCGCAGTAACCTTCAGAAGTCGCACAACCTAAGGAGACCCATGGGTGCCACCAAGACCGTGACCGATGCAACCTTCGCTGACGACGTGCTGCTCAGCGATAAGCCGGTGATCGTCGATTTCTGGGCCGAGTGGTGCGGCCCCTGCCGGATGGTCGCCCCGATCCTGGCCGAGCTGGCCGCGGAGCACGACGAGATCGTCGTGGCCAAGTTGAACGTCGACGAGAACCCGCAGATCGCGGCCCAGTACGGCATCACGTCGATCCCCACCATGAACGTGTACTCGGGTGGCAAGGTCGTGAAGCAGATCATCGGCGCCAAGCCCAAAGCGGCATTGATCGCAGATCTCGGCGACTACCTGAAGTAAGGCGTGGCCAGACTCGGTGACACCGGGCCGGTCGTCGCGGAGGTACGTGACCGGCTCATTCGGCTGAACCTACTCCCGAAAAACGCCAGCGCCGCCTTCGACCAGGTCATGGACGGTGCCGTCCGGGCTTTTCAGCAACAGCAGGGCCTGACTGTGGACGGCATCGTCGGGCCAGAGACGTTCCGGCGATTGGAAGAGGCCCGTTGGCGACTCGGCGACCGTGTCATGTTCTTCTCCGCCGGGCACATGCAGATCGGCGACGACGTCATGGCCCTGCAGCGGCGGTTGACGGACATGGGGTTCGACTGCGGGCGGGTGGACGGCATCTTCGGCCCCGACACCGACCACGCCGTGCGAGACTTCCAGCGCAACGTGGGGGTGCGCAACGACGGGGTGTGCGGGCCGGCCACGCTGCGTGCGCTGGATCGCCTGAATCGCACCGTCAGTGGTGGGGCACCGGAAGCCATGCGCGACCAGCAGATGCTCACGACCATGCGCACGGGTACCGCAGACAAGATCATCGTGATCGACCCCGGCCATGGGGGCAACGACCCGGGCAGGTTGTTGCCTGTCGAAGGCCTGACAGAGCAGACCTTCGTCGATGACATCTGTTCCCGTCTTGAGGGTCGCTTGTCGGCAATCGGTACTCCCGTGCTACTGACCCGGCCGCTGGGCGTGAACCACCTGTCCCCGCCCACCGAGGCTGCCCGGGCGGGGTTCGCCAACCGCGTAGGGGCCGATCTGGTGATCTCCGTGCATTGCGACTGGGAGGTGTCTGGCCAAGGCGCGGGAGCCGCGACGTACTACTACGGCAGCCCTCGCACCCACTCGATCCTCGGTGAGCATTTCGCCGATCTTCTCCAGAGCCGAGTCGTCGCAGGGGTGGGACTGGCTGATGCGCGCACCCATGCCAAGACCTGGGACCTGTTGCGACTCACCCGGATGCCGGCGGTCCGCCTGGAGGCGGGATATCTGTCCTCTGCACAGGATCTGGCCAGCCTGCAGACACCGCACACCCGTCAGCAGATCGCGGAAAGCGTCGCGAGCGCCATCCACGATTTCTTCGGCCCGGGCCACTGAACCAGGTCGTGTGGTTCGACCGATGTCACTGAACGCTGGTGTCCCCCGTACCCACGGGTGTGGTGTGCGGGCGCAGGCCCGAGAGAATGAAACCTGCGAGCAGACCGAGGCCGAGAAGGGCCAGAATGCGCATGACGACCCTGGCGCGTGTGTTGGTTTCCACGACACGCATGCTAGAGACATACCGGAGGTGGCGCCATGACAGGATCGCGTCTCGATCCCTGGATCGATTCTTATGCCGACCGTGCGATGGGCATGACGGCATCAGAGATCCGCGCGCTTTTTGCAGTTGCGTCGCGTCCAGAGGTCGTCTCCCTGGCCGGCGGCATGCCCTTCGTCAACGCCCTGCCGATGGACGCGATCGCGAGCACGGTCGAACACATGCTGTTGACTCGCGGGAATGTCGCACTGCAGTACGGCGGGGGGCAGGGCGATCAAACCCTCCGGGAGCAGATTCTGGAGGTCATGGCACCAGTGGGGGTCAAGGCCCACCCCGACGACATCGTGGTGACCGCCGGTTCGCAGATGGCCCTTGACCTGGTCACGAAGATCTTCTGCAACCCCGGCGATGTCGTGCTCGTGGAGGCCCCGTCCTATGTGGGTGCACTGGGCGTCTTCCAGAGCTATCAGGTCGATGTCGAGCACGTGACCATGGACGCCGGGGGACTGGTGCCCGAGGCGCTGCGGGAGGCTCTGGCACGGCAGCGAGCGGCGGGCAAGACCGTCAAGATGATCTATACCATCCCGAACTACCACAACCCGGCGGGCGTCTCACAGTCGCAGAGCCGCCGCGAAGAGATTCTGGACATCGCCAAGAGCGCTGGCGTGCTGCTCCTGGAGGACGACCCCTACGGCTTACTCGGCTTCGATGGCACAGTGCCACAGGCGATCCGCGCCATGGACCAGGACGCGGTCGTCTACCTCGGCTCCTTCAGTAAGACCATCGCGGGTGGACTGCGCGTCGGCTGGGCGGTTGCCCCGCACGGTGTCCGGGAGAAGATCGTCCTTGCGGCGGAGGCAGCCACCCTGTGCCCGTCGAACTTCTCACAGCTGACCGTGTCGGAGTACCTGCGGACGCAGCCGTGGATGGATCAGGTCAAGGCCTTTCGCGAGATCTACCAGGAACGCCGCGACACGTTGCTCAGCGCGATGGGTCAACTCTTCCCGCCTGGCACGCAGTGGACTGTGCCCAGCGGTGGTTTCTACTCCTGGGTGACTCTGCCCGACGGGATGGATACCACCGCCATGCTGCCGCGGGCTGTGGCCGCCCTGGTCGCGTACGTCCCGGGCACCGGCTTCTTCGTCGACGGCCAGGGCCGCGACTGTATGCGGCTGTCGTACTGCTATCCGTCCCCGGAGCGCATCACCGAGGGCGTGCGGCGCCTTGCCGGTGTGATGGAGGCCGAACTCGACCTGATCCACACCTTTGGCAGGGCCCCCGGGCACCTACCTCCGGGTCCCGCTACGCCCAGCCCGGATCTGGCCTAGGAGGCTCCCATGTCAGTCGTCGTGCTTGCTGGTGGACTGTCCGCCGAACGGGAGGTTTCGTTGCGCTCAGGGCGCCGCCTGGCCGAGGCCCTGCGAGATACCGGATATGAGGTCCTTGTGTTGGATCTCGACGGCAATCTGCTGCCCACCCTGCGCGCTGAGCGGCCAGAGGTCGTCATTCCCCTGGTTCATGGCGCGGCGGGCGAGGACGGGTCCCTCGCCGATGTGTTGGAAGCGCTGGACTTGCCATATGTGGGCAGTCCACCGCTGGCGTGCAGAGTGGCTTTCGACAAGGCCATCGCAAAGGGCATCGTGGCTCATGACGGTCTGCAAGTTGCGCGCAGCTACTCGCTGCCGCACGGGGTCTTCCGTGACTTGGGCGCGGCAGGCGTGATGGCGGGGATCGTGGACAACCTGGGGCTGCCAGTCATGGTCAAACCCACGCGTGGCGGCTCAGCTCTGGGGGCCTCCCTGGTGCATGCCGAGGAGGACTTGCCGCCAGCGATGGTCGCCGCCTTCGCCTATGGGGACTCGGCCATGGTCGAGCAGTACGTAAGCGGCGTTGAGGTGGCCGTCTCGGTGGTCGACCTCGGTGACGGCCCGCAGCCCCTGCCAGCCGTCGAGATTCAGCCCCGCAGTGGGATCTACGACTATGCGGCCCGGTACACCGCGGGCGAGACGGAGTTCTTCGTTCCCGCCCGGATCAGTCAAGCGCAGGAACAGGAGTGCGCCCGGGCGGCAGTAGCCGCACACATCGCACTTGGTCTGCGGGACTGGTCGCGGGTCGATTTCATCGTCAACGACCAGGGGGTCATCTTCCTGGAGGCAAACGTGGCGCCGGGCATGACGGAGACGTCGTTGTTCCCGCAGGCGGCCGCAGCTGCGGGCATGACGCTGGGATCGGTGGCCGGCGACCTCGTGCGGATTAGTTCAGCGCGCTCATAAGGTCGAGGATCCGGTTCAGATCGTCGGTGTCGGCGAAATGAATCGTCAGCCTGCCCCGCCGCGCTGACATCGCCACCTCCACGCTGGTGTCGAACCGCGCGGCGAGCGCCGCTTCTACTGTCTGTGCGTAATCCGACTTGGGGGCGGGAGAACCGCGACCCCGGCGCCGAGGCTTTGGTGCGTCCGTGGCGACGAGCTCTTCCGTGGTGCGCACCGACAGACCCTCGGCCACGATGCGGTTGGCCAGGATCTCCATCTGCTCGGGCGTCTGCAGTGTCAGCAGCGCACGAGCATGCCCGGCGCTGATCACGCCGGCGGCAACCCGCCGCTGAACCGGGGCGGGGAGCTTCAAAAGGCGCAGAGTGTTGCTCAAGTGCGGACGGCTACGCCCGAGCCGGTCCGCCAACTCCTCCTGGGTGACCCCGAAGTCACTGAGCAACTGCTGGTATGCCGCTGCTTCTTCCAATGGGTTGAGTTGGACGCGATGCAGATTCTCCAGCAATGCGTCGCGGAGCAGGTCCGCATCCTCTGTTTGTCGGATGAGCGCGGGGACGGTCGTCCAGCCTGCCTCCCGCGCTGCTCGCCACCGGCGCTCACCGGCGACGATCTCGTAGCCAACGTCGGACTTTCGTACGACGATCGGCTGCAGCAGGCCCACGGTCTGCATCGAATGCACCAGTTCGGCCAACGCGTCGGGGTCGAAGTGCTGCCGCGGCTGATTGGGATTCGCCCGCACGTCTGCGATGGGCAATTGCACGAACTGCATCCCGGGGACCGCCTCCAGATGCTCCTCGCGCAGGTCGATCTCACCGGTCGGGATGAGCGCGCCGAGGCCCTTGCCCAACGCTCGACGGGTCACGCCTGCACCGCCTGGGTGGTCTGCGTGAGGTCGATCGTCGTGCTCCGCAGTTCGGCCGCAGCAGCCCGGTACGCCACCGCCCCGGGCGACTTGGGATCGTAGGCGAGCCCGGAACGGCCATAGCCGGGTGCCTCAGACAATCGGACGGAGCGGGGGATGACGGTGGTCAGGACCAGCTCACCAAAGAAGGCACGTACCTCATCTGCCACTTGATCCGACAACCTTGTCCGACTATCGGTCATGGTGAGAAGAATGGCGGAGATCTTCAGGCCCGGGTTCAGGTGCTGCTTCACCATCTCGACGGTACGGATCAACTGGCCAAGGCCCTCCAGCGCGTAGTACTCACACTGAATGGGGATCAAGATCTCCTCTGCAGCGACCAAGGCGTTGAGAGTCAACAGTCCCAGGCTTGGTGGGCAGTCAATCAGCACGACGTCGGCAGGATGCTCCTCGAGATACCCGCGCAGGGCCTTCTGCAATCGGTACTCGCGCGCCACCATCGACACCAGCTCGATCTCGGCACCTGCGAGATCCAGGCTTGCGGGGATCAATGTCACGCGTTGGCTCTCCGGCACCACCACCGCCGCATCTGCCATCGGTAGATCGTCGATGAGGACGTCATAGATCCCCGGATTCTCAGTCCGGCTGGAGACGCCCAGTCCAGTGGTCGCGTTGCCCTGCGGGTCCAGATCGACGACGAGGACCGTCTGGCCCAGATCGGCAAGAGCCGCTGCGAGATTCACCACGGAGGTGGTCTTGCCGACCCCGCCCTTCTGGTTGGCCACCGTGACGATCATGCATCCTCCTCGCTGGGCCAACCGAGGCCGGCTGGTCTCCCCTGGTCCGCACGGGGCTCCTGTGGCCTCTCCGGCCAACCCAGTCCCGCTCTCTCCATGGTCACCCCTTCACTCGACGTTCCACGACAACGACGCGCGTGCGAGGCGGGATCCCTACCTCGCGCACGATCGCCGACCAGCCACTGCGTTTCAACCAGGGACCCGCGTCCTGCAGTTCCTGGTCTGCCTTTTTACCCTTCAGCAGGACCATACGACCACCGTGTGACACAAGCGGCGCCAACCAGGGCAGCAAGGTCTTGGTCGAAGCAACGGCCCGGGCCGTGACCCGGTCCCCGCGAATGTCGACTTCCTGGGCCCGGCCGCGCACGACCGTCACGTTTGCCAAGGCGAGTTCATGCACGACGAGGTCCAAGAACTTGACCCGGCGCTCGAGTGGCTCCACCAGAGTCACGGTGAGGTCCGGACGGGAAATCGCCCACACGACACCTGGCAGTCCGGCGCCCGATCCGACGTCAACGACTGAACAGGTCTGCGGAAGGCACTGCACATCCTGCGTGACGGCCAGGCAGTTGTCAATGTGGCGCTCCCACAGGCGATCCACTTCCCGGGGGCCAATCAAACCCCACTCCACGCCCGTCTTCGCCAAGAGTTCCTGGTACTCGTCGAGTCGTTTCACGTGAAACGTCAGGCAGGCAGGACAACCACGTGGCGATGTGGGTCCTCGCCTGACGACTCACTCACCAGACCAGCGGCTGCTACTGCGTCATGCACCACTTTGCGCTCGAAGGGCGACATGGGTGGCATGGCGAACGGCTCGCCCGTCTGCTTGACCGTGGCGGCGGCCTGCTCACCCTGAGTCGTCAGATCCCTGCGAATGGCCGCCCGATAACCCCCCACATCGAGCATCATTCGCGACCTGCGTCCCGTCTCTCGCATGATGGCCAAACGAGTGAGATCTTGCAGGGCATCGAGCACCTCGCCATCGTCCCCCACGAGCTCATCGAGCCGCTCGCCCACGACCGCGACCATGGCGCGCCCGTTCTCGACATCCATCTCGATGTCGCCGTCAAGGTCGGCGATGTCCAGCAGTCCTTCAAGGTAATCGGCGGCAATATCGCCTTCTCGTTCCAGTGCGTTATCAGTCATCGCACACTCCGTTTCACGTGAAACTCAGCCGCCTTTGCGCTTCTTGCGAGGCTGGCGTTTGGGTTGATTGCGGATCGGCTTGGGCTCTTCCTCTTCGACCACGGCGGTCGCACTGGCCGCCGTCGCGGCCGTGCCTGCTTTGCGGGCGGCCTTAGCAGCTTCCCGTTGCATCTTGGCGTCATAGGCCGGCGTACCGGGCTGTGGGTTGTTCCGGATGACCCAGAACTGTTGTCCCATAGACCAGAGGTTGGTGGTGAGCCAGTAGATGAGCACACCGAGCGGGAAGTTGATGCCACCCACGGCGAACATGAGCGGGAAGATGTAGAGCAGGATCTTCTGCTGGCGAACCATGGGGTTGTCCGCAGCGGTGTTCTTCACGATGAGCTGACGCTGAGTGATGAAGGTCGTCAAGGACATCAGGATGATCATGATGATCGTCACGACGTGGGTCGCTGTTGGATTTGGGGTCTCGGCGGCATTCATGAACGTGCCGTAGATCGGCACGCCGAAGATGGTGGCTTCGCGGCCCTGCTGCACCAACTCGGGGGTCATCACCCCCACGGCCTTGTCCTGAGCCATGCCCTGCAGAACGCGGAACAGCGCAAAGAAGATGGGTGCCTGCACGATGATCGGCAGACACGACGAAAGCGGGTTCGTGCCGGTCTCCCGATAGAGCTTCATCATCTCTTCGGACTGCCGCTGCCGGTCTCCGGCGTACTTCGTCTGGATCTCCTTCATCTGCGGCTGCAGAATCTGGAGGTTTCGCTGGGCCTTGATCTGCTTGACGAACAGCGGGATCAACAAAACGCGGATCACGATGACCAGGCCGACGATGGACAGTCCCCAGGCAACGCCGCTGGCGGCACCGAAGATCGGGGAAAGAACAGCATGGAACGTGACCAGGATCCAGGAAACTGCGATCTCGAGCCACTCTAGGATGAACATGATACCCCCCTGGGGTTTCCGTCAAGATCTACGTCGGCACGCCATTTCCCTGCAGGAGGTGGCGGATTGATACCACCCAGCTGCCAGGGATGGCACCGAACCAAGCGTGCCACAGACAACATGGAGCCTTTGATCAGGCCATGGGTTTGTAGTGATTTCACCGCATATGCCGAACACGTCGGATAGAACTTGCACGTGGGTCCGGTCAACGGCGAGATGAAGCGCTGGTACAGCCTGACCAGGCCGATCACGGCCAGGGCTGGCACATGCCAGAGAAAGCGCAGGAACTTCACAGTCGACGCACCGCTTTCCGGAGGTCCGCGAGCAACTGCTCATATACGGTGTCTGCCGGCAGGGCGCGAATGACCAGGGATCCAGCAGGGAGGTCCTCCCACATGGCCCAGACCGCATGGCGCACCTGACGTTGCCGCCGATGGCGCTCGACGGCTCCTCGGAACCCCTTGCCCACCACGACTGCAGCGTGGGGACGCTGATCATCACCCACAAAATGCACCACGAGGCTGCCTGATCGCACGCGTCGACCGTGGCGGATCGTGGAACGCACCCGGGACCGGGGATGCAGCCGGTCGTCGCGGGCCAGCATGGTCACACCGTGAGGCGAGCGCGGCCCTTGCTGCGACGGTTGCCCAGAATGGAGCGGCCCGCACGAGTACGCATGCGCAGACGGAAGCCATGCTTCTTGTGCCGGCGCCGGTTGTTGGGCTGGTACGTACGTTTCATGAGAGTCCTTCCGAGGCTTAACTCGAGGGCGCGCTAATTGGCCCCCATCGACAACCGCCGTGCATGACGCCGGTTCACGACAAGGGCCAGACATGCCAAGCATACGTTACGTCCGGCCAGAACGGATGACCGGTCATGGTCACTACACCCCCGACACGTCTGCGCTTGGCAGACACGCCGGGGTGGCGGAAAAAACCAGGGTCGACTTGTGGACAATCGGTTGTAACACGCTCGTTCTCCGGTTAGCGTCAACGCCACGGTGTCCTCACCGCGGATCGCGGAGGACACCCACACTGACTTTCCACAGGTATATCCACACTGTGGAGAACCTGTGACTTTCAATCGAGGAGCCGTCTTGGATGCAGTGATCGATCTTGGGGAATTGTGGTCACTGGCCAAGAAATCGGTACCGGAAACGCAGCGGGCCTGGGTTGATCTGACGACTCCGGTCGCCCTGACCCAGGACGCCCTCGTGCTTGTCACGGGCAACGACTTCACCAAGGACATGTTGGAGACGAAACTGCGACCTCACGTCCAGCAGGCGTTGGCCGATCAACTCGGCCATAGTGTGACGATCGAGGTTCTGGTCGACCAATCCCGGGCGCCGCAGATCTCAGACGAGGTCACTGACGACCTCGCGGACTCCACATACAGCGAGATCCCAACCAGCTCAGACCCCCCTGTCGCCCACCCTGAGGACACACCCCTAAACCCTCGTTACACGTTCGACACTTTCGTCTACGGACCCAGTAACCGCTTCGCACATGCAGCGGCTATGGCCGTGGCCGAGCAGCCCGCCCGCGCGTACAACCCGCTGTTCATCTACGGGGACTCCGGCCTAGGCAAGACCCACCTGTTGCACGCCATCGGCCATCACACTCGCCGGATCTTTGCCGGCTCCAGGGTGCACTACGTGAGTAGCGAAGAGTTCACCAACGACTTCATCAACTCCATCCGCGACCATGGCCGCGTGGATCTGCATCGCCGCTATCGCGATGTCGATGTCCTACTCGTCGACGACATCCAGTTCCTCTCAGGAAAGGTGCAGACGCAGGAGGAGTTCTTCCACACGTTCAACACCTTGCACAATGCCAACAAGCAGATCGTCATCACCTCTGACCTCCCCCCGAAGCAGTTGCAGGACTTCGAGGATCGGATGCGCTCCCGGTTCGAGTGGGGCCTGATCACCGACATCCAGCCGCCAGACCTCGAGACCCGCATCGCGATCCTGCGTAAAAAGACAATGCAGGAGTCACGCGAGATCAATGACGACGTGCTCGAGTTCATCGCCACGAAGATCACCTCGAACATCCGCGAACTCGAGGGGGCGCTGATCCGGATCTCCGCTTTTGCGAGCCTCAACGCCTCACCCATTTCCGTTGATCTCGCCGAGATCGTGCTCAAGGACCTCATCCCCCACGAATCGGCACGCGACGTCACTGCTGAGCAGATCAAGATGCAGGCGGCGACGTACTTCGGGGTGTCGCTGGACGACCTGGAAGGGCCGTCCAGGTCGAAGACGCTAGTGAGTGCTCGTCAGGTCGCCATGTACCTGTGCCGGGAGTTGACCGATCTCTCACTTCCTGCCATCGGGGCGGAGTTCGGCAACCGCGATCACACGACCGTGATGCATGCGGATCGCAAGATTCGCAAGAACATCGGCGAGAGTCGGCGCCTCTATGAACAGGTTGCCGATCTGACTAACCGGATCAAAACCTCAAATTAATCAGTCTGTAACTTTAGGTGATGGAAATGTGGCCTCGGTCACACTCCGTATCCCCAACACGTGGAAAGTCTGTGGATAACTGGCTTCCTCATACCGTTCTGACCTGTGCCGGATGGACTGGACATGAGCGATGGGCGTGTTCGAAGCGTTAGGTCAATATGCCGAAAGGCTGTGGAAACGCGCTCAGTGCGCCGATCTGCCTCGGTGCGAACGTAGATCTCAGGCGACAAGGCCATGCAGGCCTGTCCGACACCCACATCCCCGATTCCTGCCTCCCGTTTCGCGCATCCCCAGGGTGTGCACTCCGTGTGGACAACCGCCTCCAAATGCACGTCCTCACCGCTTGCTCAGTGGATAACCGGCAGCCTCTCTGTGAACGCGCAGTGAAGACATGAATCCCATCCACCGCACCGCACCAGCGCACACGTGTAGCCCACAGACCTGTGTGCGTTGTCATTCACCGTCGGCCATCAGGTAGTTTTCCCACTTGTCCACAGCATCCACAGGGCCTACGACGGTTACGTCATATCTAATTCAAGACATCTCAAAACCCCATACCCGGATGGCGCCCCGGATGTGGAAAGAATTTCCCGTCATAAACCGGCAACAGCGCAGTGAACCACACTGCGCCATGACACGATGCCTCTCAAGGAGGAACTGTGAAGTTTCGCATTGAAAGAGACGTCCTGGCTGACGTCGTGACCTGGGTGTCACGCACGCTGCCCTCCCGGGTGCCCTTCCCGGCACTGGCGGGGGTGCTGGTTGAGGCCACGGACGATGGGGTTTCGTTCACCACGACCACGCAGGACACCTGGTCGCACAACACCGCGGATGCGGTCGTAGGTGAGCCGGGCACGGCGCTGATCAGTGGTCGGCTCTTGGTGGAGATCGCCCGGTCGTTGCCCAATCAGCCCGTTAGTTTCGCCCTCCAGACCACTGGCCGGGTGGAGGTCATCTGCGGGGCCGCGTCGTTCACCCTTCCGACCCTGCCGCGCGACGAGTACCCACCGCTGCCCACACTGCCGGACAGCGTCGGCAGCATCGACGCGGCGGTGTTCGCGGCCGCTGTCGCCCAGGTCGCTGTGGCGGCTGCATCTCCCGATGACCGCAACCATGCCTATGCCGGGATCCGGATGGAGATCGAGCCGAGTGGCCATCTCACCCTGGCCGCCACCGATCGTTACCGGCTGGCCGTGCGAGAACTTCCGTGGCGACCGAACGCAGGCGACCAGGCAATCGCGGTCACCATTCCCGGCAGGGAACTGGTAGAGGCAGCCAAGGCCTTCGCCGGGGCCGCTGAGGTCAATCTGCATCTCGGGGACTCCGACACCTCACTGGCTCTCACTGCGGGTTCCCGGCAGACCGGGTTACGCCTGATGGACTCGGCCAACTTCCCGAAATTCCGTTCCCTGCTGCCTACGAACTTCGCCAGCCAGCCGGAGATTGACGTGGCACCACTGAAGGAAGCACTCAAGCGCGTCAGTCTGGTGCTGCACCAGGACTCCGCAGTGCGGATGGTGTTCGCCAGCGAGGAGGTCGTGCTGCGGGCCGGCACCGGGGACGAGGCGACGGCGACCGAGGCCCTGCCGTGCACCTTGCAGGGAGAGGCCATCGATGTGGCCTTCAACCCGCGCTTCCTCGCCGACGGGCTGGCAGGGCTGACTGAGACCACCGTGCGCTTGAGCCTGCAGTCCAGTGAGAAGGCAGCTGTGCTCACTGGGCTCAACCCGGAGTCCCCCACAGAGTCATTCCGGTACCTGCTGATGCCGGTGCGCCTGCAGCGGTGAGAATCGCCCACCTCGGCCTGACGGATTTCCGTAACTACGAGGCCCTCGAGGTGGAGTTCGCCCCCGGTGTCAACCTGCTGGTGGGCTCCAACGGGCAAGGCAAGACCAATGTCGCAGAGGCGGTCTCCTATCTGGCGACCTTCTCCAGTCACCGGGTGGCCAACGACAACGCGCTGGTGCGGGCGGGGGCCTCGAGTGCTGTCATCCGCAGCCAGGTCAGCAATGCCGAGCGCACGCTGGGCCTTGACGTGCAGATCAATCCGGGGCGCGCCAACCGGGTGCAGGTGAACCGCACCCCGCTGCGGCGAACCCGTGACGGGCTGGGCGTCGTGCGTTCGGTGATGTTCGCACCTGAGGACTTGAGCCTGGTCAAAGGTGACCCGGCAGCTCGTCGCAGGTTCCTGGACGCCTTGCTCATCCAACTCACCCCGCGGTACGCCGCGGTGATCAGCGACTACGACAAGACGCTGCGCCAGAGAAACTCCCTATTGCGCTCGGCGGCAAAGGCCAGCGCCTCGGAGCGCTCATCCCTTGCCAGCACTTTGGATGTCTGGGATGACCGGCTGATCGAGTTCGGTGCCGATCTGCAGGCGGGACGGGCCGCCCTGGTTGAGCTGCTGCGGGAACCCGTGTCTGCGGTCTACGCCAGCGTGGCGCCCGTCCGTAACGCTGTCCAGTTGCAGTACGCGCCTGCGCGACTGCCATTGGCCAGCGGCCGTGAGGCGTTCTCAGCCGCCCTGCGCCACGTGCTGCAGGAGGTTAGGGCCGAGGAGTTCGCACGAGCTGTGACCGTCGTCGGTCCGCACCGTGACGAGCTCGACCTGCAGTTGAACGACCTGCCCGCCCGCGGTTACGCGTCGCACGGTGAATCGTGGTCATTGGCGCTTGCGCTGCGGCTGGCCAGTTTCGAGATCCTTCGCGATGAGGCGGCCGGCAATCCCGTCTTGATCCTCGACGATGTGTTCGCAGAACTCGATCAGCAGCGCCGCGAGCGACTCGCCGAGGTGGCCCACGGCGCACACGGACAGGTTCTGATCACGGCCGCGGTGCCCAGTGACGTCCCAGATTCCCTACGCGGGGTTACATTCTCTGTAGACAACGGTGCGATCCATAAGGAGTGACGGTGACCGACGAGGCGATCAGCGACCTCGCCAGCAGGGTCCTCGCCAGGGCCCGGCAGGCGGCGAGATCCGCCGCGCCGTCCACGTCACCCTCGCGCCGCGAGGCGACCTACTCAAGTGCAGTGCCCGACGACCGAGACCCCAGCACGGTTGCTGAGGCGATCATGTCTCTGGTGAGCGACCGCGGTTGGCAGGCGGCGACGTCGATCGGGCGAATCTGGGGCGAGTGGGCATCCTTGGTTGGCCCGACGTTGGCGGCCCATGTGAAGCCCGAGGCCTTCGACCGTTCCACCGGGCGGCTCACGCTGCGTGCCGATAGCACCGCGTGGGCGACGCAGGTCCGCATGCTCAGTACCCAACTGCGGCGGCGCCTGCAGGGGGAGATCCCAGGCGGCATCGTCACGGACATCACGGTGCTTGGCCCTGATGTGGCCCCCAAACCCCGCGGGGCCTTACGCGTCAAGGGTCGTGGGCCGCGCGACACTTACGGATAGCGGCAGCCCGTACGTAGGGGGATGCGTGACCACACCTTCGAACGGCGAAAATGCCGTTAAAGCGTGTGGAAAGCCATGGGTGGTGTCACAAACCCGTTAGACTGGGGTCGTCAGGGTGACATAGAGGCAGTTCGCGGCAGTTCTGAGCCGTTCGGCGCTGATCGAAACCCGATGTGGCTGAAAGGGGCTGTGCGTGTCATACGACGCCAGCGATATCCAAGTTCTCGAGGGTCTGGAAGCGGTTCGCAAGCGACCAGGCATGTACATCGGTTCAACCGGTGAGCGAGGGTTGCACCACCTCGTCTATGAGGTGGTGGACAATGCCGTCGACGAGGCGCTCGCGGGTTTCTGCGACACGATTGACGTGGTGTTGCGAGCCGACGGGGGAGTCAGCGTCACCGACAACGGCCGCGGCATCCCCGTCGACATGCACCCGATCGAGAAGAAGCCGGCGGTCGAGGTGGTCCTGACCGTCCTGCACGCCGGTGGGAAGTTCGGTGGCGGCGGGTACTCGGTGTCCGGTGGGTTGCACGGCGTCGGCGTCTCGGTGGTCAACGCCCTGTCCAGCTCCATCGAGGTCACGATCAACCGCGACGGTTACGTGTGGACGCAGGGTTACCGGCGCGGCGCGCCCACCGCCCCCCTGGCCAAGGGTGAAGCCGTCGAGACGACTGGCACCACTGTGGTCTTCTGGGCCGATTCCGAGATCTTCGAGACCACCGTCTACGACTTCGACACGCTGTCCCGCAGATTCCAGGAGATGGCTTTCCTCAACCGTGGTCTGACGCTCAACCTGTCCGATGAACGCCCCCGCGACGAGGACGATGAGGAGCCGACGGAGGTCACCTACCAGTACGCCGGTGGGATCGGCGACTTCGTACGGCACCTGAATGCGAAGAGGGGGCCCAGCCACCCCAGCATCATCGAGTTCGAGGCTGAGGATCTGGACAAGGGCATCAGCGCGGAGGTCGCGATGCAGTGGAACTCCGGATTCGCCGAGAGCATCTACACCTTCGCCAACACGATCAACACCACCGAGGGCGGCACTCACGAAGAGGGCTACCGGACGGCCTTGACGTCGCTGATGAACAAGTTCGCCCGCGACTGGGGGATTCTGAAGGACAAGGACGCCAACCTCAGCGGCGAGGACATCCGGGAGGGCCTCACGGCGATCATCAGCGTCAAGCTGCGGGAACCCCAGTTCGAGGGGCAGACCAAGACCAAACTCGGCAACACCGAAGCGAAGGCCTTCGTGCAGCGCCTGGTCAATGACCAACTCGGGGAATGGTTCGAGAAGAACCCGCAGGAGGGCAAGGAGATCGCCCGCAAGGCAGTCGCGGCCTCCGTCGCCCGGGTGGCGGCGCGCAAGGCCCGCGACCTGGCCCGCAACCGCAAGGGCCTCCTCGGCGGCGGTGGCTTGCCCGGCAAGTTGATCGACTGCTCCTCGACCAGCCCGGAGGAGTGCGAGCTGTTCATCGTGGAGGGCGACTCCGCAGGAGGATCAGCGCGCAGCGGGCGCGACCCCGCGACGCAGGCGATCCTGCCGATCCGCGGCAAGATCCTTAACGTCGAGAAGGCTCGCCTGGACCGGGTGCTGGCCAACACCGAGGTGCAGGCCATGATCTCGGCGCTGGGAACCGGCATCCAGGAGGAGTTCGATCTCAACAAGCTGCGCTACCACAAGCTGGTGCTCATGGCTGACGCGGACGTCGACGGCCAGCACATCCGCACGCTGCTGCTGACGCTGCTCTTCCGGTTCATGCGGCCGCTGATCGTCGAGGGCCATGTGTACCTGGCACAGCCGCCGTTGTACTTGCTGAAGTGGAGCGGTAAAGAGGCCCACGAGTACGCCTACAGCGATCGGGAGCGCGACGCTCTCATCGAGGTGGGGCTTGCGGCCGGCAAGAAACACCCCAAAGAGGGTTTCATCCAGCGGTTCAAGGGCCTCGGTGAGATGAACGCCAACGAGCTGTGGGAGACCACCATGGATCCCGACCGGCGCATTCTCTTGCAGGTCACGCTGGAGGATGCCGTGCAGGCCGATGAGGTGTTCACCATGCTCATGGGAGAGGACGTGGAGAGCCGTCGGAAATTCATCCAGCGCAACGCCAAAGACGTCCGCTTCCTCGACATCTAGGGACCTAGGGAATCACAGTGACTCAGACCCCAGACACCGACCGGATCGAGCCGGTCGAACTCCAGGCCGAGATGCAGAAGTCCTACTTGGACTACGCGATGAGTGTCATCGTCGGCCGTGCCCTCCCCGATGTGCGCGACGGGTTGAAGCCCGTGCACCGGCGCATTCTGTACGCGATGTTCGATGGCGGCTATCGTCCTGACCGCGGATTCTTCAAGTGCGCGTCCGTGGTCGGGGACGTACTCGGTAGTTACCATCCGCACGGCGACAGTGCTGTCTACGACGCCCTGGTCCGCATGGTGCAGCCGTGGGCACTGCGCTACCCGCTGGTCGACGGGCAGGGCAACTTCGGGTCGCCAGGCAACGACCCGGCCGCGGCCTACCGGTACACGGAGGCGCGCCTGGCCCAGCTGGCCATGGAGATGGTCCGCGACATTGACGAGGACACCGTCGATTTCAAGCCCAACTTCGACGGTCGCTCCCAGGAGCCGGTGATCCTGCCGAGCCGGTTCCCGAATCTGCTGGTCAACGGCTCCTCAGGCATCGCTGTCGGGATGGCCACGAACATTCCGCCACACAACCTGCGTGAGGTGGCCGACGGGGTGCAGTGGGCGCTGGAGCATCCGGACGCCGACCGCGCTGAGTTGCTCGAGGCCCTCATCGATCGCGTGCAGGGCCCGGACTTCCCGACCGGTGCCTACATAGTCGGGCGGGCGGGCGTCGATTCCGCCTACCGCACGGGCCGGGGTTCGATCACGATGCGCGGTGTCGTGGACATCGAGGAGGACGAACGAGGCCGCACCTGCTTGGTGATCACCGAGCTGCCCTACCAGGTGAACCCCGACACCCTGACGGCGAAGATCGCCGAACTCGCCGACGCCGGGCGAGTGACGGGGATCGCCGACCTGCGTGACGACTCCTCGAGTCGTACCGGGCAGCGGTTGGTCGTCGTCCTCAAGCGCGACGCACAGCCGCGTGTGGTGCTCTCGCAGTTGTATCGGCATACACAGCTGCAGGAGACGTTCGGCGCCAACATGCTCGCGCTCGTCGACGGGGTACCACGCACCCTGAGTCTGGACGCCTTCGTCATTCACTGGATCAATCACCAGATCGAGGTCATCCAACGCCGTACCGCG
The DNA here is from genome assembly GCA_029779995.1 of Actinomycetes bacterium. Next base: position 19,057 of record JAKOZM010000459.1, read on the forward strand.
TATCGGCTGCGCAAGGCAGAGGAGCGGGCGCACATTCTGCGTGGCTATCTCAAGGCCCTCGACGCCCTCGATGAGGTGATCGCGCTGATCCGGCGCTCGCCCACGGTCGATGAAGCCCGTTCGGGTTTGATGGAGCTACTCGAGGTTGATGAGATCCAGGCGAATGCCATCCTCGACATGCAGTTGCGGCGCCTCGCCGCCCTGGAGCGACAGAAGATCATCGATGAGGCGACGGAACTCGAGCGCTTGATCGCCGATTACCAGGACATCCTCGCGACCCCTGCCCGGCAGCGGACCATCGTCTCGGAGGAGCTCGCCGAGCTTCTGCGTGTGCACGGGGATGAGCGGCGCACCCGCTTCCTGCCGGCCGATGATCTGGCCAGCGAAGAGGACCTGATCCCGGTACGCGACGTCGTCGTGAGTATCACCGCCGGTGGTTACGCCAAGCGCACCGATGCGACAATGTACCGCTCGCAGCGCCGCGGTGGCCGTGGGGTCAAGGGTGCATCCCTGCAGCGCGACGACGTCGTGGAGCACTTCTTCGTCACCACTACTCACCACTGGATCCTGTTCTTCACCAATCTCGGACGGGTGTACCGCACAAAGGCGTACATGCTGCCCGAGACCGGGCGGGACGCCAAGGGCAAGCATGTGGCCAATCTGCTGGCCTTCCAGCCGGATGAGCAGATCGCCGGCGTGCTGGCGCTCAAGGACTACGAGCAGGAACCGTACCTCGCGTTGGCCACCAAGGATGGGCTGGTCAAAAAGACGGCGTTGACCGAGTACGACACCAACCGCACCGGGGGCCTGATCGCCATCAACCTGCGGGAGGGCGACGAACTGGTGTCGGCGCGACTCGTGGATGACGGCGGTGAGTTGATCATGGTGTCCGCGAAGGGCATGTCCGTGCGATTCCGGGCCGACCAACTGCGGGCCATGGGCCGGGCGACCTCTGGGGTCCGGGGTATGAAGTTCCGGCCCGGCGACCACACCTTGGCCATGGGAGTGGTGCGCGAGGGTTGGGACCTGGTCACCGTGACCGAGGAGGGATTCGCCAAACGCACCGATCTCGCCGAGTGGAACACGAAGGGCCGTGCAGGCTTCGGCGTGCGGGCGATGAAGTTGGTCCAGGAGCGAGGCTCCTTGGTGGCCGCGCTGGTGTGCCAGCCCGAGGACACCATCTTCGCCATCGCGAGCAATGGCGTCGTCATCCGGACCCTGGTCGCCCAGGTACGGCAGACCAGCCGAGACACGATGGGGGTCAGCCTCATGGGACTACCGGCCGGTGTGACAGTGGTTGCCGTGGCCCGTTCGGACGCCCATGAAGAGGAAGCGGAGTTCGAGCAGGATTCCGACGATTCGGACCCCGATTCCGGATCTGATCATGCGACAGGTGATGATGAAGAGTCGGTGGAGTCCGGCAATAAGGAGTAAGTGTGACATCATCCACAGCCACGGCCCCTGCCACGGCAGCACAGGGAACTCGGGTCGCAACGCTGCGGCTGCGGCGCATCGACCCGTGGAGCGCGATGAAGACCGGTTTCGTCTTCGCCATCGGTCTGGCAATTGCGTACGTGATCGCTACGGTCCTGATCTTCCTTTTCGCCGACTTCAGCGGGGTCTTCGAGTCGATCAACACCACCATTTCTGACATCAGCAACAGTGGCTTCAGCGTGAGCCTGGGGGCCGTGCTCGCAGTGAGTCTGGTCTTCGCCGTGATCGAGGTGGTCGTCACGAGTCTGCTGTTCGCTGTTCTGGCGATGCTGTACAACGCAGCTGCGTCGGTCACCGGCGGTGTGCAGGTGAAGTTGGCTGAGGACTGAGGTTGCCTGCGTCCTCCGGGGGGGCCATCAGGTACCCTTGGGATGCACCACGCGCCTATAGCTCAGCTCGGTTAGAGCGCTTCGCTGATAACGAAGAGGTCCCTGGTTCAAGTCCAGGTAGGCGCACGTGAAGAAACTAATTCTGCTCGGCGCCCTCGCGGCCGTCGGCTATGCGGTGTACCGGCAGTACTCAGCCAACCAGGCGGAGCAGGAGTTGTGGAACGAGGCCACACGCGACCTCGATCTGCGCTAGCCAACACGCCCCAGGGGACGTAGCTCAACTGGCAGAGCACCGCCTTTGCAAGGCGGGGGTTAGGGGTTCAAGTCCCCTCGTCTCCACGTGAGCCGTAAGCGGCGATGGGCGCTGGAAGTCATTCTGGGGATTCTTGGCGTTCAAGCGTTCTACGGAGGCGTCCAACTCATTCGGGACGCTTTCGCCTTTCCCGTGGACTGGCTGGACCCGTTGCCGTTCGATTCCTGGGTCATCCCAGGCTTTCTGCTCATGCTGCTGATCGGCGTGCCGTCGTTCGCTCTGCTTGGGATGCATGTCGCCGAGAATGCGGCCGCCGACCGACTCACCATCGCGTTCGGGCTGGGCGTGATGGCCTGGATCGTCGTTCAGGTGTTCTTCGTGCCCTTCAACTTCCTGCAGCCCTTGGTGTTCGTACTGGGCCTGGCGTTGGTGCTCATCGCCTGGTCGCGCGAGGTCACGAGGAGGTCTGCACAACTTCCCAACTGACATTGCCCTGATCATCGGTCTGAGTGACCTGGATGTCAGCAGATTCGCCGTCCAGCGTGGCGGTGCAGTTGAAGACGTTGTCCTTCTCGATGGGCACGTCATCCGGGCAGGTCACAGCCGGGGCCGCTGACAGGTCGAGCTGCGTCTGCAGTTCGGTGGCGAGGGTCGACTCCAACTTGTCGATATCGAGGCCACCGGAGGAGCAGGCGGAAAGGGCGGCGACCGTACAGGCGATGATCAGGATTCGAGAGCGCATTGCCGCAGCGTAGCGATGATCGGTCGAGGAGGGCGGTTCTTGGGGCGTAGTCTCGCGGTGTGGAGCCGGTCGAGCGTATTCGCGCTGGACTTCGGGACGCGGCCGACCCGTCCAAGGCACCTGCGATGCAGGCGTACATGAAATCGGCCATGCCCTTCTTGGGTGTGCAGAAGCCCTCCCGAACCCGGCTGGTGCGACCCATCGCGCGGACACTGGATGACGGGCAGGCGGTCGCGGCCGCGTCGATTCTGTGGGACGAGGCGATGTACCGGGAGGAACGGTACGCAGCATTGGAGCTGCTGCGCGGGCGACCGGTCAGTGGTGATCTGGCACGGCACCTGATCACTACGGGCGCTTGGTGGGACTACGTGGATGAGGTCGCCACAAAACTGTTGCCGGCGGACGTCGATGTGCAGGCATGGGCGGTGGATGAGGACATGTGGATCAGGCGGGCCGCAATCCTGAGCCAGGTCGGGCGGCGCAGTCGTACTGACCCCGCGATGCTGGCCAATGTCATCGAACCTAATCTCGATGATCGCCGGTTCTGGATCACGAAGGCCATCGGTTGGGCCCTGCGAGACTACGCTCGGACAGATCCAGAGTGGGTACGGTCGTTCGTGTCCGCCCATGCCCTGGCGCCGCTGTCCGAGCGGGAGGCGATGAAACACCTACGGTGAGTCGGCGCGAACCTGGTAGGGATGAAAACATGGGACCATGACTCAAGCCGTTCTACACACCAACCGTGGTGACATTCGTCTGAACCTGTTCGACAACCAGGCCCCCAAGACCGTCGCGAATTTCGTGGGCCTCGCTGACGGCAGTAAAGCCTGGACCGATCCCAAGACGGGCAAACCGGGTGAAGGTCCGCTCTATGACGGCACCACCTTTCACCGGGTCATCAGCGGCTTCATGATCCAGGCGGGGTGCCCGATCGGAAATGGAACCGGTGGC
>JAKOZM010000469.1 GCA_029779995.1 Actinomycetes bacterium
TGGCAACGCTTCCTCAAGGACGCCGAGACCGTGCTGCTGCCCTACTTCGACTGCGCCCCGGCCGGGATCTTCAGCCGCCAGCACGCCGGCTACATCTGGCGCCGCACCCAGGGCTACGTCGGCGACACCGCCCTACTACTCACCGAAGCACTGCTCGCGGCCTTCGACGACGGCTCCGACACCATCACCACCGCCCACCTCGACGCCGTCCCCCTCTCGGCCCGGGCGATCGCCGGCGAAGCCGAGCTGCGGGCCGTCGTCCCACAGCCGTCTCGGCGGCGACGGGTCAAGGTTGCTGTGTCGTGACCGTCCTCCCGGTACGTCCCGCTCCGCGCCCCTCCGAGCCGCTCAGCTCCTATGCCGCGCGACTGGCCGACGCCAACGGTCTCACCCGCTCCCGCGTCCTGGTGCCGTGGCGGCACGACATCGACATCCCCCGACGCGAGCTCGACGCCGTGGCATCGCTGGCCGGGCTCGATAACGACGTCGCGCAGCGACTGACGATGAACCGGTACCCGCTGGCCATCCGCGGCCACGGCCAGCAACGCCGCCACGGATGGCGACTGCACCACTCGGTGGTCTGGATCTGCCCGGCCTGCACCGTCGCGACCGGACACACCGACCTGCTCTGGCAGACCGCACTCATGCCGGTCTGCCTGCGCTGCCGCTGCTACCTCGTTCACGCCGGCGTCGCCCATACGGTGCGCTCCGCGCACCCACGCGTGCTCGAGCTGGTGGAGATCCTGAGCGACCTGGCCGAGGCCGCCATCGACCAGCCCCGAGCCCGCGCGATCCTCTACCGGCTCCGTCGCCGCTGCCAGGCCGTCGCCACGACCCTCGACCGTGACGACACCGCGACGGGCCCAGACCTCCCAGCGGTCGACGTCGTCGCCGCGCGCACGTGGGGCTCCTACCCCTCACCCGACCCGGGCACGGTCGCCGCCCTCCTCGTGCTGTGCGGACGTCGCCTCGTCCGCGACAGACGCCAATACCCGGCACACTCCCGACGACACCAGAGCGGTGAGTTCACCCCCGCAGACCACGCTCGGCTCCACTGGTTCCTCACCCGTCTTCGTCACCACGTCGCCCGTGAGGGGCTGCACCCGCGTCACATCCCGGCGCTGCTGCCGCTGCCCACAGACGAGGACGCGCCGACACGGCGGCCCGGGCAGTGGCTGTCCCTGACCCGAGCCGCCACCGCCCTGCACATGCTCATCACCCAAGCCCTCGACGGCGAACCCACACCAGATGCGGCCACTGCTGCTCTCGGCGTCACCGGCATACCCATCAGCCTGCTCATCGACGGGATACGCACCGGCGCGGGACTGCGCGACGAGGACGCCGACCTGCTCGGCCGCGCCCTCGACGCGATGCTGGCATCCGGGCTCGTCGACTACCAGCGCCGCCGCGACACCCTGCGAAACGTCACCCGCCTCCCGGCCAGCACCACCCGGCGCCTCCCGCCCAGCAGCCCACACGTCGATGCTCATGCCGTTGCTCTCGGGTGGATCTGGACGAGGTTCACCCACGGCCCCATGCGATCCAGTCCCTGGACACACATCCCGGACCGGGACATCCACGCCTTCGACACTCGCATCGACCCCGAAACCCGACTCCTGCTGCACGAGACCGGCCAGCAGCTGCTCGCCGACGCCGACCTGAGCACCATCTCCGCCACCCACACCACCTGGAACGTCGTCACCCGGAGGTACGGATGACCACCATCGAGCCAGACCACGAAGACCTCCGAACCCGAGCCGCTCGGATCCTGCAGGCAATGGACGACACCCCCATTCCCGCGATGGACGCCACCTTCTACGCCCACTACGTCGAGGAACTCCGGATGATCGTCGAAGAGCTCAGCGCCCGCCACACTCCCTGCCGGCCCCCCGCGAATCTGGTGTGGCTGATCTGGAGCTGCGACGACATCGTCGGCAGCTACCGCACCGAGCACGACGCCCGGGAGGCACGCGCCGACCTCCAACACGAACTGCTGTGTCAGTACGGGCCCGATATCGAGCTCCTCGAGTCCATCACCATCAGCACCGCCCACCTCCAGACCGCGCGACCTGCCCTGGCGCAGGGGCTGCAGTGAGAGGCGTCAGCAGTGAGGCCCTGGCCCGCGACGCCGCCTGGACCCTCGCCGACTGCAACTGCAAAGACCTCACCCAGCGGTGGGCTGCCTGGGAGAGCGCCTACCTCGCCGCCGACGCTGTCGCTGCCCGCGCCCGCGCACTGCTCGCCCCCGCAGAGGTATGCACCGGCTGCCCGATCACGACCGAGTGCGCCGACCTCGCCGAGCTCTGCGGCTACACCGGCATCGCCGGAGGCCGCGGCTACCGCAACGGCCGCCTCGACACCTACCGCACTCGCGACCACACCGCCCACCGCCGCACCAGCGCATGAGCGCGCTGCCGGTCAGCCTCGCCCCCCGGCACGGGGAGTCGATCGAGTCCTGGCTCGAACACCTCGCCGGCGCCAACGGGCTGAGCTCCGCCCAGCTCCTCACCCACCTGCGCGCTGCAGGGGTAGGCACCCGCTACCTGACCCTCGCCCCGTCACCGCGGACCATCCACACCCTGGCTGCACTGGCACGCGTCACCGATCACGCCGTCCAGGGCGCCACCTTGGCCGCCTTCGACGGCACCGCGCTCGACTTGACCGGGCTCGACCCGGACGACCGGCACTCCTACCGGCAGGTCGCCGCCCGCGGCTGGACCCCCGCCCACGGCACCCAGATCTGCTCGGCCTGCCTCGCCGAGACCGGAACCTGGCAGAGCACCTGGCGGCTCCTGCTCGTCACCGCCTGCACCCGCCACCAGAACCTGCTCGTGGCCGCGTGCCCGTCCTGCCGGCGCCCGTTTCGCGACCAACGCCACTCCCACCTGCGCCGTGTCGGCACGGCGCTCGTCTGCGGGAACCCGATCGGAGCGGGACCCACCAGACAGTGCCAGCACGACCTCACCACCATCACCGCCGCCCCCGCCGGCCCCGACGTCATCGCCCTCCAGACCCGCGTCGACGCGGCACTGGCCGGCCACGCCGTCCAGGTCCTCGAAGAGCCGGCCGAGCCCGCCGCATACCTGGCCGACCTGCGGCACCTGACCACTCTCCTGCTCCACCTCGCCAGCCAACCCGCCGCGGCCCACCTCGCGCCGTGGGTGTCCGACCTAGCCGAAACCACCGCAAGCCGGACCTCGACACGAGGACCCCGATGGGGGCTGCGGCCACCCGAGCATCCCGGCGTGCGCGCAGCGGCCCTGGCGACCGCAGACACCATCCTGAGCGCCGACGATGTTGACACCGCCGCGGCAGCGCTGACGCCATGGACCGAGCTCACCCCGACCACGAACGATGGACCCCTCGGCTGGCTCGCCGACCACACCGTCATGACCACGACCCTCACAAGGCTCGTCACGGCCGCGCGGGCACCGCACCGGCGCCTGTCCCATCACCTCGACACCCCACGACCGGATGGAGGACGTATGCCGATCAACCTCGTCGTCATCCCACAGGTCATCCCGCACGCACAGTACGTCAAGCACCTCGCCGGTGCCTTCGACTCCAGCGAGGCCACAGTCCGACAGTTCGCCGCGCTGTCCCTGGCCCGGCTCCACCCGGACATCAAGTCCTGGTCCGCGGCCGCCGAGGCACTGAACATGCCCGCACCGATGGGGGTGCGCTGCGCACGCGCCTGCTCAGCGAGCATGCTCATCCCCGCCGGCGAGTGGGAGGACCGGATCTGGGCCGCCATCCACGAGGTGCGCAGACGCGACTACCGCGCCACCGAAGCCAAGTTCGAGCATCGACGTCTGATGAGCCGCTGGTTCCAGGAATGGGCCCGCCAGTACCGGCCCGGCACCCACTACACCAGCGTGACTTACGGGTTGACGTGGCAATGGGTCCACGTCGCCCACGCCCACCTTGACCTTTCACCCGCCTGGGGTGGCATCACCCCGACGGCCAAAGACCGCGCCATGTACCGCAAGTTCGATAGCTCCCTCAACGAGGAACAGCAGTTCGAGCTTGCCTACGCCCTCCACAAGCGAGCGTGATTGCACGACGTTCACATGCAGATGGTGTTCTGCGTCTGAGTTCGTGAGACATCTGGGGGAGGAAATACCCGACCAGGGTTCGGTGTGGCGAGTCGATCAGGAAGTCGGTTTGGATGTCGGAGCGGATCAGGGCATGTCGAAGAAGACGACGACACGCAAGAAGCGGCGGGTGTTGGCACCCTCGCAGAAGTACGAGATGTGGGTGGCGCTGTTGACCGGGCAGGGGACCCAGCGGGAGGTCGCGGCCAAGTACGGCGTGGACCGTTCCACGGTGGTCTCGGTGTGCCGGGCCGCGAAGGAGGGCGCGTTGGCGGCGCTCTCGGCGCATCCGGGCCGTCCGGGCATGTCGCTGGAGCAGGTGGAGCTGGCCGAGGCCAAGGCCGAGATCGAACGGTTGGCTGCGACGGTGACCGAGCAGGCTGGCGAGGTGGGCTTGACGGTGCTGGGGGTGATGTAGAGCTCGCTGGCGATCTCGTTGTTGGTTCGTCCTTGTGCCACGGGCACGAGGACTTCTTCCTCGCGGGCGGTGAGCGGTTCTATCGGCTGCCGAGGCGGTGAGGTCTGTGTATGCGCGAACGCGGCGAGGAGTCGGACGGTGACGCTGGGTGCGATGAGTGCGTCTCCGTCGGCGGCGGCGTGGATCGCCTGGGTCAACAGGGCGAGTCCGGCGTCCTTGAGGAGGAATCCGCGGGCGCCGGCTTTGAGGGCGCCGTGGACGTACTCGTCGAGGTCGAAGGTGGTGATGACCACGATCGGGAAGGGGGTCGGTGACGTCGGGGCCGGCGAGTCGATGGGTGGCTTCGATGCCGTCCATCAGCGGCATCCGGATATCGAAGAGGCCGACATCGGGACGCAACTGGTGCGCCTGGCGGACTGCCTCGCAACCGTCGGCGGCTGCGCCGACGACTTCGATGTCGGATCGGGCGTCCAACTGCGGAAGTCCAGCAAGTAGTTTGGCTAAAGAATGCCAAAGGCCCGCAGGCGCATTTCTGTGCCGCTAGGCTGCCGTTGTCGGACATGCTTTGGGGTGTGCAGGAGACGCCGGGCGTGCCGATCAACACTAGGCCCGCACCATGAGGAGTCCCTGATGCCATCTGTCTCACGTATTGCCAAATCCCTTGCGGCGGCCGCGCTGGTCGGTGGAACGGTACTGGGTGGAGTTGCCGCGCCGGCACAGGCGGCTCCCTTCAAAAGTGTCACGCTGAGCTTCGGCGACTGGAATTGCTGGACGGGTAAGCCGGGGACGGTCAAGGCTGTTCAGGTCGCCGTTATCCCAGGCAACTCAGTAAACTGGACGAACGGCAGGCAGGCGACACTGACCGCCCCCACCGGCCAACGGGTGCAGGTAGTCGCCAATTTGAAATGCCAGACAGGCCGCTGGTCGTGGAACACGACCTATCGGGCCATCACGGTTTATCGGGTTCTCAGCCCCGGCTGGAACTCGATCTAAGGCCCGTCGCGAAAGTGACTTCATAGGTGTTCGCACACGGGAGCTGCGGCTCCCTGGGGTTAGCGCACGGCGGTGTCTGCCCAACTAACCTGGCGGCGAGGCCATCGATGGGTGAAGTCGTTCGCGGCGAGGCCATCGGCGATCTGGGGCGGCAGTTTGGGCGCATCCACAAAGTCACGGCGCACTCTCTGCCGCTTGCGAGGGCGGTAACATGTCACGCAGTCCCATGTCATCCCCATCGACGAGTGTGCCAGTGAGCGCATCTCGCTCCCCCGGCAGCGCTGTTGCCAGCCTGGGTTTGGCGGCGTGCTCTTCGGGGAAAGCGAGAGCCGCCCCCTGGAGAGGTCGCTCATGGAGTTGACGAACACGAGGCGTGATCCGGTCCATCGGTACGGCTGGTCCAGAACGCTGGGATGAGTGGTGACGGCGAAACCGGGGCCGCTTGTCCGGGGGTCGCCGTCGCTCTGGTACTTCTCGGCACCCATCGCCTTCAGGCCTTTGGCAAGAGTCAAGGCGTAGCAGTTGTCGCACCCCGCCGCGACTCGGTCGCATCCCGTAACGGGATTCCACGTGACTTCCGTCCACTCGATGGCACTCTCGCTCACGATCCCTTCTCGGACATGTGTTCGAGAGTAGGGGGACCCACCGACACCCTCATCGGTATACCTGGCCGCCGGACCTAAGCGCCTCCCACGATCCGGCGGCTGAGCACACGGATTCGGAGGCGAGCAGGGAAGCCCAGGTTTCGTGGACCTCGTCGGACCCGTTGACCGTGTTAACCCACGCTGCGGCTGCGTCGCGATTGGCGATGACGATGGGCGAGGTCATCTCTGTGTCGCGCTTCCCTTCGACGATCCAGTGGACGCCGGAGTTGTCGATCACGATGAAGTCGGGTTCGTACTGACGCTAGACTGCCCCCAGTTCGAGTTGGTTGACGTAGGCGTCGATCTTCGCTTGCTCGTCCTTGTTCCAGCCGGGGTGTTGTTCCAGCCGGAAGCCGATCCGCTCAGCAGAGGCATGCTCCAGGCGAATCTTGCACGGCATCCTCAAGTTCGAGCTGTCGTGCAAAGTCGCCCGCATCAGGGCGTGCAAGGTTCGCTGCATCTCGACACTCGCTGCGTACGTTATGCACTCCTCTGGCGATCGCTCCCCGGGCTCGAAGCGCCCCGAGCCTGAGTGTGGCGCGTCCGGAGGGCGGCGCCACCGTGCCTGAGGCATGATGAGTCCGTGGAGTCGACGAGGACGGGCGTGGGGCAGAAGCAAGCAGTCGAGGATCTCATCCAAGACGCGGAGCGCCTCTACGAGGACTATCTGAAGGTGGCTGTGGTTGCCGACCTAGCTCAACTCAGTCAAGACTTGCCTCGCGTGTCTTCAGCGGCGTACGCGGGCCCGCCCCCCGTTGGGCTGGTCGTCACAGGCGCTTCGTACTGACGTTATGCCTTCCTGGAACGATCTGGCGCAGGAGTTCGAGGCGCAGGCCGAGCCATTGCGCGGCCCGTGGCTGATGGATCGGCTGACCAAGTCTCTGTCGATAATCGGTCACTTGCGCGGCGGCAGGACCGTGATCCTTTACGCCTCCAGCTTCCTTCAGAAGCCAGGGTTGCCGGGTCCCAGCACGATGATCACGCACGAGGATCTCCACGGCATGATGAGTGCAGTCTTCGGTGTGAAGGACTGCGATAACGGGCTGACGCTCGTCCTTCACACGCCAGGTGGGGTCACCAACGCAGCGGAGTCGATCGTGGCCTACCTACGGTCTAAGTTCACCGACATCGAAGTCATCGTCCCTACGTTGGCCATGTCTGCAGGCACCATGATTGCGCTCGCAGCCGATCGCATCGTGATGGGCCGTCAGAGTCAGCTTGGTCCCATCGACCCGCAAATGAACATGCCGGACGGTCGGACGGTCTCAGCGCAAGCTGTTGTAGAGCAGTTCAGGCGCGCCCAGGCCGAGGTGCTGGCCGATCAGCGAAACGCGCACGTGTGGGCATCAATCCTCCCTAGCTTGGGTCCGGCTCTCCTGCAGGAGGCTCAGAACGCCCTGGACTACTCCGAGGACATGGTTGCTCGGTGGCTTGCCGAGTGGATGTTGAGCGACGACCCTGAGTCGACCACCGCTGGCAGGAATGCCGCACATCACTTCAACGACGCTTCCACGCACAAAAGCCACGGACGACGTATTGGACGTGACGAGGCTCGAGCCCAACAGCTAGTTGTTGAGGATCTGGAGCACAGCCAAGAGCTGCAGGAGGCTGTTCTGACGCTGTACCACGTGATGACTCTGGTCTTCGAGCAGACGCCGGCGGCGAAGTTGGTTTGGACGGACGCCGGGCGTTCCTGGATGAAGAACATGGCTGTCGCCATGCCACCGCCGCATACGCCAGCAGCCCCCTAGACTCGCTACCCCGCGGAACTGGAGGACTCGCGCCGGAACTCGTCGTAGGTGCCGGCGAGGTAGCGGACGAGGGAGATCTGGAAGTCAGGGTTCGAGAAGAACAGGTCGAAGAGCACGCCGTTCTTGTCGTGCCGGTCGATGAGCAGGTCCTTGACCTTCTGCTCGAGCACCATCTCGAACTGGCTGCGGTCGTTGTTGAGGGCGACCTCACGCATCTCGTCGTCCTCCTTGACGACGACCCACTGCTGGTCGACCCACACCTTGTCGGCCTCGCCGAGGTCGGCGCCATACTTGTCGTTCATCGCCGAGATCAATGCGGACAGCTTGTCGAGCACCGGCTCAGTCACCGCACCCTTGCCCTCACCCGGCAGCGCCATGCCTGGCTCGTCCGAGCCGGCGAGCTCGATCGCCGCCTCCGAGGTCACGGCGATTCGTAGGTGGGTCAGCTGGACTGACTTGGAGATCTGCGGCATCGGGCTGTTCTCTCCCGGAGGAAGTTCCAGCAGCAGAAGCCGCCCGTAGAGGAACAGCCGCTCCCAGTCGGTGTCGGCCCACGGCATGACCTGGGCGACGAACGCGTAGGCCCGGCAGAAGTGCTCCAGCGTCCGCCGGAACTCGTCGGCCTTGTGCTCCTCCAACGCCGCGAAGCGCCCGACGGCCGGCTCTAGATTGCCGTAGAGCACCGACTGCTGCGCTGGGTCCTCCGATAACAGCGCCGCGACGGCCGCTTCCATCTCGGGCATCGATAGCACTCCGGCCGCCATGAGGTCGTGCTCCATCGTGGCCAGCACGTTGGGCTCGGTCGGGGTCGAGACCGACTCCTCATAGAACGGCTCGAACGAGGCCTTGATTTCCTCGGCCGTGTTGGCGAAGTCCAGGACGAACGTGTCCTCCTTCCCCGGGTGCGTGCGGTTGAGCCGCGACAGGGTCTGCACGGCCGCGACACCGGAGAGCTTCTTGTCGACATACATCGTGTGCAGCCGCGGCTCGTCGAACCCGGTCTGGTACTTCTCCGCCACCACGAGCACTTGGTACTCGGGCCCGTGGAACCTCTTGGGCAGCTGCCCCTCGGAGAAGCCGTTGATGCTCGCCTCCGTCACCGGCGGCGCCTCCGGCGCGTCCGGGTCGGTCAGCGGGCCGGAGAAGGCCACCAAGGTCCGCAGCGGCCGGTCCCCCTGGTCGTACCCCTTCTTCGCGATGTATGCCGCCAACGCCGCCTGCGTCCGCACCGCGTGCAGCCGCGACCGGGTCACGACCATCGCCTTGGCCTGCCCGTCGATCTTGCCCGCGGTCTTCTGCCGGAAGTGCTCGATGATCACCTCCGCCTTCGCGTCCAGCGCATAGGGGTGCAGCGACGCGAACCGGGCAAGGGCTGCGCGACCCTTGCCCGTCTCCATCTCCGGGTCGTTGCGCGGGTGGGCGTTGGCGAGCTTGTAGTACACGCCATACGTCGTGTAGTTCGCGAGCACGTCGAGGATGAAGCCTTCCGCGATGGCCTGCCGCATCGAGTACGTGTGGAAGGGCCGCTTGTGCCCATCCGCGCCGACCTGCCCGAACGTGTCGAGCGTCTTCGGCTTCGGCGTCGCCGTGAACGCGAAGAACGACAGGGTCTTCTGCTTGCCCCGGTGCCGCGCGCTGTCCAACAGCGCCTCGTCCGACGCCTCGACCGCCTCTTCGTATCCCGTCCGCTCGGCTTCCTCGGCCGCCTCCAGTGCCGCTTCGCCCCCCGACCCGAGGACCTTCTTCAGCTTGGCCACCGAATCGCCGCTGGACGAGGAGTGTGCCTCATCCACGATGACCGCGAACCGCCGCCCGACCACACCCTTGGTCTCACCCTCCCCCGCGGCCTCCTTCGCGGCCAGTTCGGCGACGACGGGGAACTTCTGCAGGGTCGTGATGATGACCCGGGCCGCGTGCCCCTCCAACGCCTCCTTGAGCTGCGCCGAGTTCTCATCGATCCGCACGATCGTCCCCGGCGTGTGCTCGAGCCCGGCCACGGTGGCCTGCAACTGCCGGTCCAGGACCTTGCGGTCGGTGATGACGACGACCTTGTCGAAGATCGGCACGTCATCGGGGCCGTGCAGCCGCGACAACGCATGCGCGGTCCACGCGATCGTGTTCGACTTCCCCGAACCCGCCGAGTGCTGCACCAGCCGATCCACGCCCGCGCCATCCGCATACGTCGCCGCGAGGATCGAGCGCACGGCGTGCCACTGGTGGAACCGCGGAAACAGGATCCGGTCGCGCTCCACGTGAATGAACGACCCGAGCAGGTCCAGCCACGCATCGCGCTGCCACACGTGCTCCCACAGGTATGCCGTCTGGTAGCCGTCCTTGGCCGGCGGGTTACCAGCCGTCCCAGTGTTACCGGCCCCGCCACTGCCCTGGTCGAACGGCAGGAACACCGTCGCCTCCCGGGCCAGCCGGGTCGTCATCGCCACCCGGTGCGGGTCCACGGCGAAATGCACCAACGTCCGCGCCCGGAAGATAAGGTCAGTCGGATTGCGGTCCGTCCGGTACTGCGCCATCGCGTGCTCGACGTTCTGATGCGTCAGCGGGTTCTTCAGCTCCGCGGTCGCCACTGGGATCCCATTGACCACCAGCGTCATGTCGAGGGAGTCCGCCGGGTTCGACTCCGAGTGATGCAGCTGACGGACCACCGCGAGCCGGTTCGCCTCGTAGCGTTGCGTCTGCTCCTCGTTCAAGCCGCTGGCCGGCTTGAAGAAGCACAGCCGGAGGCTCACACCGGAGTCCTTCACCGGCGATCGCAGCACACTGATCGTCCCGCGGTGATCGAGCGCGGCCACGACGACCTTGAGGAACTTCTCCCGGGCCGTCGCTTCCCCACCGTGACGGGTCACGAGCTGCTGCCACGCCTTCGGCTGGGAGGCCTGGACGAACGCGATCACCTCGTTGCCGAAAACCCCCACCTTCCTGTCGTATGCCGCGGGGTCGAGCTTGCGCCAGCCATCCCCGAGCAGGTGCGTCTCGATGTTCGACTCGAACGCAGACTCCTTCGTGATGCTCATCCCGGTACCCCGCTACATGCAGTCGTCACATCGAGTTCACCAGTCACAGCAGCAGTGATCAATGACTGCTTGTACTCCTGGAGCAGGCTCACGGACCGCATGAGGGCCTCATCCGCGACACGACTCCGCTTCTCCAGGTTGGCCATGGCCCCGGCGAACGATGCTTGCTGCGCCTGCGGCACGAGAGGCACCATAAGCCCACGGATCACACCCGAAGGAAGGTTGTTCGCCATGCCCTCGGCGCCGCTCACTCCCAGGCGGATGAGCTCGCGATTCCTGTGAGTGCGCAGCATCGGCGCGATGAAGTGAGGATCCCAACCCCGTAGTGGCGTCAACCTGTAGATCTTGTCGCAAAGCAGCAGTCGCCCGCGGACTCCTGAGGGAACGACAGCGGCGCTCCCGATCTTGTCGAGCGATCCGCTTGCGCGCGACACAAGAAGGTCCCCGGGACGCAGTTCATACTCCCTACGCGGGTCAAGTATGTCGGGAAGACGCTTGTTGTCACTCTCGCGGAAGATGCCATCGTTCACACAGCCTGAGCGCATGACACCCCATTCGTCAGGTGCGGCGGGCGTTGATTCAGCCTGAGGCGACCAACCCTGTTCCAAGCCGAGAAGCACCCGGCCCAGCCTCGTCTCGCCATGGCGCTCCGCCCATGCATCCTGCATCTCTTGCAGGCGAGAGCTTGTGGACTGAGCCAGGACTCGGCGCTGGAGCTCTCGGGCGGCAATGATCTGGTCGATGCGGGCGACGCGGTCATCGAGGAATTCGGTGATCCGTCGCTGCTCACTCATGGGAGGAAGCGGGAGAGGTATTGCTGCAAAGTCCTTGAACTTGACCGACTGCCCGTCGCGTAGTTGTTCGAGGCTGGCAGAGAGCGCCGAGATGAACGCGGCCGACTTGAGGACCCATCGGTAGAACGGGCCGTGCACAGAGTCGTCTGGGGCGATCACGGTGTAAGCCGTGCTCACCTTTCCGCGGAGGCCCGAGCGTTCCAAGCCGCCCTGGAAGCTTCGGAGATGGGCGATGAAGTCTCCAGGCTCAACATGCTTCATATGGTCGGGCGCCGAGAGATTGAGCACGACTCGGCTGCCCGTTCGCTCCATGTACTCGGCCTGAGTCAGCACGCCCATGTGTTGCGAGGGGGTCAGATGGGCGTCGTCGGAACGAGCTACCTCGCGCCGATCGCGGAAGTGCCGCCGCGGGTCTGCAACGTGCCAGTTGGCAGGCAGATTGCTCAGCCATTCGCTCACAGGTCGAGTCCGCTCATCCACTGCTGGATCTGGCTCTCGAGGTCCTTGATCTCCCGCGCGATCTCCTCGACGGGCCGCGGTGGCGTGTAGACGTAGAACTGCCTAGTGAAGGGGATCTCGAAGCCGATCTTGGTCTTGGTGTGGTCGATCCACGCGTCGGGCACGTAGGGCCGGACCACGTTCTGCAAGTGCGCTTCCGCGCTCTCGACCAGCGCCTTGTCTCGCTCCTGCTCTCCGAGGGCGAGCCAACCGGCGGGTAGCGGAACGTTCTCCTGGTCGCGCAGATCGGGGTCGGGCTCGACCTTCCTGCCGCGGCCCATGACGACGGGCGCCTCCGGATCGGCGATGGCGCACGCCTTGGCGAAGGTCTTCTTCTGCGCGGCGGTCAACTCTGTCACCTCGGCCAGCAGGGCCTTCTCGGTCTCGAAGCGCTGACCGACGAGGCAGGCGTACGCGGCATACGGCCCCTCGGCGACGGCCTCGGGCGTGACCTCCCACCGCCGGCGCATCGGACGTTCGACGGTGACGCGTTGGAAGCCGAAGGTCTCGTTGGTCAGCACCTTGACGCGGGCGTCGTCCGCGAACTCGTCCCTTGCGCCGCCATAGAGCTGTGCGATCTCGTCGATCGCCTCAGGCGTGAGCTCTTTGCGTTTGTCGCCCAACGACTTTCGCATCTTGGTGCCGAGTTCGCGGGCGTCGATGAGCTTGACGGTGCCGCGGTCCTCGTCGGCCTTGTCGTTGGTGAGGATCCACACGTAGGTGGAGATACCGGTGTTGTAGAACATCTGGTCCGGCAGGGCGACGATGCCTTCAAGCCAGTCATTCTCGAGGATCCAGCGTCGGATCTCGGACTCCCCGGAGCCGGCCTGCCCAGAGAACAACGGTGACCCGGAGAGGACGATGCCGACGCGGGAGCCGGTCGGTTTCATGTGCGAGAGCATGTGCTGGAGGAACAGGAACGACCCGTCCGAGACGCGAGGCAGGCCGGCGCCGAAGCGGCCGTGGAAGCCGAGCTTCTCGTGCTCGGTCTTGATCGGCGCGGCATACGCCTTCCAGTCCACGCCGTAGGGCGGGTTGGCGAGGATGTAGTCGAACTTCTCGGTCGGGAAGGCGTCGGCGGTGAGGCTGTCGCCGTTGCGCATCCGCTCGGGCGCGGTGTCCTGCATCATCAGGTCGGACTGGGCGATCGCCCAGGTCTCGTCGTTCAGCTCTTGGCCGTAGACGTTGACGATCGCGGCCGGGTTGAGGTCTTTGATGTGGTGAAGCGCGGTCATAAGCATGCCGCCCGTGCCTGCTGCAGGGTCGTAGACGGTGCGGACCGGCTTGGGATTCTCGGTGAGCTCTCGCGCAGCCGCGCCGGAGACGAGCAGGTTGACCATGAGGCTGATGACCTCGCGCGGCGTGTAGTGCTCCCCGGCGGTCTCGTTGCTCATCTCTGAGAACTTCCGCAGTAGCTCCTCGAAGATGTAGCCCATCGCCTCGTTGCTCACCACAGACGGGCGCAGGTCGAGGTCGGCGAAGTCGGCGACGACGGCATACAGGATCCCGGCTCGGTCCAGGCGCTCGAGCTTGGGATCGAAGTCGTAGGCCTCCATGACGGCATACGCCTCGGGCGAGAGCCTGCGAATGTAGGTACGCAGGTTGTCAGCAAGCGTCTTGTCATCGCTGAGCAGCGTCGCGAACGTGAGCGGCGAGGTGTTGTAAAAGCGGTGCCCGGCCTTCTTCTTCAGTACGGCCGCCTGACCCTCACCGATCGTGCCCATGCCCTTTACCGCATCGAGGACCGCTTGCTTCGTCGGCGCGAGCACGGCATCCATCCGGCGCAGCGCGAGCAGCGGCAGCATGACCGACCCGTACTCGTGCTGCTTGAAGGTCCCGCGCAGCTTGTCAGCGACCTTCCAGACGAACGCGACCTTGTCCTGAAACCCGATGGGCGTCATCTGATCTATCCGTGCCCGTTAGCGAGGCTCGTTGCCGTTGGCCGGGCTCTTCGGCTCCCCGACCTCCGCCTCGAGCGTCGGGTAACGGTCCAAAGCCCACTGACGACGGCTTATCTCACGGTTGAGTAAAACGCCTTGCCGTGTGGTCATGGGCAGCTTCCGGAGCTCTTCCAGCCGTCGCACCTCCCATGCGAGGCGGGATTGGGCTCGCTCGAACTTGAGACGGCACTCGCGTGAGCAGAAGCGCTGAGGCCGGTGCCCTCTTGTGCCCTTGGCGGGGTACGCACAGGGATTGCGGCACTTGGGGTTGAGGCAGGGGTATGCGCCATTGGGCAGGTCGGACAAGCTCTCGGCGATCTGGAGCACTCGATCGATGCTTGCGTCCGGCTCCTTGGCGAGGGCCGACTGAAGGGTTGTTGGCACGGATCCAGCCCGCTTCGTGTGGCGATGGTCAGTCGCGCTTGGTGTTGGTGTGCTCAATCCTAGCCTCCTCCATGTCGTATCTATGCGACCCTACCCTTCGCAGACTGCATAGATAAGGTCACACGCTGTGACCTGCGAGAACGGGTCGCGCGGGGGTCTGAGACGAAGCACAGCAAGTCAGAGTGGACGATCCACAGCAAGCTGGAATTGGATGGATCAGGGAACAGTGAATACTTACGGTCTGCCGAAACTAGGCAGAAGTGCTTGTATCAACTGGGCGTGGCGAGTAGGTTGGGCGCGGAGCCGTAGACGAGAGTCGCGCCTGAACGCGAGTGAGGGCGCACCAGTTCGCAGCTGGCACGCCCTCGGCGACGGTCCCGATGAATCTGGAGAGAAACGAAGGTGCCGTCGCGTGGATGAGTCTATTTCGCATGCCCGGAACCGGCCAGCCCCTGTGGTGCTGTGCCCGGACATGGCCACTGAGTGGTTGTTCGATGTGGGGGCGGACCTAGCCGTGTGGTCATGGCAGGACCGCCCGGACGTCACGCGGCTGCAGCGCACCCGCACTCCTAAGGTGAAGGCACGGTCGGGGCATGTGCCGGTGTACGCATTCTCGGTCACGACTGGGAACCACCTGCACTTGGAGTCCGGGCTCGAGCACGACCTGGTCAGGGAACTAGAGCGTGTCTGTTAATGGTTGGCTCGGTGGGTCAGGATCACCATTCCGAGGAGGAAGCCGCCGAGGTAGGTGACGGCGTACTTGTCGTAGCGGGTGGCCAGTCCGCGCCACTGCTTGACCCGGCTGAATGAGCGTTCGATGGTGTTGCGCTGCTTGTAGATCTCGCTGTCGAACCCGGGCGGTCTGCCGCCTTTGGAG
>JAKOZM010000308.1 GCA_029779995.1 Actinomycetes bacterium
GATGCGATGTGTCTGCTGTGCCCACGGTGTCACCAGGATCTGCACAACGGCCGGTTCACCATCGAGATGGTCGGCGGGATCCCGCGATGTGTGGCCGTGCGGCGAAGAACCTGAGCCGGCCCGCCCGGGCCGGCCAGACGCCCAGCGTCAGCACTCGTTAGACAGAGCCGACGTACTCGTCCGCCGACAGTCGCAGGCCCAAGTTTCTAATGCGCGGCCACCGACCGGTATGCGTTCAATGAGATCGCGTGCCTGGCTCAGATTCCTTCATTACCACGGCTGGTGAAGACCGCAACCTCTAGGGTTCAGTTATCCGATGGAGGGAGACAGACATGGCCAAGGGACTCACGGGCGGACAGATCATCGCGAAGATGCTCGCTGCTGAGAGCGTCACTGACATGTTCGGGATCATCGACGGCACCTACTTCGGTCTCTACCGCGCGTTGCAGGACAGCGGGATCGAGCTGCACTCCCCGCGGCATGAGGCAGCGGCGATGCACATGGCTGGGGCGTATGCCCGGCTGACTGGGCGACTGGGTGTGGCCATGGCCTCAAACGGCCCGGGTGTCGCCAATGTGCTGCCCGGTGTTGCTGTGGAGCAGGGCGAGGGCAATCGCATTTTGCTCATCACCTCGTCTCGCCGAGTGCCGATCGCCTACCCGGATCGGGGAGGCACGTACCAGTACTTCGACCAGGTCGGCGTGACGGCTCCCATGACCAAGTTCAGCGTGCACGTGCCTTCAGCCGATCGGATTCCCGAACTGATGCGCAGGGCGCTGCGGGTCAGCTTCAGCGGCCGCCCGGGCGTGGTCCACATCGACATCCCCGAGAACGTCATCAACCAGCCGACCGAGATGGACGAGAGCGTGTTGCGGGCACCGCAGAGTTACCGGCTCGTGACTGCGCTGCAGCCCGACGCCGTCCTCGTGGAGCGCGCGGCTCGCCTGCTCGTGGACGCCCAGCAGCCGGTCATCCATGTCGGCTCTGGCGTCTACCACGCCGGCGCTGAGCAGGAATTGGCCAGGCTAGCGAGTCTGCTGGCTGCGCCGGTCACAACGTCGTGGGCCGCCCGCGGTGCCCTCTCGGAGGACCTGCCCGAAGCCATGCCGATGATCGCCCTTGGACTCAACGACGAGGTGCGCAACGCTGCGGATGTGGCACTGGTTGTGGGCAGCCGTCTGGGAGAGACCGACTGGTGGGGCAAGGCCCCGAACTGGGCCCCGCCCGGCCAGCAGGTCACCATCCAGATTGACAACGACGAGGACCGCATAGGAGTCAACAAGCCGGTGACGGTGGGCCTGCTTGCGGATGCCAAAGAGGCGCTGCGCTCGCTCGCCGACGCGGTGGAGGAACTCGGCGAGGTTCCAAACCGATCCGAACGTTCGGAAAAGCTGCGCGGCTGGCGGGAGCAGTGGGCCAAGGAGCGGGAGAAGCTCGACAAGCCCCTGACCAAGCAAGGGGCCCCCGTGCATCCGGCGCACGTGCCGAGCATCGCCCAGCAGGTCATGCCGCAGGACTGCGTGTGGGTCTTTGATGGCGGCAACACCGCTGTGTGGGCGAACTTCTACCACGACGCCAACGTCCCACGGACCGTCCTGTCCACCTTCAAGTTCGGCATGCTCGGCGCGGGGATGGGGCAGGCACTGGGAGCGGCCGTTGCTGCCCCCGACCAACGGGTCTGCGTGATCACCGGCGACGGTGCTTTCGGTATGCACTCCAGCGAGATCGAGACTGCGGTACGGCTCAACCTGCCGATCGTGTTCGTGGTGCTGGTGGACGGCCAGTGGGGGATGGTGAAGATGAGCCAGCAGATCGCGGCACATCCGGTGCAGACCGTCGTGCGCAAGATGCTCACCGGCTCCAACTTGCCCGATGACCAGATCGTCTACGCGGACTTCGCGGCGTGCCGGTATGACCTGATGGCCGAGGCCTTCGGCGCACATGGGGAACTGGTCACCGAGAGTACCCAACTGCGGGGTGCGCTCGAACGTGCTCGCGACTGCGGCAAAGCGGCCGTCGTGCAGGTTCAAGTCGACAACGTCGAGCACCTGTGGGCACCGGGACTGCAGTCGTTCAAGAAGATGCACCAGGAACCTGGGAGCTGAGTCCCGTGGCAGCGGCAAGCACTGTGCTGGTCACGGGCGGCACCGGCTACCTCGGGTCGCTGGTGGTACAGCGGCTCGCTGAACAGGGTGCCGAGGTGGTCGCGCTCGACGTCCGGCCGCCCCGACAACCGGTGCCGGGGGTGGAGTACGTGATCGGCGATCTACGTAGCACCGACCTGCCGGCCGTCCTCGACGAGCATGGCGTCGGGGCGGTGGTGCACCTTGCGGCGATTGTGGAACCTCCGAAGGGGATGACTGAGGCCGAGCTCGAGGACATCGAGGTCGGCGG
This sequence comes from Actinomycetes bacterium, assembly GCA_029779995.1. The sequence continues at coordinate 2,395 of JAKOZM010000308.1, forward strand.
CACCCAGCGGGTGGTCGATGCCTGTGTGGCCGCCGGAGTGCAGCACCTCACTGTCACGTCCTCGGGTGCGGCGTACGGCTATTACGCGCGCAACGACGGCCGAGCGCTGACTGAGGATATGCCGGTCACGGGCAGCGCGCAGTTCGCCTACTCCCGGCACAAGGCGCAGGTGGAGGCGTTGCTGGCGAGGGCCCGTCGACAGCACCCGCAACTAGGTCAACTCGTGTTGCGTCCTGGGACGATCCTTGGTGCCCACACGGACAACCAGATCACGGCGCTGTTCACGGGCCGGGTCGTGATGACGCTGCGTGAGACGGACGGACCCTTCAACTTCGTGTGGGATGCCGACGTCGCCGACATCATCGTCAGCGGTGTCACACGTCGGCGCACCGGGATCTACAACGTCGCCGGTGAAGGGGTCATGACGATGCGCGACATCGCCAAGGCCGAAGGCTCGCGCGTCGTGGCCATCCCCGCCGAGTGGGTACGCACGGGGCTCGGCGTGATGCGCCGCTTCGGTGTCGGTCGGTACGGCCCGGAACAGGTCGAGTTCCTGCTGCATCGCCCGGTTCTGGACAACACCAGACTGCGCCGCGACTTCCCCGGCCTGCCCAGCAAGAGCACCCGCGAGGTGTACGCCATCTTCCAGCAGGGTCGCCGTGGCTGAGACGGTGGCCGTGGTCACCGGTGCCGCGGGCCAGATCGGACGGATCATCACCGACCGGCTGTCCGCGCGCGGCGACACGGTCGTCGGCCTGGACCTTCCAAGCGCCTGCCCCCCTGGCGACTCTCGGTTCATTGGGTGCGACCTGACTGATGACGCGGTCGTCCAGCAGGTGATGCGGGACATCCTCGCCGAACACGAACGCATCGACCTGCTAGTCCTCAGCGCGGGCCTGTCGGCCATCGGCTCCTTCGAGGACTATGACCTGGCAACTCACCGCCGGGTCATGGACGTCACCCACTTCGCGGCCGTATCGGTCGCTCTGGCCGCGATGCCCGGCCTGCGGCGCAGTCGCGGACAGATCGTCCTGATCGGCTCGGTCGCGGGCTTCGCCCCGGTGCTTGGCCGGCCCGCGTACGTAGCGGCCAAACACGCCGTCACCGGGTTGTTCACCGCGATCGGTCCGGAGCTGGCGCGCGACGGGGTACGTGTGACGATCGTGCACCCCACCTTCGTCGCGGGAGGCATGACCGAAGTGGATCGGGCGCCCGG
>JAKOZM010000476.1 GCA_029779995.1 Actinomycetes bacterium
GGTGCGCGCCATCATCTGGGCCAAGGTCGAAGAGGTCGCGGACGCACTGCGCCGCGGCGAGATCGGCGATCAGTCCGCCTGAGCCGGCAGATGTTCGGCTGCCGTGGCCATCCGCTTTCGGGTCACCCGCCGGGAGGTCTCCATCAGCACCTTCGCCAGGGTTGTGACCAGAGTGAGGCTGAGCACCATCTGCACCATCACAGCGATCATGGCCGGATGGGTCTGGGCATGGATGTCACCGAAGCCCACCGTCGTCAGGATCGTCATCGTGAAGTAGAGAGCGCTGATCTTGTCCAACGGCACGTTGAAGTTGGCCGGATTGTCGATGCTCAACGACAGATATGCCAAGGCGAAGATCGCGATGATCGCAGTCACCATCACGGCGAGCATCGTGATCCCGGTGGCTGCCGGGTGCCGGGACTTCTGGATGCGGAAGAGCGCCCAGACCCCGGCGATGCAGTAGACGATCGTCACCAGGACGATGGCGGCGAAGACGAGCCAGGGCGGGTCCTCGCCCGTCGGCTCCGGGATCCACATGTAGAGGGCGAGAATGGCGATCACCGCCGCCACGGCGCCTAACGCGAGAGGCACGCCTGCTCGCAGGACGTGCCGGGGAGAACGCAGTTGTTGCTCGGTCACGTGCCGAGGGTAGCGGGACGTGGCGACGACCGCGCCAATCAGCCGGGACAGCCACGCCCATTCATCCTGCGGGCGTCACACCCTCCCGGAACTGGGCACTTCACCGGCGGGGCAAGGGCTGCCAATCCTGGACGGGTAGGAACGCCCGGCGGAACAACTCGGCGAACGCCGCGCGGAAGTCCACCACGAACGCCGCCGGGGACCGGCCGATGGCGGTCAGCGGGATCCGGACCCGCAGAGCAGCGGGCAGGATCTGGAATACCGCGGGCGCGGTGACCTCCACAGCCTCGCCGTCGACGCCGGCGGCGATCGTGGTCTGCGAATCCACCTCGAAGGTGGGCGCGGTCCAGGCGTTGAAGCCCGGTGACGAGGCCATGGCACCCAGTGCCGCCCGCGCGAACATCTCGGTCACACCGGCGGCGCTGCTCAACTCGGCGGTGATGACACCCAACTCGCCGGTGTTCAGCCGCGGTCGTCCACCTGCCCCCCGCACCTCCAGCAGATAGGGGTTGTTGCTCACCATGACCACGTGCACGGTGCTGTGCTGCTGACCATCGGGGCCGGTGAACGTCAACTGCGGCGGGTCGGCCACCAGAGTGGGTAACTCTTCCATGGCCGTCTCCAACTTGCGCTCACGGTAGGTGGCGCGCTGCACCACGGAGCCGTAGATCCCCATCGACACGTTGTTGATGAACGCTCTGCCGTTCACCTGGCCCATGTCCACGACCTTCTCGCGCGCCGGGCCGAACGCATCGAGGCAGGCGGCGGGGTCGCTGCGATCCAGCCCGAGATCCATCGCGAAGTGATTGCGGGTGCCCGTCGGAATCACGACCATCGCCACCCCCGCCAGGCGCACGACGTCAGCGACGACGGCCTGGGAGCCATCCCCGCCGGCCACACCGATGACATCGGCACCCTCGCGGACCGCCTGCTCGGCCAGATCCCGCAGCGGAACGTCGTCTCCGAACCGGCGGCACTCGATGCCCCGGGCCTGCGCCCGGGCGATGAGATCGATCCGCTGAGCCTTGCCGTCACCGGAACGAGGGTTGATCAGCAGCACGGGCTTGAGTGCTGCCGCCACCACCTCGCCGGGGCGGGCCAGCTCGTGCAGCGAGCGGCGGTCGCGGCCCAGCGCGTAGCGACCCAACGGCAGGGAGGCGGCGATGCTCAGACCCCCCAAGATGATGATCCAGCCTTCGTCGTGGGCGCCGACAGCGGCCACGAAGGCCGCCGCGAGCAGGGCGAACGTGAGCCAGGCCGCCCGCGTGCGGTCCTCGCCGCTACGAGTAAGTGTCACCCAGCCCATGCCGATGGCGGCCAGCAGCGCCAGCACCGACACCAGGATGGCGATCGGGTTCTCCGTGATGCCCCGGATCATCGCCAGGACCCCGATCGCCGCCGCCGCCAACGCACCCAGTGCCGCCAGACGCCGGCGGCTGGCGAAGGAGACCTGACTCATCGCCAGACCTTGTCCACACCTTCTGCCGTCAACTGGCCGATGCCGGTGCCGATCATCGCTCCGGCCACCACATCCAACGGGTAGTGCACGCCGGTATGCACCCGCGAGTACGCCACAACCGTGGCCAGGCCCCGCAGACCCAGACCCGTCCAGGGCATGGTCGCGGACACCCCTTGGGCGAAGGCGAACGCGCTTGCTGAATGCCCGGACGGGAAGGAGGTGGACTCCGGCATCCGCACGTGCCGGTTCAGATCCTGCTCGAGCCGGGTCGGACGATCGCGACGGAACATGCGCTTGAACCCCTGGTTGACCACCGCTGAGGTCAGTCCGATACTCACCAGCCCGGTGACCGCCGCGCGACGGCCGGTCGGGCCTCCGAAAGCGGCAAGCAGGCCAGCAGCACCCATCCAGAGCCGCGAGTAGTTCGCTGCCCGGCTGACAACCCGCAGGGTGGCATCGACCTTGGGCGTCCCGGCCTCCGCGATGGCATCGTAGAGTTCCCGGTCGGTCTCACGCACACCGATCATGCAGCGATCCTTGCAGACCGTGTGGTGCAACGCCTCCCCCGGGACGGGCGACATGGCGCGAAGCGGTCAGCTGGTCAGCAGGCCCTCGTCCGCCAGCCACTGCTGCGTCCGGGCCATCCCCTCGTCGAGCGCCACCTGCGGCCGCCAACCCAGCAGTCGCTCAGCCTTAGCGATGCTGTACGTGCCTCGTCGGTCGGCGAGATACCTGACCCCGGCAGGGCTCAACTCGGGCAGCAGGCCCACCCGGTTGGCCGCGGCAGTGGCCCTCAGCATCAGCGACCGCGGCACCCGGGGCACCCGGCGCCGCCCCAACATGCGCGCATAGTGGTCGAAGTAGGCCGCGGTCGGAACCCCGACACCGCCGGACAGCGTGATGACCTCTCCGGCCGCGTCACGGGAGCGAGCTGCCGCCACGGTCCCGGCCACGACGTCATCGACGTGGACGGGACTGTGGACCCCGGTGGTGGGCACTGCGACCTGCCGGCTACGGATCATCTGCACAGGCAGGAGGGTCCAGGGCCGGCTGCCCGGACCGTAGACATCCCCTGGGCGCACGATCACCACCTCGATGCCGGGGGTGATCAGGCACAGATGTTCGGCGGCGATCTTGGAGTCTGCATACGGCACGGCGGTGGGTCGGGTGGGGTAGTCCTCGCCGACCTGGTCGGGGAACTCGTTGCCGAAGACCGTGACACTGGAGAAGAGCACGATCCGCGGCACACCGTTGGCGATGGCTGCCTGCAGGACATTACGAGTCCCTAGGACGTTGACCCGCCAGAAATGGCCGGCCTGCCGCGGCATGCCCACCGCAGCTGCGGTGTGGATCACCACATCGCCGCGCACCCTGTCTTGCCACGGTCCCGGCTCGGCGATGTCACCGTCTGCCATGTCGATACCCACGGCACCGGGCAGAGCGGCCAGCAACGCCCGGCCGATGAAGCCGTGTGCACCCGTGATGACAGCCTGCATAGAGGTCGAGGCGCTCAGGTGTGGCGCGGCAGGACCACTGCCGGCACCGGGGTGGCCCGCACCAGTTTGTACGTCATGTCACCGAGGAAGACCCGGCGCAGCACACCGCCGCGGGCCGAGGCGAGGATGAGCAGTTCATCGCCGAGCCAGTCCACACGCTGGAGCGCGGCCTGCGTGTCATCGCCGACCGTGATCAGGGACTGGGCGTCGGCGCCCATCTGCGCCAGCGCCTCGTCGAGGGCTGCTTGGGCGTCCTCACGGGCCTGCTGCACAACCAGGTTCTCGCTGTCGAAAGAGAGTTGGCTGCCCATGACCCGATGCCTCATCAAGACCGTCAGCGCGGTCAGGGTGCGGCCGTTGGCGTGTTCGGCAGCCCACTGCAGGGCCCGCCGGGACTCCGCTGTGTCCTGGAACGCCACCACCATCCGCCCGAGAGATTCCGGCCGCACGCGCCGATAACCCGCCGGGGCGAGGGCCAGCGGAACATGCGATCCATGCAGCAGTTGATCGGCTGTCGAGCCGATGAGGAATCTGCCCTTCGCCGACCCGGGGGCACTGCCGATCACGATGAGATCGGCGTGGATCTGCTCAGCCAGTTCGACCAGGCCGACCCCACTGGACCGGTGCCCGTGCATGGCCGTCTGGAACTCCACCAGGCCCGACTTCGGGGCGTCGTCGGCCGCCTCCTGCAGGACATCCACAGCGTCGTCCTTCAGGTACTGCACCCATTCCGCGTTGACAGTCCGCGTGCCAGCGGTATCGGCGGAGTGCGCGTAGATCGTGCCGAGCACCACCTCCGCGCCGAACGCCCGTTGCAGGACCGCCGCCAATGCCATGGCGTCATCGGCGCTGTATTCGGAGATCACCCCGACCAGGATCTTCATGTCACTCCCCGTGGACCAGCGGCGGCTCGGGATCCGGGGTCCAGTCGTCATCGCCCTGGGCCAGCCGGGCCTTCCGGTGACCGTATCCGAAGTAGATGATCAGACCCACGGCCAACCAGATGGCGAACACGAGCCAGGTGATCCACGCCAGGGAAGCGATCAGGTACAGGCAGCCGATCATGCCCAGGATCGGGGTCAACGGATACAAGGGGGTTTTGAACGACCGGTCCATGGTCGGTCGGCTGCGCCGCAGGCTGATGACGCCGGCGTTGACGATCATGAACGCGAACAGGGTGCCGATCGACGTGGCCTCGGCCAGTTGCCCGAGTGGGATGAGGGCTGCCAGCACGCTGATGACGACTGCCACGATGATCGTGTTGTTCACCGGTGTCTGAGTGCGGGGATTCACCTTCGTGAACACCCTGGGCAGCAGGCCATCGCGACCCATGGCGAACAGGATGCGGGTCTGGCCGTACATCGTCACCAGCACCACCGAGAAGATCGAGACGACCGCTCCGAGGGCGATCAGCGTCCCGGCCCAGGTGCTGCCGGTCACATCATTGGCGATGCGGGCCAACACGGCTTCACTGCTCTGGCCCTCGAAGTCGCTGGGCTGGCCGCCGTTGGCGCCGATCGCCGCCACCGTGACCAGCAGGTACATGATCGTCACCACGATGAGGGAACCGATGATCGCGATCGGCAGGTCGCGCTTCGGGTTCTTCGCTTCCTCCCCTGCGGTGGAGGCGGCGTCGAAGCCGAT
>JAKOZM010000477.1 GCA_029779995.1 Actinomycetes bacterium
AATCAGGCCGACACCTTCGTGGAGTTGCTGACGGGGATCAGCCCCGCCCAGCAGGTCCCGGTGACCATCATCATGACCGACCAGGGGGCCGAGATCGAAGGGTACGGCCCGATCAGCGACGGTCACGCCGCCGACCTGCTGGCCCGGCTGCACACACCCGCGGTGACCGTCCTGACCCGCCCACCCATGGGCATCCGCTACGCCCCGAGCCTCGCGATGCGGCGGTATGTGCAGGTGAGGGACCGGCACTGCCGGTTCCCCGGCTGCCAGCGCCCCGCCCGAGCATGCGACCTCGACCACCTCGTTCCCTGGCCGGCCGGGCCGACTGATGCCGACAACCTGGCGTGTCTGTGCCGGCACCATCACCGCCTCAAAACTCACACCGGATGGACCGTGCGCAGACTCCCCGGCGGGGTCCTGGAATGGACCAGCCCCACCGGACGGGTCTACCGCAGCACCCTCGAAGACCCCTGACCGCAAGCGCCGCCCACGGCGGGGCACGCCGCCGTTACATCCGCCAGACGCCGTACTGACTGGTTCCCTCGACCGGCGCGGAGTGCACCGCTGACAGTGCCAGGCCCAGGACGGTCCGGGTGTCGCGCGGATCGACGATGCCGTCGTCCCACAGCCTTCCGGTGGCGAACAGCGCCGTGGACTGCTCTTCCACCTGCTTCTCGAAGGCGTCGCGGACAGGCGCGAACGCAGCGTCATCGAAGGCGTCGCCCATCTTCTGCTGTGCCACGATCGTCAACACACCCGCCAGCTGCTTCGGCCCCATCACCGCGATCCGGTGGTTCGGCCACGTGAAGACGAACCGAGGGTCGTAAGCGCGCCCGCTCATGCCGTAGTTGCCCGCGCCATAGGAGGCTCCGATCATCAGCGTCAAGTGCGGCACCGTCGAGTTGGAGACCGCATTGATGAGCTTCGCGCCGTCCTTGATGATGCCGCCTTGCTCGTAGCGTGTGCCCACCATGAAGCCGGTGATGTTCTGCACGAAGACGATCGGGACCTCCATGCGGTTGCACAGCTGGATGAACTGCGCGCCCTTATGGGACTCCTCGCTGAACAGGATGCCGTTGTTGCCCAGCAGGCCCACCGGATAGCCACCGATGTGCCCCCAACCCGTGACCAGGGTCGAGCCGTAGAGGGGCTTGAACTCCTCGAACGCACTGTCATCGAGCACACGGGCCAAGACATCGTGCACATCGAAGGGCACCCGCACGTCGGCTGAGGCGATCCCAGCCAGCTCATCGGGGTCGTAGCGCGGCGAGATGGGTGTCCGATCAGGCCCGGGGCCGGCCTTGCGCCACCGCAGATGTCCCACGATCTCCCGGCCGATCCGCAGCGCGTCGGTCTCGTCCTGCGCCAAATAGTCCGCGAGGCCCGATACCCGGGCGTGCATCTCGGCGCCACCGAGTTCCTCCTCGTCGGCGTCCTCGTCAATGGCCATCTTGACCAGTGGCGGGCCGCCCAGGTAGACCTTGGCCGCCTGCTTCTGCAGCACCACGTAGTCACTCATGCCCGGCACGTAGGCGCCGCCGGCGGTCGAGGATCCGAAGACCATGGTGACCGTGGGGATGCCAGCCGCTGACAACTGCGTGAGGTTCTTGAAGCTGGCCCCGCCCGGGACGAAGATGTCGGCCTGCTGCGGCAGGTCGGCTCCCGCCGACTCCGTCAGGCTCACCAGCGGCAGGCGGTTCTGCCGGGCGATGTCCATGGCACGCAGACCCTTGCGGACCGCGGTGGGACCCTGCGCACCACCCTTCACCGTCGGATCATTGGCGATGATCATGCACTCGGTGCCCTCGATGGTCCCGATGCCGGTGACCAGGCCGGCCCCGAGCGGATCCTGTGTGCCCCAACCCGCCAGTGGGCTCAACTCCAGGAAGGCGCTGCTGGCGTCCAGCAGGTATGCGATCCGCTCGCGTGGCAGCAACTTGCCGCGCTTGCGATGACGGGCGATGGTGCGGGCGTTCTTCTCGGGGTCGGAGGACCCGCCACCGGCGGCCACCGAGCCCTGCAACTCACTGATGGCAGCCAGGGCTTCGAGCATCGCCTGGCGGTTGGCCTGGAACTGTGGGGAACCCGTGTCAACCATTGAGCGCAGCGCAGACATGAAGTTGACGCTAGTGTCAACTTTAGCCTCGGTCAAGCGGCAGCCGCTGCGTGTAGAGTGGCCCGACGTGGCGCACCGTGACGACGAGTCCCGGCTGGGTGGGCGGCTTTCCCTTCCGAATTGGAACTGGAGTCCGATCACCAGCGTGTTCGTGCGCGTGGGCTTGGCGTTCTTCGCCATCGCCGCCTGCACCTTTCTCGTGTGGGTCCAGCGCGACCAGTACCAGGACAACACCGGCACCCCGGTGGATCTGGTGGATGCGCTCTACTTCGCCACGGTGTCGCTGTCGACCACCGGCTACGGTGACATCACGCCAGCCACGGATCAGGCCCGGCTGGTCAACGTCTTTCTCATCACACCATTGCGCCTGCTGTTCCTCATCGTCCTGGTCGGGTCGGCGATCGAGGTCCTCACCGCTCGCACCCGCGACGAGTTCCGCGAACGCCGTTGGAGGAAGAAGTTGAAGAACCACACCGTGGTCATCGGGTACGGCGTCAAAGGCCGCTCCGCCGTGCGCATGTTGCTGGACAACGACGTGAAGCCCGAGACCATCGTGGTCATCAGTCATGATCCGGCCGCCGTCGAGGACGCCACCCGACCGTCCCGCAAAGATCCCACTGACCCCTCGTCCGAGGCCTATCCAGGCGTGGCAGGGATCTTGGGCGACGCCCGCCGCGAGGAGGTGCTCACGCACGCCGATGTCCCGACTGCGGGCAGAGTCATCGTCACGGTGGACCGCGATGATGTGGCGGTGCTGGTGACTCTGGCGGTGCGCAAACTGGCTCCGCAGGCCAAGCTCGTGGCGGCCGCTCGTGAGCAGGCGAGCGCGAACGTGCTCAAACAATCCGGCGCTGATCGGGTCATCACCACCGCTGAGGCGGCGGGACGCCTTCTGGGGATGCAGCTGGTTCACCCGTTGGCGGGCGAACTCATGGAGGATCTGCTGGACCCGTCTGAGGGTCTGGAGGTGCGCGAGCGGGAAGTGGGACGCGCGGAGTTGGGCATCAGCCCGGACCAACTGGCCCGCACCGGGGAGATGCTGTTGGCGGTGGAACGCGGGGATCAGATCTACCGGTTCAACACCGAGGGGCTGCGCGTCCTGCAGAAGGGCGACACGATTGTGACTATCAGGCAAGGCAAGCGACAGCAGAGGAAATCCGAGTTCTCCGATGACTGAACAACCCAGTGAGCAGCCCTCCGTGATCATCGTCAATCCGGACGACGGGCCCAGCGTGGCCGATCAAGTGGAGCAGCCGGCCAAGGTGATGCGTATCGGCAGCATGATCAAACAGCTGCTGGACGAGGTCAAGAGCGCTCCGCTGGACGAGGCCGCACGCCAGCGCCTCAAGCAGATCCACGCCACCAGCGTCAAGGAGCTCGAGGAGGGCCTGGCGCCCGAGTTGGTGCAGGAGTTGGACCGGTTGAGTCTGCCCTTCACTGATGACTCGATCCCCAGTGAAGCCGAACTGCGGATCGCGCAGGCACAATTGGTCGGATGGCTCGAAGGCCTGTTCCACGGCATCCAGACCGCGCTGTTCGCCCAGCAGATGGCCGCCCGTGCCCAACTGGAACAGATGCGCCGACAGGCGATCGAGGGCCAGCCGCACGTGGAAGCACCACACAACGGTCCCTACCTCTAGACCTCGCGCCAAATGCGGCGGTCAGTGAGGCGTTTGGCGCGCGCCTGTTGTCCACAGGGGCGATCCAAGGCCCGATCCGGCATCAGGATGGATCAGGTGCCCCACCTCTCCCCTCATGCTCTGAGCCTGCTCAGCAACCAGGCGAACGTGATCGCCTCCTGGCAGCCTGGCGCCCCTTCGCAGCAGGCGATGTTGCGAGCTGCGACCTCCGGCCTCTGGACGAAGCTCACGAGTCGTGTCTTCTACGCCGCTCCCGGTGATCCGGGAGAGGACCAGTACCTGTGGGCGGGAGCGTTGCACTGCGGCCCCCAGGCCATGCTGTCCGGTCAAGCCGCCCTCACATGTCACGGATGGAGAGGCGAGCGCGCCGGGGCTATCGACGTTCTCGGGCACGCCAGCGCCAAGGCCCGGTCACTGCCGACCTGGCTGCGGCTTCGTCGCACACGATTCATGCCACGGGCGGCGAAGGGCGGCATCCCCCGGGCCCGTCCACCGGCAGCAACGGTGCACGCGGCCGCGTGGGCACGGACGGACCTAGAGGCTGAGTACATCGTCATAACCGTTCTCCAGCAGCGGCTGGTCACCGTTCGGGACATCGTCGATGAACTCGCCGACCTTCCGGTGATCCCCCGTCGCGCCCGGATCCTGACCACAGCCGACGAGTACGACCACGGGATCACCAGCATGAACGAACTCCACTTCGCGCGACTGTGCCGCCAGTACGGCATCCGTGAGCCAGACCGTCAAGTATGGCGCCGAGACGGCAAGCGGCGGCCGCGGCGCCTGGACGTCTTCTGGGACCAGGAGGGGGTCGTGGTGGAGATCGACGGGATCGGCCATCTGGACCAGATGGTCCGCATGGATGACGACTTTCGGCAGAACTGCATGGTGCTGACCGGCGATCGGGTGTTCCTGCGCGTATCGACACTGGCGCTTCGCCACTCGGCGGACGACTTCATGAAGCAACTCATCGCCGCCCTCGAACAAGGTCGCGCCAAATGCGGCGGTCAGTGAGGCGTTTGGCGCGAGGTCTCGCCCGATACCCTCGGAATCGTGATTGACCTGCAGTTTCTGCGCAACCAGCCCGAGCAAGTCCGCATCTCCCAGGTCCGCCGGGGCGAGGATCCCGATCTCGTGGAGCGGGCCGTTGCTGCCGACCAGGCACATCGCGCAGCGTTGACCAGTTTTGAGCGCATGCGGGCACAGCAGAAGGATCTGGGCCGCCAGGTGGCCTCCGCGAGCACCGATGAGCGCCCGGCCCTGCTGGCCAGGACCAAAGAACTGGCGGCCGCGGTCAAGGATGCCGAGCAGCAGGCCCGCGAGCACGAGCAGGAACTGCACGGTCTGGTCGATGCACTATCCAACGTCGTCGACATGGACGCCCCGATCGGTGGCGAATACGACTTCTCGGTCATCGATAAGCGCGGCACCATTCCCGAGTTCGACTTCGAGGTGCGCGACCATCTGGAGATCGGCGAGACGCTCGGCGCGATCGACATGGCGCGCGGCGCGAAGGTCTCCGGGTCACGCTTCTACTACCTCACCGGCCCTGGTGCCCTGCTGGAACTGGCGTTGGTCAACCTGGCCATGGATCAGGCGCAGCGCAACGGATTCACGCCCATGATCCCGCCCGCGCTGGTCCGTCCACAGGCGATGGCGGGCACGGGTTTCCTGGGCCAGGCTGCAGAGAACGTGTACCACCTGCCCGACGACGACATGTACCTCGTGGGCACGGCCGAGGTGCCGCTGGCCGCCTACCACAGTGACGAGATCCTCGAGGACCTCCCGCTGCGCTACGTGGGCTTCTCCCCCTGTTATCGCCGCGAGGCCGGGTCCCACGGCAAGGACACCCGCGGCATCTTCCGGGTGCACTGGTTCGACAAGGTGGAGATGTTCGTCTTCACCACCCCCGAGCAGGCCGCCGAGGAGCACCAGCGCCTGCTGCAGTGCGAGATCGGGTTCCTGGAGGCCCTCGAGATCCCGTTCCGGATCATCGACGTCGCCACCGGGGACCTGGGCGCCAGCGCGGCCCGCAAGTTCGACTGCGAGGCCTGGATCCCCAGCCAGCAGCGCTACCGCGAGCTCACCAGCACGTCCAACTGCACCACCTTCCAGTCCCGTCGGCTGCGGATCCGGACCAAGCAGGGCAAGGCCACTACACCGGTCGCCACCCTCAACGGCACCCTCACCGCCATCACCCGCACGATCGTGGCACTGCTGGAGAACCATCAGCGCGCCGACGGGTCGGTCGCCATCCCGCCGGCGTTGCAGCCCTACCTCGGGGGACGTACGCAGTTGACGCCCGCCTGATGCCCTACCTGGTCGTCACGGATCTGGACGGCACGTTGCTGCGCCCCGACCATACGGTGTCCGAGCGAACCCGTGAGGCGCTGCGGACCGCCCAAGCGGCCGGCGTCGACGTGATGTACGCGACGGGCCGGCCCCCGCGGTGGCTGGAGGCGGTGTACGAGACCACGCAGCACCGACCCATCACGATCTGCGCCAACGGCGCCCTGACCTTGTACCGAGGCGATCCCCTGAATATCGAGGCGATCCCGGACGAGACGGTCGAACAGGTTCATGCGCTCCTGGTCGGGCTGCGCTCGGACTTCGTGTTCCGCACCGAACGGTGGAATGGCCACACGCTCAAACTGCTAGCCGCCGTGCCCGACCTGCCCCAGGATCATGCCGACGAGGTGCTGGAGCAGGTGCGCAGCTTGGCCGGGCACCTCGTGGAACCCACCCACTCCGCTTTCGGCCAGTTGCTCATCGAGATGGGACCGTCCGGGGTGACCAAAGCCCGGGCCCTGCTCCGGCTCATCGACGAGCGGTGGCCCGACCGCACCGTGATCGCGATCGGTGACATGCCCAATGATCTGGCTCTGCTGCAGGCAGTCGATCTGCCGATGACGGTGGCCAGCGGCCACCCATCCCTGCGCCAACTCACACAGCGGGTGCTGCCCTCTCCGGCGGAGGACGGCGTGGCCCAACTCCTGGAGCGACTGATCGCTGGTGACGCCCCCTAGTGACCTGTTTCACACGCCCGTGACTTCGTTCACAGTTGGTTTCCTGCTCAATCAAATCGGGGTACGGTCCTATTGCGACGCCTGAGGGACTACGTCGGAGAGCCCGACACCTCAGCAACCGCCGAAGCATCAAGCGCCGGGGAACCAAAAGCACTTTGGGGCGAATCCGCATCACAGCGGTAGGGCACTTCTCTGCCCGAGCCCGTCAGCTAACTCGGTAGGCGGCATGAGAAGGAGATACGCATGCGCACTGAAGCGCGCCCCAACCAGATCCGAACCGCCGCCGGCATGACCGCTGCGGCTGTCCTCATGGGTGGTCTTCCGCTGCTCACTGCCACCCCGGCTCTCGCC
>JAKOZM010000479.1 GCA_029779995.1 Actinomycetes bacterium
CGCGAGAGCAGCGACCTCGCCCGTGTTGCGCGTCGCGGGAGACTGGCCCGCCTGCCTCAACGAAGGGCTGCTCTCGCGAGAGCAGCGACCGGCCCCACCGTGTGGGTCTGTGCGAGGCCGGCCAGGCGGCCACAACGAAGGGCTGCTCTCGCGAGTGCAGCGACCGACGAGGGGCGCGGAGCCTCGCGCGCATCGCTTCACGCCTCCACGAAGGGCTGCACTCGCGAGAGCAGCGACTGCACTCCCATTCTGGCAGGGCTGAGCAGCGACGATGAAGGGCGCCGCGAGAGGTGACGTCATCGCTCCCGCGTTTGGCCGCTATGCAAGGCAAGCCGAGAGCAGCCCGGGGCCTGACCAGCAGAAACGCCTGGCGACGGGTTCCTGCTCACGCGGTGGCCGCTGCCACCTCTCGCTACACGATGAAGGAGCCGGCTGTCGTCACAGGCCGCGATAGCCCGATCCAAGCGAAGGAGGAGTCGCCGACTCCAGCTGTCGGCCCAAGATCACACAGCAGAATGGAGTCGAGAGACGGGTGGATCGCTCTGGTCAGCTCGCTCCGCATGCGCACGAGCCGCGCGGGGGCGGCGTCGACCACGAATACACTGAACTGAACTCGATCACCGTAGCTCTCCAGCAGATGCGCGACTCGCGACCTCCGTTTGTCGTCGGGAATGTCGTACGCCACGAGAGTCCTCCGCGGGAGTGCACGCGTCATCGGGTTCGGACTCCCCGATAGGCGGCTTGTGAGCCGTCCAGGACGCCGAGGATCATCCGCGCCTGCACCTCCATGGCTCGCCTCCAGCTCACCCGGTAGCCGAAGACGGGGTGCTTGAACTCCTGATTGGCCCGCCGCTCGTAAGCCGCGACAAGAGCCCGCCGTCCCCCGTCTCGGAGGCGCCACCCGCCCAACACATCGGTGAACATCGATAGCCTCAACTCGCCATTGTTCAGCGCGGTGAGAGCTGCGGAATCAGCGACAAGGGGGCGGAACTGCTCCATAAGGTCGAGTGCGAGAGCCGGCTTGTTTCGGCTTGACGAGTGCACGAACCCGGCATGGGGATCCAGACCACATGCGTGGATCGACTTGATGACATCTGCCAGGAGGAGTCCGTAGACCAGGTTGAGCGCCACATTGACCGGATCGGCGGCACCCCTGCCCTCCCTTCCGGGCCAACTGGTGATGAAGCCGCTTTCGACGGTTGAGCTGAGCATGGCGGGTAGGGAGCTGAAGTAGATGCTGGCTGCGGTGCCTTCCAGCCCAAGGATCTCCGGGACCGACGCGGCCGAGGCACACGCTCGAGCCAGGCGGCGAACCCTGGCAACCTCAGCGGCGACGTCTCTACGGGCGCTGCGGCGGAGCTGCGTTGCCTGGTTGGCCAACTTGGCCGCGATCAGCTCTCGTGCCAAGTCGAGGTTCCCATGCGCCGCCACGACATGCTGGCGCAGCCTCACCTGTCCGTTGGGGGACCGGCTGCTTCGGGCCACTCCAACCACGCGGCCACGCCCGGAAGCCCACACAACAGGAACTGAGCGCCACAGCAACTCTCTGATGAGTCCCGTCGATAGGTCCACGTTGCCCAAGATCACGACCGAATTCACGCGGTCGATGGGTAACGACGCCAGCTTCTCGTCCTGACGCGCCACCTCGATCCGACCGTGGTCGAGCGATGCTCGACTCCCCGGAACCGTCAGATAGAGGCATTCTCCTGTCGGGTCGCTTGCCCGGATCTGTCGCAACACGACGTCCTGGCGTCGCTCGTCCGGAAGGCAGATGCCCGCGTGAGAGCACCGGCCGCAACGGGGATCGGAGTCAAGTGGAGGCGGCGCTGTGGGGCACTCCACCACCTCTCGGGTTTGAGCGACCATGTCGACGGCCTGGCGTCGCAAGTCACCGTCTACATCGACCTCGACTGTCGTGCGATGGTTGGTGAAGAACACGGCATACCCCGTGACTGTGTGGCCCATCTCGCTGAGACACATACCCTGGAGTGCCAGCTGCACCCGCTGAGCGTCGGTCACCGCCGGGCGGCGTCTCAAGGGTGCGGCCTTGTACTCCACGACCCGCAGGTGACCATGCGCGCCGCTCTCGACGACGTCGCACTTGCCGATAACGCCAAGCTCGGCGCTGAAAACATCCACCGATCGGCGGGCAACAGACCGATCGTCAGCCCGCTGGTCGACTCCGCGATGGGACGCGACCCCGGCCTCCATCGCTTCGCTTCCGACGGTCTCGCCAACCGCCTCAAGCCAGGCCCGCCGCGGGCAGAAGACGGTGTGGGCAACGAGGCTGATCGGGAGCGCTTCCTCCGGCCGTTCGTCGATCACAAGGGTTCGACCTCGCCGGCTAGCAGTTGACGCTCAGGTGCCGAGGAGCTTCCTGCGACGATGACGGGGAAACGCACGATCGCCCGCACTCCCTGAGTACCGAGCCACCCCTTCGCGGCCGATACGCCGGGATCAGCCGTCATGAGGTCCCCAAATGCACCGATATCGAACGAGGCTGTTGACATAACCGAGCGGAAGCGGGATGAGCTCACCGGCGAGACAAAGACTGGCAGCGCGGCGAGACGGGGATGCACTCGGTCTCGCGGCCACACGCCCGGCGACTGGGACATGCCGTTGATTTCCGAAGCCGCAAACGTCCGGTGGATGGTTGGCACCAGGCTGATACCCCAGAGGGCGCACCAGGCCAGCGCCGTGTCAGTCGGCCTCGGTGACGTGAAGCCCGTGGCGGTCCGTGACGTGACACTGTTCTTGCCCAGCTCGTCCGTCACCGCTCGCCCGGAAAGCCCATCCCACACCTGTGCCGGGGTCCGTCTCGCAAGCAATCCTGCCAACGGTGCGAGCCGATGGGCGACGAACTCCTCGCCGCGGTTTCGCGTCTTCATTTCCCATCGACTGGCCCCGGCGTCTGGCTGAGAGTCCTTGGCGGTGTACCGCCACCAGGCCGGTTCACCGAGACCGGCTAACATTCCCCAGTCCAGGTCGGACATCTCGCCACTCCCTGCCGCCTCTGCCAAGGCCCCTTGGCGCTCCGCTTCGAAGGCCGGGAGTTCTTCGGCAGGGCAGGCCTTGAGTCGGGGGCTGAAGAGCGCGCCTCCGGATCTCACCCCAACCGCGACCCGAGCTTGCACCCAGGAGAGTTGCCGCGTATGCCGTTCGGCGTGACGGTGGACCACGTCCGCAACGCCCTCGCTCTCCAGCGAGGTGAACAACAGCGGTTGGGAAGGGGTGTCATCTGACCAGCACACTCTGGCCTCAGGGTCACCGTGGCCGCAGTGAGTCGCCCCATCTACGAGGATTGCTGCCAGGCCGACCGCCGCAAAATGGGACAGTGCCGACGTCAAGTCGCCGGACAAGACATGGACGTTCATGAGCCCTCCCTTGACACCTGGCAGTCGGCGGCCCTCAGCAGTGCCTCGAGATAGGCGCAGCCCCAGACTCCGAACCGTCGATGAGTGATATCCAGGATGTCGCTCCATCCCGAACCGTTTGCGAATAGACGTTCTACGGTCTGGTCGGACGCCAATGCATTGTCACCGACCGGCACCACGTCAGCGCCGTGCGGGAAGAACGGTCGACCGTGCCCATGGCTGGTGCCGACCAGCCGGATGACCAGATCCCGTTCATCACCCAGGTCTGACGCGTCGAATGCGATTGCCGCGGAGAGTTGTTCATGCCTCCATCCACGGGGTAGGAGGCCCGACCCGCGTCTCCGCCGAATCTCCTGAGCGCGAGCACCCCCGCTCTTGGCGAGCAGAGTTGAGCCATCCCAGCGCATCCGCTCCGCTTGAAAGCGCGGGTCGGCCTTGCCCACGTCGTGCAGGCGACCGGCACGGCATACGGCATCCCGCAACGCGGGAGGGAGTCCGACACCATCGGCCATCTGCGCCGCGCGGTCCGCTACGGCTCGGGAGTGCACGTCCAACGGAATCGGTTCTGCGGACCCCACCCATTCCTGGCGCAATGTGGTGTCGCTGAGCAGCCCCTTGGGTGAACGGAACACCACCCACGCAGGCACCCCGTCGACCCAGGTCGGCTCTGGAGCAAACGCGATATCTGCAGTGAACCCAACCGCCTCGCATGCCGCGACCCTCAACTCCTGCCGGGTTCCGGGGGATTCTGCACTTCCCCCGGAGTCGGTAAGAGTTTCCACGAGCTGCACGATCTCGTTACGGTGGTCCGCTGCGAACCACACCACAGTGCCTGGCGCGCCCCAACTGGTCTGTACAGGCTCGGCAGCCTTGGGTGGATCGAGGACGATCACGCCCTCCAAGGTCAGCGAGTGCCCGTGGTCGACGACAACAACATCGCCCGCCCGCGCTCGAAACTCGAGGCCAGGATCAGGTCTCAACAGGCGGGTCGTTCCTCCCCGGACAACGAACAACCTGTTGGGTCCGGTCGAGGCGCCGGCAAGAATCCTGTCGACAACGCCTTGCGCGTCCCACACTGTCGCCGGGAACATCTCCCGACTGTCCGGGGGTGTCGCCTCGATGAGTGCCAAAGCACACGCGTCATCCTCGGGCAGGGGCTCACGGACCACGACGCTTGCGCCCTCCGCATCTGCCTCCAGATCGTCACGAAGCCAGAACGAGAGGTCGGCTTCGGCGAAGGGGGCTGCACTCGTTTCGGCCAGCCGCAGAGCGTCAGCCGGCGACAACGTGCTGAGGACCGGTCGACTCAGGATCGCCTGGGGCGGGGACAACTCGTCAACCAGCGCAATCGGCGCAAGGCCGCTGGGGTTGTCTGGGGCTCCAACCCGTGTCAACCATTGGTGAGCAGACTCCAACTCGGCCGCTTCGTATGGTCGGCGGGTTCCGATGAGTTCACGCGGCGACCCCACCACCAAGACCCTTGCGTGTTCGCGCAGGCCCAGCCGATTGACCCGTCCCGCTCGCTGGGCAAGCGCCGCTCCAGGGGCAAGTTCCGTGACCAATCCAGCCAGATCAAGATCAATGCCGACCTCGACCGTTTGGGTGGCCACGAGGAACGCGACGCCCTGATCCCCGGCCACCTCGAACAACCCTGGATGCCGGGTTTGGTGAGCTTGCAGGTCCATCGGCCTCATCCGCCCGACCCAGCAGACCACCTCGCCCAACTCGCCGCGCTGTGCCAGCTGCTTGCGCAACTGGGACGCCAAGCGAGCTGCGGTGTCCACGTGATTGACGATGACGCCGACTGTTCTCGCTTGCGGACTGTCGGTCGGGATCTCGGCGCGCACCGCCAACGCCAGATCCGCCAACTCAGCGAGATAGGCCGCCGTCGCTTTGCCCTTGTTCTGGGCGAGAGAGGTCGCGTGGTAGCTGACCGATTTGGGTCGAGTCAGCCGATCGACCAAGGCGGCGTCGGCGTGTGGCCCGGAAAGGTCGCCTGGCTCCACGCCAATCGAAACCCACCCAAGGCTTCCTTCCGCTTGACTGCTCGGGATGGTGCGGTGACCTCGTGACGGCGTCGCTGACGTGCCCACGACCTGAAGGCAGGGCACGCCTACGGCCGCGGCAGCCGTCCGTGCCAAGTCGGCCACCACCTGGCCGGTGCGGTGCAGCTGACGAGTCAGGTGCGCCTCGTCCAGCACCACCACCGCGTCCATGGCCAGCAGGCCGGCTTCGCGCGGTCGGGCCCGGTGGCTCGTTCCATAAGCGCTGAAGAGGACTCGTGAACCCCACATGTCCGGCGTGGCTGCGATGACCGAGCAGACGCGAGGGTCGTCGATCCACTCCCGATTCGGCATCACTCCACCCCGCAACGAGACACAGTGAACGGGCCCGGCAGTGTCGCCGGTCAGCGACCGCAGCGCCTGGGCGACGGTGGCCAGG
>JAKOZM010000487.1 GCA_029779995.1 Actinomycetes bacterium
CTGGGCAGCCTCGAAAGCCGCCGGGATCCCCTCCGGTTTGGAACCGCCCCCTTGGGCTGCATCCTTCTTCCCACCGCCGCGACCATCCACGGCGGGCAGAGCTGCACCGAGCAGGTCATTGGCGAAAAGTCCCTGCTCCTGCGCCACGGCGTTGACCGCCGCGATGACCGACACCCGGCCATCGCTGACCGCCGCAGCCACGACGGCGGCCGGGGTGTCGGAACGCGCCTTGCGCACCCCGGTCAGGGCGATCTCACGCAGCGCTTTGCCGTCGGTGCCCTCGGGGGCCTGCAACGTCCACAACCGCACGCCGCCCACCTCGCGGCCGTCGCCCAGAATCTGGTCGATGTTGCTCATCATGGCCTGCTGCTTGAGCCGGGTCAGTTCCCGCTCGGCGTTCTTGAGCTTCTCGACGGTCGTCCCCACCCGGTCGACGAGGTCCTCCCGGGGGGCCTTGAGCATCGTGCTCAACGCGGAGACCAACAGATGTTCGCGGGCCAGATAGCGGTAGGCGTCGGAGCCCACCAGCGCCTCCACCCGCCGGACCCCGGAGCCGATCGAACCCTCCGAGACGAAGGACACCACCCCGAGTTGGCCCGACCGGTGGGCATGGGTGCCTCCGCATAATTCGTGCGCCCAGTCCCCCACGCTGACCACCCGCACAGTGTCCCCGTACTTCTCACCGAACAGCGCCATGGCGCCCATCTGCAGGGCCTGCGACTGGGTCATGTAGCGCGCGGTGACCGTCATGTCCTCGAGCAACATCTGGTTCACGTGCGCCTCGGCGTCCTGCAGCACGCTGTCGGGGACCGCTTTCGGGAAGGGGAAGTCGAACCGCAGCCGCCCCGGCGCGTTCTCCGAGCCCATCTGCGTGGCGGTGTCGCCCAGCATCTCCCGGAACGTCTTGTGGATCATGTGGGTGGCGGTGTGTGCGCGGCTGATCGCCCGGCGCCGTTCCACATCGACCGCACCGACCGCTGGTGCCCCCACCGCAGCTTCGCCATCGATGACCTGCGCGCGATGCACCCACAGCCCCGGCACCGGGATCTGCACGTCGTCCACCCGCAAGGTGGTCCCGTCGTCGAGGCGGATCACCCCGTGGTCGCCGAGCTGGCCGCCGGCCTCGGCGTAGAACGGGCTGCGGTCCAGAACGACCTCGACCGTCTGACCAGCGGCAGCCGTGCGGACACTCTCGCCTTCGACCAGCAGCCCCTTGACGCGGGCCTCGGACTCCCACTGGTCGTAACCGGTGAACTCGGTCTCGCCGGCGCCCTCCATGACCTCGCGATAAGCCGTCAATGGGGTCACCCCAGCCTTGCGCGCGACGGCATCCGCCTTGGCGCGCTGGCGCTGCTCGGTCATCAGCTCGGTGAACCCGCTGCGATCCACCTGCAGGCCCGCCTCCGCGGCGAGTTCCAGCGTCAGATCGATCGGGAAACCGTAGGTGTCGTGCAGGGCGAAGGCGTCGGCGCCGGACATCGTGGTGGCGCCGCGGGATTTCGTGTTGGCCACCGCCGTGTCGAACACGGTGGTGCCCGAGCGCAGGGTCTGCCGGAAGGCTTCCTCCTCGCCGGTGGCGATGGTGTCGATGCGCCCAGCGTCGGCCCGCAGGTTCGGGTACTGCGGCGACATGGATGTGATCACACTGCCGATCAACGTGCTCATCGTCGGTTCGTGCGCCCCGAGCAGGCGCATGTTGAACACCACCCGGCGCAGCAGCCGGCGCAGGACATAACCCCGGCCCTCATTGCCGGGCAACACCCCGTCGGCGATCAGGAACGCGCAGGTCCGCGAGTGGTCGGCCACCACCCGCAGGGCCACATCGTCGGCGTGGTCGCGGCCGTACGCCCGGCCCGTGATGTCGACGGCTGTGTCGATGGTGGCGCGGGTCGTGTCGATCTCGTAGATGTTGTCCACGCCCTGCAGGATGGCGGCCATCCGTTCGAGTCCCAGACCGGTGTCGATGTTCTTGTTCGGCAGATCGCCGAGGATCGGGAAGTCGTACTTGCCCTGCCCCTCACCCCGCACGGACTGCATGAAGACGAGGTTCCAGACCTCCAGGTATCGGTCCTCATCGGCCACCGGGCCACCGGACCGGCCATAGTCGGGACCGCGGTCGTAGTAGATCTCGCTGCACGGCCCGCAGGGGCCCGGGACGCCCATGCTCCAGAAGTTGTCCGCCATGCCGCGACGCTGGATCCGCTCCGGGGGCAGCCCGACCAGCTCCTGCCACAACCGGGCGGCTTCATCGTCGTCGTCATACACCGTGACCCAGAGCCGGTCCTCCGGGAACCCGTACCCACCCTCGGTGGTGGATTTGGTCAGCAGATCCCACGCGAACGGGATCGCGCCCTCCTTGAAGTAGTCACCGAAGGAGAAGTTGCCGCACATCTGGAAGAACGAGGCGTGCCGGGTGGTCTTGCCGACCTCCTCGATGTCGAGGGTGCGCACGACCTTCTGGACACTGGTCGCACGACGATACGGGGGGACCGCTTCGCCGAGGAAGTACGGCTTGAACGGGACCATGCCCGCGTTGACGAACAGCAACGTCGGGTCATTGAGCAGCAACGAGGCACTTGGCACAACGGTGTGGTCCCGCTGGGCGAAGAAGTCCAGGAAGCGGCGGCGAATCTCGGCTGACTCCATAGTGACCAAGCCTAATCGGCGCCCGCTGCGGACTCCGCCGGGTTAGGTGTCCACCTCTGATTGTCCCATCGCGTGCTACCCGGTTTCTCAACCAAAGTTGACGCCGTCTGACGCTTTTGCCCTATTTGTACCGTTGGATTCAGCAATATGTGGTTGATCTTGGTGGAACGCCAACCAAATACGACGGCCTAATTCCTACCACCCGGCACGCTGTGCAGGTCCACCACCGCTGCCTGCTCCTCGGAGCCGCTCAGTTGTGCCAGGTAGCGCGCGGAGGCTGCCACGTTGGAGGCATGCCGCGCAACGGTGGACAGGTTCTCCTTCCACGTGCGATCGCGCGCCGCGTTATAGGTCTGAGTCGACTTGCGGTAGACGTAGATGCCGCCAGCGGCACCCACCCCG
>JAKOZM010000497.1 GCA_029779995.1 Actinomycetes bacterium
TCACGCAGCAGATCCGGGGACAACGGATCGGCAGATCGCACCCGATCGGCCATCGCGTTGATACCGGCGATCTGTTCCAGGAACCAGGGGTCGATATCGGTGATCTCATACACCTGGGCGACGCTGGCCCCGAGCCACAAGGCCTGCTGTACCTTCTGCAGCCGGCCGTCGTGAGGCCGGCCGATGTCGGCGAGCAGTTCATCAAGGGGACGCGCCTGGTGTGGCCACGCGAACTCGCTGCCCTTGCTCTCGATGCTGCGCAGGGCCTTCTGCAGGGCCTGGCTGAAGTTGCGGCCCATGGCCATCGCCTCGCCGACGCTCTTCATGGTGGTGGTGAGGGTGTCGTCGGCCCCCGGGAACTTCTCAAAGGCGAATCGGGGCACCTTGACGACGATGTAGTCCAGCGTCGGCTCGAATGAAGCGGGCGTCTTGAGCGTGATGTCGTTGGGGATCTCATCCAGGGTGTACCCGATGGCCAACTTCGCCGCGATCTTGGCGATGGGAAAGCCGGTCGCCTTCGAGGCCAGGGCTGAGGAGCGCGAGACCCGCGGATTCATCTCGATGACGATGATCCGCCCATTCTCCGGATGGATGGCGAACTGGATGTTGCACCCCCCGGTGTCCACCCCGACCTCCCGGATCACCGCGATGCCCACGTCGCGCATCCGCTGGTACTCACGGTCGGTGAGGGTCAACGCCGGAGCGACCGTGATCGAGTCGCCAGTGTGCACCCCAAGGGGATCAAGGTTCTCGATCGAACAGACGACGACCACATTGTCGTTGCGGTCGCGCATGAGTTCGAGTTCGAACTCCTTCCAGCCGAGGATGCTCTCTTCGAGCAGTACCTCCGTGGTAGGGCTGGCCTGCAGCCCGGCCCCGGCGATGCGCAGCAGGTCAGCCTCGTCGTAGGCGATCCCCGAGCCGGAACCACCCATGGTGAACGAGGGCCGGACGACAACTGGGTACCCGAGGTCCTCGACGCCTGCCAGGCACTCCTCGATGGTGTGGCAGATGGCCGACCGGGCGGATTCCGCTCCGACCTTAGCCACGATCCGCTTGAACAGTTCCCGGTTCTCGCCGCGCTGGATGGCGTCGATGTCTGCCCCGATGAGCTCCACGTCGTACTTGTCGAGCACCCCGTTCTCGGCCAGCGCCACGGCCGCGTTCAATGCCGTCTGGCCCCCCAAAGTGGGCAGCAGCGCGTCCGGGCGTTCCTTGGCGATGACCTTCTCCACGAACTCGGGGGTGATCGGCTCGATGTATGTGGCGTCCGCGAACTCAGGGTCGGTCATGATCGTGGCCGGATTGCTGTTCACCAGGATCACCCGCAGACCCTCTGCGCGCAGCACCCGACAGGCCTGCGTGCCGGAGTAGTCGAACTCGCAGGCCTGACCGATCACGATCGGGCCCGAACCGATCACCAGAACGCTGGCAATGTCAGTGCGTTTCCCCATCAGCGGGCACCTTCCATGGCGGCGGCGAAGCGGTCGAAGAGGTAGGCCGAATCATGTGGACCGGCCGCCGCCTCGGGGTGGTACTGGACGCTGAACGCCGGGACGTCCAGGCATTGCAGACCCTCGACGACGTCGTCGTTGAGACATACGTGGCTGACCCGCACTCGCCCGAACTCGGTGTCCACATCGCCGTCAAGCGGAGCGTCGACCGCGAAGCCATGGTTGTGCGAGGTGACCGCCACCTTGCCCGTGGCGCGGTCCTGGACGGGCTGGTTGATCCCGCGGTGGCCGTAGGCCAGTTTGTACGTGCCGAAGCCGAGCGCGCGGCCCAGGATCTGGTTGCCGAAACAGATCCCGAACGTGGGTAGCCGATCGGCCAGCGCGGCTCGGGCGATTCCAACGGCGTGATCGGCGGTCGCCGGGTCACCGGGGCCGTTGGAGAAGAACAGCCCGTCGGGGTTCAGGGCGACGATCTGCTCGTAGGTGTAGTGCGCTGGTACCACGTGCACCGTCATCGCGCGCTGCGCCATCAGCGCAGGTGTCATCGTCTTGATCCCCAGGTCCACGGCCACGACTGTGAAGCGGGCCTCACCGTCGGCGGGGATCACGTAGGGCTCGGCGGTGGTGACATCCGCAGACAGGTTCGCGCCCAGCATCCCTGGACTGGCGAACACCTGCGCCAGCATCTGGTCAGCCGTGGTCAGTGCCTCCCCGCTGAACAACCCGACGCGCATCACCCCGCGTTCGCGCAGGTGCCGGGTCAGCGCACGGGTGTCCACACCCCGCACACCGACCACACCGGCCTCGGCGAGGGCATCGCTGAGAGTGCGCGTCGCCCGCCAGTTGCTGGCGACCGGACTCAGGTCCCGCACGACAAAACCGGCAGCCCAGATCCGCGTGGACTCCGGGTCCTCGTCGTTCATGCCGGTGTTGCCCACATGTGGGGCGGTCATCACGACGACCTGCCGGTGATAGCTGGGGTCAGTCAGGGTCTCCTGGTAACCAGTCATCCCGGTGGCGAACACCGCCTCGCCGAACACCGCCCCTCGGGCGCCGAATGCCTTGCCAGTGAAGGTCGTGCCGTCCTCCAGGACGAGTACTGCGGCATCGGAGACGAGGGCGTCGGCCTCCTCGAGCATCGGGATGGTGAAACTCATGTGCTCTCCTGTCCAACGAAGCGTTGACTGACCTGGAACAAGGTGGCCACTTCCTCAGGGGTGTCAGGGCGGAACCCGCTCTGCAGGGCCGTGTCCCCCGCCTGCCACAACCACAGGACGATGCCGTCCTTCTCCGCGACCTGACCTGCCACCCCCCGGCCGATCTGCACACCAATGATCTGCGCCGCGCTGATGAACAGGTCCGGCTCGCCTTCTCGGGTCAGCAGCACGCCAGGGTCTGCGATGTTGGCGATGGCGTTGCCCGGCGCCCCCATGCCGTTGGCGACCACCCGCTGCATCCAGTCGCTGGCCGGGGCCGTGCCCAGGTAGCGGCCGGCGATCTGCTCACGGGCGGCGAAATCAACCGGCGCGGTTGCGACCGGCAGTTGCACGGCAGCGCGTCTATGCCAACTTCGCCACATGCCCCATATGGCCAAGGCAGTGATGGCCACGAACACAGCGGTCAGCAGCAGCCGTTGCGGCCAGGCGGTGACCTCTTGTTGTTGGGCGGCGAGCAGGACGTTCATCGGGCGGTTTCGAACTCCACCACGACACCGTCGAGTTGGGTCGGTGACCCGCGCAGCCAGGTGCCCAGCACCCGGCCGTGCAGCACCATTCCGGCGTAGGGGGTGTTCCGGCTGCGGCTGACCATGTCACTGGGCGACACGACCCACTCGTAGTCGGGATCGAAGAGCGTCAGGTTGGCGGGCTCCCCCACGGCAATCGGCCGGCCGTGGTCGGACACCCGCCCGATGGCGGCCGGCTTATGCGACATCCGCACCGCAACCTGCTCCCAGTCCAGCAGCCCGGTGCGCACCATGGTCTCGTTGACGACCGGCAGGGCGGTCTGCAGGCCCAGCATCCCGAAAGAGGCGGCTGCCCACTCGCACTCCTTGTCCTCCATGGCGTGCGGGGCGTGGTCGGTGGCCACGATGTCGATGATCCCGTCGGCCAGTGCCTGCCGCAGGGCTGCGGCGTGCCGGGCCGACCGCAGCGGTGGGTTCACCTTGTAGATCGGGTCGTAGGTGGTCGCCAGTTCGTCGGTCAGCAGCAGGTGGTGCGGGCACACCTCGGCGGTCACGTCGATGCCGCGGCTCTTGGCCCAGCGCAGGATTTCCACGGACCCCTCCGTGGACACATGGCACACATGCAGGCGCGACCCGACGTGTTCGGCCAGCAGCACGTCCCGGGCGATGATCGCCTCTTCCGCCACGGCAGGCCAGCCCCGCAAGCCGAGTTGCCCGGACAGCGCGCCCTCGTGCATCTGAGCACCCTCGGTCAGTCGCGGCTCCTGGGCGTGCTGGGCGATGACTCCGTCGAACGCCTTCACGTACTCCAGGGCCCGGCGCATCAGCAGCGCGTCGGACACGCACTTTCCGTCGTCGCTGAACACGCGCACACCGGCGGCCGAATCGGCCATGGCCCCGAGTTCGGCCAGGGTCTTACCCTCCAGCCCGACTGTCACCGCGCCCACGGGGCGGACATCGGCATAGCCGGCCTCCAGACCCAGGCGCCACACCTGCTCGACCACCCCCGCCGTGTCGGCCACCGGCGTTGTGTTGGCCATCGCGTGCACGCACGTGAAACCGCCTGCCGCCGCCGCCCTGGTGCCGGACTCCACCGTTTCGGCGTCCTCGCGACCGGGCTCCCGCAAGTGCGTGTGCAGATCGACAAGACCCGGCAGCAGGATCGCACCGTTACCCTCGACGATCTCGTCATCGCGGAGCTCCGGACCGATCTCTGCGATCAGGTGCCCCTCGATGCGGACGTCGGTGGTCTCGCCGCCCAGCGGCCGGACGTTCTTCAAAACTGTCATGCCTCTTCTTGCCCTCCCAGTAGCAGGTACAGCACGGCCATGCGCGTGTAGACCCCGTTGGTGACCTGGTCCACGATCACGCTGCGGGGGGCGTCGGCCACGTCCGCGGCGATCTCCATCCCCCGGTTCATCGGTCCGGGGTGCATGATCAGCGCGTGGTCGGGCATGGTCGCCATCCGCAGGCCGTCCATGCCGTAACGCCGGGAGTACTCGCGGGCGCTGGGGAAGAAGGCCGCATTCATCCGCTCGAGTTGGACGCGCAGCATCATGACCACATCTGCCTTGCCGATGACCTCGTCGAGGTCGTAGGAGACGTCACACGGCCAGGAGTCCACTCCCACCGGCAGCAACGTCGGCGGTGCGACCAGCGTGACGTGGGCCCCGAGGGTGTGCAGCAGCCATACGTTCGACCGGGCGACCCGGGAGTGCAGCACATCGCCGACGATGACGACGTCCAGGCCGTCCAGCGCCCCGTGGCCGTCGCGCAGGTGGTCGCGAATGGTGAAGGCGTCGAGCAGGGCCTGCGTCGGATGTTCGTGGGTGCCGTCCCCAGCGTTGATCACCCGGCCGTGCATCCAGCCGCTGGTGGCCAGGCGATGGGCGGCGCCGCTGGCGCCGTGCCGGATGACGACCGCATCGGCCCCCATCGCCTGCAGCGTGAGGGCGGTGTCCTTCAGGGACTCACCCTTGCTCAGGCTCGATCCTTTGGCCGAGAAGTTGATCACGTCAGCCGAC
>JAKOZM010000498.1 GCA_029779995.1 Actinomycetes bacterium
GGGTTTGAGCGGCTGCTGTGGTGCGGCACCACCCCCGATCGGGGCGTTGACGTAGTCAAGGAGGTCGCCGGGATTGGTGGACAGCAGGTTCGCCGCCTTCGCGGTGTCGATGCTGGACCCCCCGCCCACAGCCACGAACGCGTCCACGCGACCCATGCGGCGCACGCTGTCGCCGATACGTCGCAGGCTCTCGTCGGTGGGCTCGACCTCGGTGTCGGTCCAGACGGTCACCGAGCAGTGGGCGAGCGCGTCGACGACACGTTGCGCGGCGCCGGTGGCAGCCACCCCGGGGTCGGTGACGACGAGTACCCGGCGGGCGGCTCGCAGATGCCAGGCGATCTCGGCAACGGCACCCTTGCCGAAGACCAGAGTGGGCGCGGCGTAGGTGAAGACGGACTCTGGGTTGGCCGGTGAGGGCAGTGCGGCAGGCACATGCCGAGCCTAGCCCTGCGGCGGCAGCTGCACGGCTGAACCGACCGCCCGCAGGGTGAGTGACGGGCGAGTCGGTTCAAAGTTCCGCACGCCCGACGCCAACGTGC
The DNA here is from genome assembly GCA_029779995.1 of Actinomycetes bacterium. The sequence continues at coordinate 540 of JAKOZM010000498.1, forward strand.
GGAAGTTTGACCCCTAGTCCTCGGTGATACGGGTCTTATGTACCTTTTGTGGGGCCAAATCTGCGCATTCCCGCTCCTACATCGCCGTCTCGTGCGGATCTTTAAACCGCTCGAGCCTCTGCCATGACGACGGAGGTCAGCGGTTGCGCCCCAGCGCCTCGTGGCTGGTGACCCAGTCCCCAGCCAGCACGGCACTGGCCAGGGACACCTCGCCGGCCAGCACCACCGCGGCGCAGATCTCGGCTAATGCGAGCACCCGCCCGGGTCCGGCGCATCCCAGCAGGGCCAGACACTCGCGCTGGGTGGGCAGGCCCGTGCCACCGCCCACGGTCGCGACGATCAGGGCGGGCAAGGTGATCGACCAGTAGTAGTCGCCGTTGTCCAGCACCTGCGAGTAGGTGATGGCTGTGTGGGATTCGGCGACATTGGCCGCATCCTGGCCCGTGGCGATGAACAGTGCTGCCAGACCATTGGCGGCGTGGGCACCGAAGTTGGCACTGCCGGCCAGAACCCCGCCGGCCTGGCTCACCTGCCGCATCCGGAAGAGCTGGGCAGGGGTAACCCCCATCTGTGTCTCAAGCAGGGCGGCCGGCAACCGGGCCTCTGCCACCACGCGCTTCCCGCGGCCGCGCAAGACGTTGATCTGGGAGTGTTTCTTGTCCGTGTCGATGGCCCCGGACAACACGTAATGCGTGGCCCCCGGGAACTCGCGGGTGATCCACTCACACGCCGCCCAGGTGGCCTTGCCGACCATGTTCTGTCCGGCCGCGTCGCCGGTCGTGTAGTCAAAGCGCAGGTACAGCAGCGGTCCCACGTGGTACCGCTCGATCTCGATGAGCTGGCCCCTACTGGTGGTGCTCTGGGCAGCCGCGGCGATCTGCGCGAAGTGGTCCGCGATCCACGCGGCGAGGTCCCGGGCCTGCCGGGCATCCTCCAGAATGAACACCGGTGCGCGTTGCATCCGGTCGTCGACCACCGTCGCTGTGACGCCGCCGGAGTCGGTGAGCAGGCGCATCCCCCGGTTGTAGGAAGCCACGAGTGTCCCCTCGGTGGTGGCCATGGGCACGTAGTAGTCCCCGCTGGCATGCTCACCGTTCACCCGCAAGGGGCCGGCCAGGCCGATGGGGACTTGGGCCACCCCGATGAAGTTCTCGATGTTTCCCGGCAGGCACGCCGGGTCGAAGGAGAACGATCCCACATGCTCGAGATCCGCGCCGGTGAATTCGCGGCGGCGGGCAGCCATGGCTGCTGTGTAGTCGTTCTCGGGATCGCGGGGTACACGGATTCTCATGGATGCAGACTAGGGCGTGTCTGACAATCTCTGTGCGGTTGGTGGGGCAGTCTGGTTTCGTGTCTGAGCGTGATGTGTTGACCGATGAGATGTGGGCTGTGTTGGAGCCGATGTTCCCGGGTCGTTCGCTGCGTGCGGGCAGGCCGTGGACTGATCATCGACTGGTGCTGGAGGCGGTCATCTGGCGGTTCCGGACGGGATCTCCGT
>JAKOZM010000519.1 GCA_029779995.1 Actinomycetes bacterium
GCTTCTCGACGGGCGTGATGACATCAAGTTCTTCATGAAGCTGCCGGGGAGGTTCAAGATCGACACTCCCGTCGGTCCGTACAACCCGGACTGGGCGATCATCAAGCACGAGGACGGCGCCGACCGGATCTACATGATCCGCGAGACGAAGAGCACTGAAGACGAGGTCAAGCGCCGCCCGACCGAGAACGCCAAGATCAAAGCCGCGACCAAGCACTTCGCTGCGATCGGGGTCGGCGACTACGCCGTCTCCACGCCTGCCAACTGGAGGGTGTAGTGGAGCCGCATCGTCTAGGGCTGGTCGCATGACCCTGGAGCAAGACCTCACGGCTTGGCTAGCCGATCGCACTGATTGGCAGCGCGACGCCGTCGCACGGTTCTGCGCGAATGAGTCTCTGTCAGCGGAAGACATTGCGGCGATCGCGGACGATCTGATCGCTGGCACCAATCCGGCTGGAGCGACGATCGCCGTGGCGGACCTCCCCGGCACGTCAGCGACAGGTGCTCCCGTGACCCTGAGCGCCATCTCCGATGTCGCCGGAGTCAACGCGCTCATGGTCGGTCAACAGGTCACGTTCGGCTCTTCAGGCATAACGATCATCTATGGCGACAACGGCAGCGGGAAGTCCGGCTATGCGCGCCTCATCCGCGAGGCGGTGACTGCGCGCATCAAGGCCGACCTACTTGGCGACGTGTTTGCGAAGGAATCGACGGATCAGGCGGCGACGGTCCGGTACGCAGTCGATGGGGTCGAGTCAACCTGGGCGCTCGGGACGGCCAGCGCGCGAGAACTCTCCGCCATTCGGTTCTATGACGAAGAGTGCGGCGACGCGTATGTCACCGCGGCCTCCGAGATCAGTTACCGCCCATCAGCGCTGACCATCCTCGACCGGCTTTCCGCAGCGTGTGAGGCGCTTCATCACGAACTCAACCGTCGGCTCAGTGAGAACGCCGAAGCGCGGCCGGATCTGCCGCTCCTCGCGGCTGGCACCCGCGCGAAGGCGTTCTTGGATGGTCTCAGCGCTACCACGACGACAGCGGAGATCGATGCGGCTACCGCCTTGCCGGAGGATCACGATTCCGTCCTCGCTGCCAAGTTGCAGGAGGAAGCCAGACTGCGGGGAAGTGACCCGAAAAAGGAGAAGTCGCGACTCTCCCAACTGGCGACCCACTGGCAAACGGTTGGGTCCCACGTCGAGAAGCTGGCAGCTGCGCTCAGCGACGATGCATTCAACCGGATCCGAGATGAGAAGACCGCAGCGCACGACCTTCGGACTGCCGCAGCGATCGCCTCAGCAAAGAACTTCGACGCCGAACCGCTGTCGGGAGTCGGAACGGCGGCCTGGCGTGTCCTCTGGGAGGCAGCCCGGGATTACTCGACGGCAGCCGCCTACCACGACCACTCCTTTCCGCACACCGAGGACGCCGTCTGCGTTCTCTGCCAGCAACCGCTATCTGCAGAAGGCGCGGCTCGACTGACCAAGTTCGAAGAATTCATCACCGATACGACGTCGCGCGAAGCGCTGGCCGCCGAGCGCCGGCTGGCCGCCAGTCGCCACCAACTCGGCGTGTTGCAGAGCCAACCTGGTTTGGTCACTACTGCGCTGAGCCAGCTTCAGGCCGGCGGTGAGGATGTGGCCGCGGTCCAGGCGTGGCTCGGCACCGCTGCGACCACCGCGAGCGCAGGCGTCGCTTGGATCGACGGCACGAGGGCTGACCCGCCCTCCGCTATCAACAAGGCCCCGAATATCGAGGGCTGGCGGTCAGAGATCGTCAGTACGAGCGCAGCAATCGACGCGACAACCTTCGATGACGCACTTCTTACGCTCGGCCGCGAGGTCGCCGAGCTCCAGTCTCAGGCCCAACTCGCCGCGGCGAGGGACAACCTCGAAGCCGAGATCGCCCGCCTCAAGGATCGCCAGGCGATAGAGGCAGCCAGGCGCCTTACGGACACAACCGGTATAACTCGAAAGTCGACCGACCTCACCACCGCGCACGTCACCAGCGTCGTGCGCGACCAGTTCACTCGCGAGACCGAGCGTTTACAGCTACGCAAGGTGACGCTCGACCCCACGGGCGGACGCCGCAACGTAACCCTGGAACATAGGCCAAAGCTACTGGGCGCCACCGTGTCGGCAAGCATCGACGACGTATTCAGCGAAGGCGAGCAGACCGCCCTTGGCCTAGCCGGATTCCTAACCGAGGTCATGTTCGACGAATCGAAATCCGCAGTGGTGCTCGACGATCCAGTTTCCTCCTTGGATGCCGGAAGGCGATCGCGAGTCGCAAACCGGCTGGTCGAACTGGCGACGAGCCGGCAGGTCATCGTCTTCACCCATGAGGCGACCTTCGTAACGGCACTCAACAAGGCTGCGCGTGACCAGGGCGTGGCCGTCACCGAGCGCGCCATTCTCAGGCAGGGCGATCGCCCCGGCAAGACCACCGACAAGCACCCTTGGAACGTCAAGGACACGAAGGCAAGGATCGATGAGCTCTCTTCCGAGCTCGCCCGCCTGCGCAAGGAGCGCGGCCAGCTCGACTCCGACGAATACACGAAGCGCGCGCAGGAGTGGGGCGGTCGGCTGTCGCAAGCCTGGGAGCGCGCGGTCAATCTCGATGTCGTGAATGAACTCGTCGATCGCGGCACGAACGAAGTGCGGCCGCGCATGTTCCGGATGCTCGTTGGCATCAACGAGCAGGACGACACCGACTATCAGGCAGGCTACGCAAAGGCGTCTGAGTGGGCCGTCCGCCATGACCAGGCGCCCGAGGTCAACTTTGTCGCGCCCGACCCGGATGAGCTGGAGGCCGAACTGGTGCGGTTCCAGGCATGGGTGGCACGTATCAGGACATACAAGAGGTAGCCCGTTACTCGACTCGGTCAGTGCGTCCTGAGGTCGGACCGAGTGAAGCCAGAGCCACCACCTCGAATGGAGAGTGCCGTACCCAGGTGTGCTTGGTTGCCAACCCCAGCTGTGCCTGAGACATTGGAGAGTTCCGCATCGCCGCTGGTCATCGACTTTAGGGAACTACCCACGTAACGTAAGGGGTAGTTCCCTGAACTATCTGTTTTGGTTTCCCGAAACTCTCGGCCGGAGCTTGATCCGGCCGGGAGTTTCGTCGTTCCGGGGGTCGCGAGGCTTGCGAGGTGGCAGCAAGCCCCCGGGCGGGTTCGTCTTTGACGCAGGCGAGGGTGGGATCGTGATAGTTCGGAGAGACTCCATAGTTCGCTGGATGAGCGTAGATTCAGGAAATGCCGTAGTATTAGCGCGTGGACACGGTGCAACTCGAGAGGCTGATGGCTGACGCCCTGGGTGCCCGAGTCGACGTGCGCGTCCAAGAAGTTGCAGACCGGCGAGGTCGATTCACGGCCACGATCCAAGCGGTACTCG
>JAKOZM010000536.1 GCA_029779995.1 Actinomycetes bacterium
CGCGGTGGTCGACGGGGCCGTCGAGGGCAGCGAGCTCTCTGCGAGGGAGCGGCAGATCCTGTTGATGCTCAACGCCGGGCTGACCGACCGGACCGTCGCCACGCGGTTGGGTCTGTCGGCGCGCACCGTGCAGCGGTATGTCGCCGACATGATGGAGCGGGCCGAGATCGACACGCGGCTGCAGTTGGGCGTGCAGGCCACCCGCCGCGGCTGGATCTAGGGCTGGGTCTGCGCGCTGGTTCCGACCGACTGGGTATGCCGCCTGCCCCCGGCACCAGCGTCGCGCGGCCGCGAGGTGCCTCGCCGGCTGGCCAGCGGGTACGGTGTGGAGACCACATCCCCCACGCCTCTCCACGATGCGCACTTGGGGGATCTTCCTTTCTCGGAGCGAACGCGCCGTGGGGACACGTCGCCAAGATGTCAGCGTCGTTCGTTTTGTTCGTTTAGACTGAAGTCATCCGACTGTTCAACATGGAGGGCGCCATGAAGACCGCTGTCCTGGACGCACGGACGTACATGCCGGAGCCCGAGGACGAAGACGCCTCAGAGTCGTTGGCCGCAGCGCTTACCGCTGTCCCCCCGGGAGGCGCGGACCATGCAGTGCTGATGGCTCCCGATGGGACCTCAATCCCCTTGCCGCCGCAGGTTCATGAGGTCCTTCTGCAAGTGGCCAGCGCCATGGCCGCAGGGATGAGTGTCACGGTGGCGCCGCTCAACGCACGGCTGACGACGCAGGAGGCTGCGGACTTCCTGGGGATTTCCCGGCCGACGCTGGTGCGGATGCTGGAGGTGGGCAAGTTGCCGATGACCAAGCCGGGACGGCACCGCTTCGTGATGTTGCGCGACCTTCTGGAGTTCCGGGAGAAGGAGCGGCTGACCCGCCTCGAAGCGCTGGGGCGGATGATTGTCGCGGCCGAAGAAGTCGACCTCTACGCGAAGACGGACGGCCCGCCTCGGAGGACCCGCTGACCCCGTGGCCTTCCAAGCATTCCTTGACACGTGCGTGCTTTACGGCGCCACCTTGTGCGACGTGATGCTCACTGTGGCCTCGTACGGCGCTTACGAGCCGCATTGGTCGCCCGACGTGATCGCGGAGCTTGAACGCAACCTCGTGGTGGACGCCGCCGTTGCTCCGGAGGCCGCGGCATACCGCATCGCCGAGATGGAGCTAGCGTTTCCGCAGGCATCCGTGACCGGCTACGGCGACCTGATGACGACCCTGACCTGCCATCCGAAGGATCGTCATGTTCTCGCTGCGGCCGTGCTTGCTCGCAGCGAGGTCCTCGTGACCTTCAACCTGAACGACTTCCCGGAAGAAGCGTTGGAGCCGTTGGGGGTTCGTGCCGTTCACCCCGACGACTTCCTCCTCGATCAGCTCGACTTGCACCCAGCGCTGGTAGGTCGCGCCCTGACCAGTCTGGTTCGCCGGTATACGCGACCGACCGTCACACTTCCGTCTGTCCTTACCACCCTGGCTCGCGCGGGTGTGCCGGTCTTTGCCCAAGAAGTTCGTCGACATGACTTCGCTGCAACCACCAAAGATGACTGACAGCGAGCGAGTCACCCTGAACGGTGCGCGCGGAGCAGGGTCACCATGCTCCGGCCGGCGATGTGCAGCGGGCCGGGGTCGCGTGCCGCCCGCGCCAGGAGGAACGCGCCTTCGAGGAGCATGATCAGGCTGGTCGCGAGGTCCCGGTCCGCCGGCCGCGGCACCCACTGGCCGAACCATGCGGTCGCCGTGCCCACCCAGTCAGCAAACACCGCCTCCGTCGCCATCCGCAGCCGCTCGTCCGTGCTCGCCACCTCAAGGGCGAGGGTGGCAATCGGGCACGCATCCGCGTAGTCGCTCTCAGCGAGGGCCCGCGCGGCCGCGTCGAACATGGAAAGCACGGCGGTCTCCGGGTCTGCGTCATCGCCCAGTGCGGTCGCCACGAGGTCGCGGTATGCCGCCCCGGCGCGCCGCACAACGTGGTCGCCCAAGTCCGCCTTACCGCCCGGGAAGAAGTGGTAGATCGAGCCGAAGGCGGCACCCGACTCGGCGGCGATCTGCTTGAGGCCGGTCGCGGCATACCCCTGACGGCGGAAGAGCAGGGCGGCACTGTCCTCTACCCGCTGCCTTGTC
>JAKOZM010000004.1 GCA_029779995.1 Actinomycetes bacterium
GCCTAGGGTGGAGACATCGTGAGAGGGGTAAACAGTCATGCGTGACGACTTGGGAAAGGTACTGATCGCCAGCCAGCAGGACATCGATGCCATGCCCTGGTCCTCGCCCTTGCCGGGCGTTCATCAGAAGGTGCTCTGGCAGTCTGGGGACACCACTCTCGGGCTCATGCGCATCGATGCGGGCCATGAGAACCCGGCACACGTGCACCACGCCGCCCATCACCACATCCTGGTGCTGGAGGGCGAGTCGACCATGCTGGGCAAGCGGGTTGGTCCGGGTGCCTACGTGTACATCCCGCCCACTGTGGCGCACGCGGTGACCGACGTGGGTGAGGGCGGGTGCACGTTCTTCTACACCTACCGGCCGCTCGAGCACTCCCACGAGGAGTCGCCGCTGCATCCCGAGCACGGCGGAGTTGTCTGACAGCGCGCGTCCATTCACCACGATTAGCCAGACCTGGCGTGTTGGGGTCACAACGGCGGGGAGGCGACCAGCTTCCTGCCCGTGATCTACGCACGAGGTGCTGAGGGCCCATACTGCCCCGCCGGGCAGGGCGCCGCTGCATGCTTGGTGGCGGTGCCTGGAAAACTCCGCACGTTTTCGGCCGTGAGCGTGCTCCGTGCGGCGAAGTACTGATCAAATGCCCTATTTGGGGCGATTTGTCGCGTCTCGATTCTGGAAAGCTCCGCACCGGATCACATCGCGTGCGGAGTTTTCCAGAAACAACGGGTGTTCCCGCCAAAGCCGCGTCGCAGAAACGGTTAGCTGCGGCGGAACATCAACGCGCGCTTGACTTCCTGGATCGCTTTCGTGACCTCGATCCCACGCGGGCAGGCATCCGTACAGTTGAACGTCGTGCGGCAGCGCCACACACCTTCTTTGCTGTTCAGGATGTCCAGACGCACATCGGCACCGGAGTCCCGGGAGTCGAAGATGAAGCGGTGCGCACCCACGATGGCCTGCGGGCCGAAGTACTGCCCGTCACTCCAGAACACCGGGCAACTGGTCGTGCAGCACGCGCACAGGATGCACTTGGTGGTGTCGTCGAAGATCGCCCGGTCCTCGGCTGACTGCAGCCGCTCCTTGGCGGGCTCATGACCAGCGGGGATCAGGAACGGCATGACGTCCCTGTACGCATTGAAGAAAGGCTCCATGTCGACGACCAGGTCCTTCTCCAGGGGCAATCCCTTGATGGCCTCCACGATCACGGGCTTCTTGATGTTGAGGTCCTTGATCAGGGTCTTGCACGCAAGTCGGTTGCGGCCATTGATCCGCATCGCGTCCGAGCCGCAGATGCCGTGGGCGCACGACCGCCGGAACGTCAGCGTGCCGTCGATCTCGTCCTTGATCCGCTGCAGGACCGTGAGCACCCGGTCGGTCGGCAGGGCCTGCAGCTTGTACTCCTCGTAGTGCGGAGCATCGTCGGTCTCGGGGATGAACCGCGCGATCTTGAAGGTGACATCCAGGCGCTGGATCGTCTCAGGAGTGGCAGTCATCAGTACTTACGCTCCATCGGCTGGTAACGGGTGACAATGACGGGCTTGTAGTCCAATCGCACGGTGTGCTCGCCGGTCTCATCGACGTGGCGGTAGGCCATCGTGTGGCGCATGAAGTTCACATCGTCGCGGGCCTGGTAGTCCTCACGGGCATGCCCGCCGCGTGACTCCTTGCGCTCCAGCGCACCGACCACGACGATCTCAGCCAGGTCGAGCAGGAACCCAAGCTCGATGGCCTCCAGTAGTTCGGTGTTGAACCGCTGGCCCTTGTCCTGGATCGCCACATTGCGGAACCGCCGCTGCAACTCCTGCACGTCGGACAGCGCCTGCTTCAGCGTCGTCTCCGTGCGGTAGACCTGAGCGTTCATGTCCATGGTCTCCTGCATGGCCTTGCGGATCTCGCCCACGCGCTCGCTGCCCGTTGACTCCCGCAGGCCCGCCACCAGGTTCTCCACGAAGGTCGCGGGATCGGCCGGCAGATCGGGCAGCTCAGCGGTCACGGCGTACTGTGCTGCAGCGATGCCCGACCGGCGGCCGAACACGTTGATGTCGAGCAGCGAGTTCGTCCCGAGCCGGTTCGCGCCGTGCACACTGACGCAGGCGCACTCGCCGGCCGCATACAGACCCGGTACAACGGTCTCGTTGTCGCGCAGGACCTCGGTCTCGATGTTGGTGGGGATGCCACCCATCGCATAATGCGCGGTCGGGAACACCGGCACGAGTTCGGTGATTGGGTCCACGCCCAGGTACGTCCGGGAGAACTCTGTGATGTCGGGCAGTTTCTCCTCGATCTGCTCTGCGGGCAGGTGCGTGAGGTCGAGGTACACGTAGTCGGCGTCCGGGCCGGCACCGCGGCCTTCCCGCACCTCCTGCACCATGGCGCGAGCCACCATGTCGCGTGGCGCCAGATCCTTGATCGTTGGTGCGTAGCGCTCCATGAAGCGCTCGCCGTCCTTGTTGCGCAGGATGCCGCCCTCGCCGCGTGCGCCCTCAGTGAGCAGCACCCCGAGGCCGGCCAGACCGGTCGGGTGGAACTGGTAGAACTCCATGTCCTCCAGCGGCAGCCCCTTACGCCAGATGATGCCCATCCCGTCGCCGGTGAGGGTGTGCGCGTTGGAGGTGGTCTTGTAGACCTTGCCGAAGCCGCCCGTGGCGAACACGACGGACTTCGCGTTGAAGATGTGGATCTCGCCGGTGGCCAGCTCATAGGCGACCACACCGGCGGTGCGCTCACCGTCCTCGGTCATCACCAGGTCGAGGACGTAGAACTCGTTGTAGAACTCCACGTCCTGCTTGATGCAGTTCTGGTAGAGCGTCTGCAGGATCATGTGTCCGGTACGGTCGGCTGCGTAGCAGGCCCGGCGTACGGCCGCTTCACCGTGGTTGCGGGTATGCCCGCCGAATCGCCGCTGGTCGATGCGGCCCTCCGGGGTGCGGTTGAACGGCAGCCCCATCTTCTCGAGGTCGATGACCGCGTCGATGGCCTCCTTGCACATGATCTCCGCGGCGTCCTGGTCCACCAGGTAGTCGCCACCCTTGATCGTGTCGAAGGTGTGCCACTCCCAGTTGTCCTCTTCCACGTTGGCCAGCGCGGCGCACATGCCGCCCTGCGCGGCCCCGGTGTGGGAGCGGGTGGGGTAGAGCTTGGTGAGCACCGCGGTGCGGGCCAGTTTGCTGGACTCGAGGGCGGCACGCATGCCAGCACCCCCGGCGCCCACGATGATGACGTCGAAGCGATGAGTCTGCATTGATTACCTCAGCTGATGGTCGGGTCGAAGGTGAAGATCACGAGCGTGCCCAGCGCAATCGTGAAGACAGTGGCGGTCACCAGCGCGGCCTTGAGCCAGAACCGGGTCTGGTCGCGCTCGGAGTAGTCGTTGATGATGGTGCGAAGGCCGTTGGCGCCGTGCAGCATGGCCAGCCACAGTTGCAGCAGATCCCAGACCTGCCAGAAGGGGCTGCTCCAGCGCCCTGCGACGAAGGCGAAGTTGATGCGCTGCACGCCGCCGTCGAGGATGTTCATGATCAGGAGGTGCCCCAGCACGAGGAAGACCAGCAGGATGCCGGAGACCCGCATGAAGATCCAGGACCACATCTCGTAGTTGGTGCGGCCGCCGCTGCGGGCGACCTTGGGGGCGTTGAGGGCCGGTGCGCTCATGAGGTGCTCCCGAAGAGGGACTCGACGGTGTGGATCAGCATGAAGTACGCGCCGGGCACCATCAGGACCACCCAGATGCCGACGATCACCCAGGTCATCTGACGCTGGACGCGCGGACCCTTGCTCCAGAAGTCGACCAGGATGATCCGGATCCCGTTCAGAGCGTGGAAGAGAACAGCGCCGACCAGCCCGACCTCCATGAGGTTGACCAGGGGCGTCTTGTAGGTCGCGATGACCTCGTCGTAGGCATTAGGTGAGACCCGCACCAGTGCGGTGTCCAACACGTGAACGAGCAGGAAGAAGAAGACGGCCACGCCGGTGATCCGGTGGGCCACCCAGGTCCACATCCCCTCGTGTCCCCGGTAGAGCGTGCCGACTGAAGCGCTGGGCACTGGTACCTCCCTTGACATGGGTTACGTACTCAAATGCTAGTGGTCACCGGCCGGTTCGGGCTGCCCAGCATCCCCTTAGGCCGGAATGTCGGCATTGCCCCTTCGTGGATTCACCGCCATCGCGAGGGGCCATGAAACATTGCCGAAACGACACGACGGGCGAGTCTGTATGACAGATCACGTAAGCGTTGCGTAAGGTCGAGGGGAATAAGGTTCCACGTTCATGGAGGACATATGAAGAAACTGCGTCTTGCCGCGCTCGGTGCGGCGGCTGCTCTGACAATGGCGGCGTGTGGAAGCGCACCGTCCGACAGCGGCAGCAGCGCGTCACCCTCGGCATCCGGCTCCAGCGATTTCCTGGCCTGCATGGTGTCCGACGCCGGTGGCATCGACGACCGCTCGTTCAACGCCTCGGCCTATAAGGGTGTGCAGGACGCCGTCGCAGAGTTCGGGATCACGGACAAGTTCCTGGAGTCCAAGAGCCAGACGGACTACGCCCCGAACATCAACAGCCTCGTCAACGACGACTGCGGCATCATCATCACGGTCGGCTTCCTGATGGAGGACGCGACCAAGGAAGCTGCGACGCAGAACCCCGAGGAGAAGTTCGCGATCGTGGACGCTGCCAGCGACCCGGCGATCGAGAACATGAAGGGCCTGGTGTTCAACACCGCCCAGTCCTCCTTCCTGGCCGGCTACCTGGCGGCAGGCATGAGCGAGACCGGCAAGGTGGCCACCTACGGCGGCTTGGCGATCCCCTCGGTGACGTCCTTCATGGACGGCTACTGGGAGGGCGTGCAGTACTACAACACGGAGAACGGCACCAACGTCGAGGTGCTTGGCTGGGACCAGAACAAGCCTGACGCAGGATCGTTCGCCGGTGGTTTCGACGACCAGGCCAAGGGCCAGCAGCTGGCCAAGAACTTCATCCAGCAGGGTGCTGACATCATCTTCCCGGTCGCGGGTCCGGTGGGCCTCGGATCGGCCAAGGAAGCCCAGTCGACCGGCAAGGCCGCCATCATCTGGGTGGACAGCGACGGCTACGAGTCCGCACCGCAGTACAAGGACGTGTTCCTGTCCTCGGTTCTGAAGAAGATCGACGTGGCCGTGACCGACACCATCGACGCGACCATCAACGGTGAGTTCAGCAACGAGGATTACATCGGCACTCTGGAGAACGACGGCACCGGCCTCGCGCCGTTCCACGACTTCGAGAGCCAGGTTCCGCAGGAGCTGAAGGATCAGTTGGAGACGATCAAGGCGGGGATCATCGATGGCTCCATCGAGGTGACCTCACCCAACCAGCCCCAAGCGGCTAGCTGAGTCTGAGTAGGGATGAGGGGTCCAGGCACTGAGCTTGGGCCCCTCATCGTCTTTCGAGCCAGGAGGGCCTCATGAAACTCGAACTGCGCAACATCACGAAGAAGTTCGGCGACTTCGCGGCCAATGAGGACATCTCCCTGACCGTCAACCCGGGCGAGATCGTAGCCCTGCTGGGGGAGAACGGTGCCGGGAAGTCGACGTTGATGAACGTCGTCTACGGCCTGCTCGAACCCACCAGCGGGGAGATTCTTGTCAACGATGTCGTCGAGGACTTCCGAGGTCCCGGTGACGCGATCACCGCCGGGATCGGCATGGTGCACCAGCACTTCATGCTGGTGCCGCCCTTCACTGTTGCTGAGAACGTGATGCTCGGTCACGAGCACACCAAGGGCATGTTCCTCGACCTCGAGACCGCACGGTCCGAGGTCCGTCGCGTCAGTGAGGCCTACAACCTCCACGTCGACCCCGACGCCCTGGTTGAGGAACTACCGGTCGGCGTCCAGCAGCGCGTGGAGATCATCAAGGCCCTGGTGCGCGACGCCGGTGTCCTGATCCTCGACGAACCCACCGCGGTACTCACGCCGCAGGAGACCGACGAGTTGCTGGACATCATGCGTGGCCTCAAGGCCAAGGGCACCAGCATCGTGTTCATCTCCCACAAACTGCGCGAGGTGCGGGCAGCCGCTGACCGCATCGTGGTGATCCGGCGCGGCCGGGTGGTCGGCGAAGCGACGCCGGAAGCCACCCAGGCCGAACTAGCGGGCATGATGGTGGGCCGCGAGGTCAGCCTCACTGTCGATAAGCCACCGGCAAATCCGGGAGCCCCCGTCCTGTCGCTGAAAGAGGTCTCCGCCGCTGACCTCGAGGGGCGCCCCATCCTGCGTGAACTCACCTTCGACGTGCGTGCCGGGGAGATCCTGGGCGTGGCCGGGGTGCAGGGCAATGGCCAGACCGAACTTGCCCAGGTCCTGACGGGTCTGTTCGAAGGTGAGGTGCTGGGCTCCATCACGCTGGACGGCACCGAGATCACCGGCAAGGACCCGCGTGACATCCTCGACTCGGGGCTCGGCTACGTCCCTGAGGACCGTGAGCACGACGGCCTGATCGGGTCATTCACCGTTACCGAGAACCTCGTCCTGGACCAGGTGAGCAACGCTCCCTACTCGTCGGGCGGGGTGCTCAAGAACTCCGTCATCGACCGGACGGCCGTAGAGCTGATCGAGGAGTTCGACGTGCGCACCCAGGGCGCGAAGGCGCCCGTTTCCTCGCTGTCCGGGGGCAACAAGCAGAAGGTCGTCATGGCGCGCGAGATGTCGCGCGAGTTGCGCGTTCTGGTTGCCGCCCAACCCACCCGCGGTGTCGATGTCGGGTCCATCGAGTTCCTGCATAAGCGCATCGTTGCCGAACGGGAGCGAGGCGCTGCGGTGCTCATCATCAGCAGCGAACTCGACGAGATATATGCACTGGCCGACCGAATCGCGGTGATGTACCGGGGGGCCATCATCGGGATGGTCGGGCCCGACACCTCCCGCGACGATATGGGCCTTCTCATGGCGGGAGTGACCAATGACTGACACAGCCACGAAACCGGACGCGCAGCCGGCCAAGCAGCCGAGCCGGTTCCGGACTGCGATGAGCGGCACGGCGGGGATCACCTTCTTGTCGATCGTGATGGCGCTCGTGATCGGCGCGGTCTTCATCGCGCTGTCCGACCCTGCTGTCCAAGAAGCGAGCGGTTACTTCTTCTCCAAGCCGCTCGACACTGTCAGCGCTGCCTGGACGGCAGTGGTGCAGGCCTACGAGGCGCTGCTCACGGGCATGCTGTTCAACCCGGAGGCGACCAGTCTGGTCAACGCGCTGAAGCCGTTGAGCGAGACGATCACCATGGCCACTCCACTGATCCTTGGCGGTCTGTCCGTCGCGTTGGCCTTCCGCGCGGGTCTGTTCAACATCGGCGCTGAGGGCCAGATCATCCTCGGTGCCGTCTTCGCCTCCTACATCGGTTTCACCTTCGATCTGCCGGTGATCGTCCACCTGCTGCTGGCCGTCATCGGCGCCTTCGTAGGTGGTGCGATCTGGGGTGGTATCGCAGGCTTCCTGAAGGCCAAGACCGGTGCCCATGAGGTCATCACGACGATCATGCTGAACTGGATCGCGATCTACCTGGTCGCGTGGTTGCTCACGAAGTCCTGGTTCCTGCGCCCGGGTCGGCAGGACCCCATCAGTCCGCCGGTCGGCCCCAACGCCGAGTACCCGACGATCATCGACCAGTGGCGGGTGCACGCCGGCATCCTGGTCGCGATCGCGTGTGCGGCAGGCGTGGCCTGGCTGCTGGACAAGTCCACTCTCGGCTTCCAGTTCCGGGCCGTCGGTGCCAACGCCAGTGCGGCCCGCACCGCAGGCATGAACGTGTCGCGCATGTATCTGCTGGTGATGCTGATCGCCGGTGGCCTGGCCGGTCTGGCCGGTAGTGCGCAGGTCCTCGGCACGGAGAAGTCACTGTCCGGCGGGATCTCCGCCGGCATCGGGTTCGACGCTATCACGGTGGCCTTGTTGGGCCGCGCCAACCCCTGGGGGGTGGTCGCAGCCGGACTGCTCTTCGGTGGTCTGCGCGCGGGTGGTCTGAACATGCAGACTGCGACTGGCACGCCGATCGACATCGTGCTGGTCATCCAAGCCCTGATCGTGCTGTTCATCGCCGCACCACCATTAGTCAGATCGGTGTTCCGCCTGCCTGAGACGGGCAAGGGCGGCTTCATGGAGACCGCGAAGGGATGGAACGGATGAGCGCGACAGCCCAAGCCCCGGCTCCCGAGGTGTTGCCCGAGGTTCATATCGTGCCCCCGACGCCACGCCTGGTGAAGGTGATGATCGGTCTGGGGGTGTTCGCGATTATCGTGTTCGGCCTGTTCACCCCAGCCGGTGAGAGCGTGACGTTCCAGCTAACGCTGGGTGACGAGGCCATCGCCCTCCCCGACGTCACGTTGCCAGCCAAGCTCAGTGCGATCATTTTCAGCATCATCGCGCTGCTGGCCGCGGTGGGGGCGCTCATGGCAGCCCGCAAAGAGAAGGCCCTGTGGCCCTACGCGACGGCCTTCGGCACCTTCTTCATCCTCGGGTTTCTGTCCTGGGCGGTGGCCGGATCGACGATCAATGTGGTCGGTCTGCTGCAGGGCTCCTTGCTGCTCGCGGTGCCATTGGTGTTCGGATCGATGTCCGGCATCCTGTGTGAGCGGGCTGGCGTCATCAACATCGCTATCGAAGGGCAATTGCTGACCGGGGCCTTCGTGGCGGCCGTCGTGGCCAGCCTCACCCAGAACGCCTACCTGGGCCTGATCGCCGCTCCGCTGGGCGGGCTGTTCATCGGCCTGCTGCTGGCCGTCTTCGCCATCAAGTACTTCGTGGACCAGGTCATCCTGGGCGTGGTGCTCAACGTGCTGGCGGTCGGCCTGACATCATTCCTGTACAGCCGTCTGCTGGCCCCCAACCAGGAGACGTGGAACTCCCCTCCGACGTTCTCACCAGTGCCGATCCCGGTGCTGTCCGACATCCCGATCCTGGGCCCGATCCTGTTCAACCAGAACATAGTGGTGTACCTGATGTACATCATCGTGATCGTCATCAATGTGGCGTTGTTCCGGACCAAATGGGGTCTGCGGGTCAGGGCCGTGGGCGAACACCCGCAGGCCGCCGACACCGTCGG
>JAKOZM010000020.1 GCA_029779995.1 Actinomycetes bacterium
AGTCCGAGACCACTGTCGGCGATGAGCCGTCCTTGGCCGAGGATGTGCCGGCCGCAGAGGCCGCTGCTGAGGATGCCGCAGCCCCCGCCGAGACCCCCCAGACCGAGACTGTCGAGGAGACCAACTGATGGCTGTCAGCGCAGCTGATGTCAAGCGCCTGCGGGAGCTCACCCAGGCCGGAATGATGGACTGTAAGACGGCCCTTGAGGAAGCCGACGGCGACTTCGAGAAGGCCGTGGAGATCCTGCGGGTGCACGGCGCCAAGGGTGTCACCAAGCGTGCCGAGCGCACCGCGTCGAACGGCCTGGTCACCTCGCACATCGAGGGCAGCCAGCACGGCGTGCTGCTCGAGCTGAACTGCGAGACCGACTTCGTGGCCAAGACGGACCCGTTCCAGAAGATGGCCGCCGATGTGTCCGCCTTCGTGGCAGCGCAGCAGCCGGCCAGCGTCGCGGATCTGCTCAGCCTCGAGATCGAAGCTGACAAGACGATCCAGGCGCTGCTCGATGAGGCCAACGCGAGCATGGGCGAGAAGATCGAGATCCGGCGGTTCGCCCGCTTCGCCGATGGTTACGTGACTGTGTACCTGCACAAGCACGATCCTGCGCTGCCGCCGAGTGTGGGTGCTCTGGTGGAGACCGATGTCGAGAACCAAGAGGTGGCCAAGAACGTGGCCCAGCACATCGCCGCCATGTCGCCGATCTACCTCTCGAAGGAGGATGTCCCCGAGGACGTCCTGGCCAACGAGCGCAGGATCGCCGAGGAGACCGCCCGCGAAGAGGGCAAGCCCGAGCAGGCGCTGCCCAAGATTGTCGAGGGTCGTGTCAACGGCTACTTCAAGGACGTGTGTCTGCTGGAGCAGGCGTGGGTCCGGGACAACAAGAAGACGATCCGTGCCTACCTGGCGGAGAACGGTGTGACTGTCACCAAGTTCGCCCGGTTCAAGGTGGGCCAGGTCTGACGATGGCACGGTGGGAGTCGGCGCCCGACGGTGGCTGGGAACGCATTCTGCTGAAACTCAGTGGCGAGGTGTTCTCCGGGGGTACCGGGTTGGGCGTCGACCCCGACGTCGTCTCCAGCATCGCGCGTCAGATCGCCGAGGTGGTCTCGGACGGCCGCGAGGTCGCGGTCGTCATCGGTGGCGGTAACTACTTCCGCGGGGCGCAACTGTCGGAGCGGGGTATGGACCGCGCACGCGCCGACTACATGGGCATGCTCGGCACCGTCATGAACTGCTTGGCGCTGCAGGACTTTCTCGAGAAGGAGGGCGTCGAGACGCGAGTGCAGACGGCGATCGCCATGGGTCAGGTGGCCGAACCGTACGTGCCCCGCCGCGCGATCCGGCACCTGCAGAAAGGTCGCGTGGTGATCTTCGGCGCTGGGCTGGGTGTCCCGTACTTCTCCACCGACTCCTGCGCCGCGCAACGTGCCCTCGAGATCGGCTGCCAGGTCGTACTCATGGGCAAGAGCGGCGTGGACGGGGTGTACGACTCCGACCCACGCACGAACCCCGATGCCAGCCGCTTCGAGCGCCTGAGTCATATGGACGTCCTCTCCCGCGATCTCAAGGTGGCCGATGCCACTGCGATCAGTCTGTGCCGCGACAATCGCCTGCCGCTGGTGGTCTTCGACCTCATGGCAGACAGTCATATTCGTCTGGCGGCGGATGGCCAACGGGTCGGAACGCTCGTCTTCTGATCGGTGCCAAGGAGGTGGTCTACACATCTGGTTGGTGCGGGGCGGTAATCGCCGGATCTCAACCAGAGTTGTAGATCATGTGTCCGTTTTGGGAATTTTGCACGGCGAATTCACTACACATCGGGTTGATCTTGGTGCAGTGCCAACCAGATGTGTAGACCGATGGCCGAAGACCCGCTCGTTAGGGTGCCCTAAGCCCTCGGTGCTACCGTAGAAGTGTGAAGTTGGACGATGTGCCCGGCACGGCGGCTGTCACGCAGGTCGACGCAGCCCCCGCCGTCCAGCGCAGGCTTGCCGAGATGGGGGTACGGGTCGGCTCACACATCCACGTTGTCTACCGCACGACCGGCGGGGGTCGCGTGCTGGCTGTTGATGGTTCCCGCATCGCTGTCGACGCGCAGCTCGCGGGCGCGATCCAGGCCGAGCCACTGGATGGCTGATACCCCCGCCAATTTCGCCTCCTGCCATTCCGATGCCGCGGGTCCCCTCGCCGCATCCGGGGCGCCCGTCATCGCGCTCGTTGGGTCGCCCAATGTGGGCAAGTCGACGCTGTTCAACAGCCTGACCGGCGCCCACCGGCAGATGGGCAACTGGCCGGGGACCACCGTCGAGGTTGGGCGCACCCAGTGGCTGCTCCCGGACGGGACGCCAACCGCTCTCGTGGACTTGCCGGGAGCCTACAGTCTCGACCCACTCTCCCCGGACGAGGCCTTCACCCGTTCGATGCTGGTCGGCGAGGATCCGCCGGATCTGGTCATCGTCACAGTCGATGCCGCCCGCCTGTCCAGGTCGCTGTACCTGCTGGCCCAGGTCCGGGAACGGCCAGGCCGGGTG
Source organism: Actinomycetes bacterium (assembly GCA_029779995.1). The sequence continues at coordinate 2,533 of JAKOZM010000020.1, forward strand.
GTGGTGGCCCTAACGATGTCCGACATCGCCGCTCGCCGGGATGTCGAAGTCGATACCGGGACCCTGGCGGCCGCGCTCGGCTGTCCTGTGGTTCGGGTGCTGCCACGCCATGGGATCGGCGACGCCGATCTCGCGCATGCTGTGGAGCAGTCGCTGCACGCTGCACCGCTGGTCGCCCGCGAGACCCCGGCCACCGAAGACGATCTTGAGATCGCCGATCACCGGTTCACCTGGGTCCAGCAGGCCATCGATGCGGCTGTGGTCCAGCCGACGACCGACAAGCACACCTGGTCGGACAGGATCGACCGCTGGGCGACGGCCCCCTGGCTGGGGCCGATCATATTCCTCGCTGTGATGTGGATGGTGTTCCAACTGACCACCACGGTGGCGGCTCCTCTGCAGGACGCCCTCGACAGCTTCTTCTCCGGACCCGTCAGTTCAGCAGCGATCACGCTGCTCACGGCCGTTGGGCTCGGGGGTACGTGGGTCGAGTCCTTCGTCATCGACGGCCTCATCGGTGGGGTTGGGATGTTGCTGACGTTCGTCCCCCTCATGGCGATCATGTTCGCACTGCTGGCGCTGCTCGAGGACTCCGGCTACATGGCCCGCGCAGCCGTGGTGACCGACCGCACGATGCGGTTCATCGGCCTGCCGGGTCGCGCCTTCCTGCCGCTGATCGTCGGGTTTGGTTGTAACGTCCCCGCGATCAGCGCGACCCGGGTATTGCCCGATGCCCGGCACCGAGTGCTCACCGCGCTGCTGGTGCCTTTCACCTCCTGCTCAGCCCGCTTGGCCGTCTACGTGATGATGGCCGCCACCTTCTTCCCCGGCAGCGCCGGCAACGTGGTTTTCGCCATGTACCTGATCAGCATCCTGTTCGTCGTCCTCGTGGGGGTGGCGCTCAAGCGGACACTGTGGCGGACCATGGGCCGCGAACCCCTACTGCTGGACCTGCCGCCCTATCAATTGCCCCACTTGCGGTTGCTCGGCATCGTCACATGGGGTCGCCTCAAGGGTTTTCTGCGGACCGCTAGCGGCATCATCGTGGCGACTGTCGCCGCAGTATGGCTGCTGCAGTCCATCCCCGTGACCGGTGACGGTGCCTTTGCGGACGTCCCCGTCACGGATTCGGCCTATGCCGCCGCCGCTGAGGCGGTCGCGCCCGTGTTCGCGCCGGCCGGATTCGGCAATTGGCAGGCGACGGGTGCGCTAGCGGTCGGATTCGTCGCCAAGGAAGCCGTGATCTCCTCCTGGTCGCAGACCTACGCCGTGGCTGAACCTACCGATCTGCACTCACCGGGGGCGTTGGGTGATGCGGTGCGGGCGGACTTCGACGCCTCCTCCGGTGGCCACACCACCGCGGCCGTCTGGGCCTTCCTGGTGTTCCTACTGGCCTACACCCCGTGTGTTGCGACGCTGGCCACGCAGTGGCGAGAGATCGGACGCAAGTGGACCCTGTTCGGTGTCGCACTGCAACTCAGCGTGGCCTGGGTGGTCGCCGTGGCCATCTTCCAGATCGGCCGGGCTCTGTCATGAGTGGCGGTCCGCTGCGTGCCGTGCTGGCTGCCATCGATGACGGCGCCCTGACCGCGTACGAGATTCGGCGGGAAACGGGGCTGCCTGACGAGACCATCCGCTCCGCCCTCGAGCAATTGCAGCGCATGGGGCGCCTGACTGCAGAGCAGGTCGAGGTGGGCTGCCCTCCGGCCGGCTGTGGCACGTGCGCCCTGTCCACCTCATGCGGCCCGGCGCTGGTCGGCCTGTCCCGCGTCCGCTGAGTCTCAGGCGCCGGACGCCTGCGCGACGGTGAGTACCGACATCGCCAGCACCAATCCGGCGAACCCGATGCCGAGATTGCGTTCGGACCACTTGTTGGACCAGCGCGCGGCCAGCGCGGAGCTGAGCAGGACGAACCCAGCGACGATGATCGTGGCGGGCACGTCGAGGGCCTCGCCGGCGCGGGGGATGAGCGCCACCGCCGAGTTCAGCGTGATCACGAGCAGGGCAGTGGCCGTGGCGGCATACATACCCATGCCCATCACCAAGGTCAGTGCCGGCACGACGAGGAAACCGCCGCCCACACCGAAGAAGCCGGTGAACAAACCCACCACCAAGGCAGTGGGCACGAGCAGCCACCACGGCTGTCGCCGGTGTTCTGCGGCATCCGCGGTCTGTCGCAGCGACTTGCGCATCATGAGACTGCCGGCCACGACCAGCACCACCGCGAAGCCCCATAGCTGCACTCGGTCGTCAGTGAACAGTGCCAGCCGGGACCCGGACACCGCTCCAGCCGCCCCGAGGGCGCTGAACAGGACACCTTCTCGCCAGGCGACCCGTCCTGCGCGGGCGTGATTGATCAGGCCACCGATGGCGCCGAGTCCCACGACGACCAGCGAGGTGGTGCCCGCCTCGTCGGCCGGGATCCCCGCTGTCACCAATAAGGGGATCGCGAGGATGCCGCCGCCGCCGCCGAACAGCCCCAGCGACACGCCCAAGGCGATGCCGATGAGGACGAACTCGAACAGATCCAGCAGGTTCAGATGATCCTCCCGGGGCGGCCCTTACGATCCAGCACGGGACCGTCAGCCGATTGCCAAGCGCGCATCCCGCCGTGCAGGGTGAATGCCTGGTACCCCTGCGCACGCAACTGTTTCGTGACCGGGCGGGCGCGGCTGCCGGATCGGCACACCACGACGACATCCTGGCTCTTCTTGAGTCGATTCAGCCGCGACATCACTTGGCTGCTGGGCATGTGGGTCGCCTGCGGTGCGTGTCCGGCGTTCCACTCCGCGGACTCCCGCACATCGATGAGTTGGGCGCCCTCCCGGACGAGGTCCCGCGCCTGACTGCCGGAGACGCCAGGTGTCCGGAAGCGGTCGAAGATCCCCATCAGTCGAAGTACGCTCCGGCCAGCATCTCGGCGTGCTCGTCTGTGACCAGGGTCAGCCCGCTGGTCGCCGCGTTGGTGAACTCGTCGTCAACGGCAACCACCGGGATGCCGGCGCGGGCCAGCAGGGAGGCGGCAACCATCGCTCGGAAGCCACTTCCGCAGGTCAGCCAGACCGTCGGGTCGGCGCCAGCATGGCTGGCTTCACGCGACCACGCCGCGATCTGGGCGGTTGCACTGGGTAGATCATGCAGCGGCACGTGCCGGGCGGAGGGGATGTGACCGTCCTGCCATTCCGTGGTCCGGCGCACGTCGATCAGAAGAAGGTTCGGGTTCTCCTGCAGGGCGCTGCGCAGATCCGGGTAGTGGGCGCGCTCGATACTGGCGAGGTCAGCGGCACTGCGGGCCCAGGTCTGCGGATCCCCGACATTCTGCGCGGCCGGCCGGTCGATGCCGATGCGTGCCAGATCCCGCTGGAACTCGCTGATCTGCTGCTGGGTGGCCCCGAGTAGCGTCACCGGCGTGCCCCACGGAATCAGCCATCCCAGGTAGGTGATGGCATTGCCCTCGCCGTCGAAACTGAGTGAACCGGCCAGATGTTCTGCCGCCCACAGTTTGCGATGCCGCAGATCCACGACCCATTCACCGGCTTGGATCCGCCGGCGCAACTCATCGGCATCAGCGGTGTCCGCCGGACTCAGGTCGATCGCGCGGGCGCCGCGCTCGTTGGCCGGGCCCATGTGTTTGTAGTAGGCCGGAAACGCATCGAGACCGGCGAGCAACTCGGTGACGAACTCCTGCTCGGACAGGCGCATCGCTGGGTTGGCCTGTGCCTGTTCGCCCACCGTCGAGGCGAGACCGCTCGTGGCGGTAGCGCTGCAGAACGACCCGAAACCGTGGGTCGGCATGACCATGGCGTCGTCGGCCACCTGCTCGACGAGTCGGCGCACTGAATGCCATTGGGCATGCGCCAGTCCAGGGGTGGCCTGCGGGCCGATCAGATCCGGCCGGCCGACGCTGCCGAAGAGCAGCGACCCGCCGGTGAACACGGCGACATCCTGGCCCTCGACAGCGACCGCGTAGGACACGTGGTGAGGCGTGTGGCCGGGAGTGTGGAGCACCCGCCAATGCATGCCTGCCGAGGTGAAGGTATGGCCGTCGTGGACCTGCTGCGCCTCGAAGTCGTAGTCATGACCGCTGGGAACCACGTACTCCGCTCCCAGTTCTTTGGCCAGGACCAAGCCGCCGGAGACGTAGTCATTGTGCACGTGGGTCTCCACGACGTGCGTCACGGTCCAGTCGCGGTCCTGCAGTGCTGTGTAGATGCGGTCGATGTCGCGCTGTGGATCCACCACGACAGCGGTCTGATCCATTCCCACGACGTAGGACCTATCGCCGAGATTGGGCGTCTCGATGATGAGGATCTCAGGGGTCATCGGGCACTCCTTGCCAAAGTGGTGATCGGGTAGCCGGCGCGCTGCCAGGCCTCGGTACCGCCATCGACGTTGATGGCGTGGATGCCCCGCTGGGCCAGCCACATGACGACCTGACCGGACCGGTTGCCGGTGCGGCAGATGATGTAGGTGGGCGCTGTGCGGAACTCGGTCTCGCGCAGCGGCACCAGTGACATCGGAATCCACTGCGCACCGGGTACATGGCCGGCGTCGTACTCGAACTTCTCGCGCACGTCGATCAGCCGGGCCGGCAGCGCGGCGTGGAGTTCGGTGACGCTGATCTGCTCGATCATCGGCACGAGCACCGCTGCTCAGCAGGGAAGGCGCCGAGGACCTGCGTGGCATGGTTGCCACAGCCGCTCCAGGTCACCTTCTTGCACTTCGGGCACATCGCGGGGCTACACACAACTGCTCCTATAGGGGGAGGGGGTATATTGGGAATACCTGAACTATACCCACCCGGGGTATCTTATGCAAGGAGGACCCATGCACTACGGACACGAGGTGCTTGACGATCTGCGCCCGCAAACCCGTGAGCTTCGCCAGCTGATACCCGATGTCTACAAGGGTTTCGGCGCCTTGCACTCCGCGGCTTTCGCCGACGGCGCGCTGGACTCGAAGATGAAGGAGCTGATCGCGCTCGCCATTGCCGTCAGCACCCAGTGCGACGGGTGTATCGCCTCGCATGCCAGAGCTGCGGTGAAGCAGGGCGCGACCCTTGAGGAGGCCGCGGATGCCATCGGTGTCACGATCCTGATGGGCGGTGGCCCAGCGTCGATCTACGCCCCGCGCGCCTTCGCGGCGTTCAAGGAGTTTTTCGAAGCGCAATAGGAGCAGGAGGCCGGTGTCCACAGATTGTCCGGCGGACACTCCAGGTCTGCGGCTGACGCAGCAGGGTGGGAGCATGCAGCAGAACACACTCACCCTGATCGGATCCCTTGCCACTGACATCCTGACCACGACTGCTGAAGACGGCACCCCGATAGCCCGCTTCCGCATCGTGACAGTGCCCCGGCGCCTGGACCGCGAGACGCACACCTGGGTCAACGGCTCGCCGACGTTCATGACTGTGACCTGCTCCAAGCGGCTTGCCACCAATGTTGCGGGCAGCCTGCGCCGAGGGGACCCGATCATCGTCACCGGCCGCCTGCGGGTGCGTGAGGACCGGGACAAGCGACTCAGTCGCGTGGAGATCGATGCCTGCGGTGTCGGCCCCGACTTGAATCGGGTGATGGCCGCCCCGCAACGCCACCCCAGCCGCTCGGTGGCGTGAGGTTCAAGTCGATCGCGCCGGGTAGATGTGCCACCTATGAGTGCTCGACTTCTGATCGGTCTGCTGTTCGGCCTGGCCATGCTGGGGCTGGTTCTGTACGGGCTGTCCGTCATGGCCGGGGCCGCAGGCCCGGGGTCGTGACCAGCGGACCAGTGGCGCACATACCCTGGGTGAGTGGCTGAATTCATCTACACCCTGCGCAAGGCACGTAAGGCGCACGGCGACAAGCTGATCCTCGACGATGTGACCTTGTCGTTCCTGCCGGGCGCGAAGATTGGGGTCGTCGGCCCCAACGGTGCCGGTAAGTCGACGCTCTTGAAGATCATGGCCGGTACCGAGACCGTCTCCAACGGCGATGCGATGCTCAGCCCGGGTTACACCGTGGGCATCCTGGAGCAGGAGCCGAAACTCGACGAGACAAAGAACGTTCTGGAAAACGTCGAGGACGGCGTGGCCGAGACCAAGGGCCTGGTCGCCCGCTTCAACGAGATCTCCGAGGAACTCGCCGACCCCGACGCGGACTACGACACCCTGCTGGCGGAGATGGGCAAGCTGCAGGAGGAGCTCGACCGGCGCAACGCCTGGGACCTCGACGCCCAGTTGGAGCAGGCCATGGACGCGCTGCGCTGCCCGCCCCCGGATGCCGACGTGACGGTCCTGTCCGGTGGTGAACGACGCCGGGTCGCACTGTGCGCCCTGCTGCTGCGCCAGCCCGACCTGCTGCTGCTCGACGAGCCGACCAACCACCTCGATGCCGAGAGCGTGCAGTGGCTCGAGCAGCACCTGGAGAAGTACCCGGGCACCGTCGTGGCCATCACCCACGACCGCTACTTCCTCGACAACGTTGCCCAGTGGATCCTGGAGATGGACCGCGGCCGCTGCTACCCGTACGAGGGCAACTACTCGACCTACCTGGAGACCAAGGCCGGCCGCCTCAAGGTCGAGGGCGCCAAGGACGCGAAGTTACGCAAGCGCTTGACCGACGAGCTCGACTGGGTGCGCTCGAATCCCAAGGCCCGGCAGGCCAAGAGCAAGTCCCGTTTGCAGCGGTACGACGAGATGGCCGCCGAGGCCGATCGCACCCGCAAACTGGACTTCGATGAGATCCAGATCCCGCCGGGACCCCGCCTGGGCAGTGTGGTGGTACAGGCGGACCACCTCGAGAAGGGGTTCGGCGACAAACTGCTGATGGACGATCTCAGCTTCGACCTGCCCCGCAACGGGATCGTGGGGGTCATCGGTCCGAACGGTGTCGGAAAGACGACCCTGTTCAAGATGATCCTCAACGCCTCAGGCGGAGCCAGCGATGAGCGCCCCGACGAAGGCAGCCTGCGGGTCGGGGAGACGGTGCTGCTGTCCTACGTGGATCAGGGCCGCGCCGGCCTCGACGCGACGAAGACCGTTTGGGAGGTGGTCTCCGACGGGCTGGATTACATCAATGTCGGCAAAGTGGAGATGCCGTCGCGGGCCTACGTCTCCGCGTTCGGGTTCAAGGGCCCGGATCAGCAGAAACCGGCCAAGGTCCTCTCCGGCGGTGAGCGGAACCGCCTCAACCTCGCCCTGACGCTGAAGATGGGCGGCAATGTTCTGCTGCTCGACGAGCCGACCAACGACCTGGACGTGGAGACGTTGGCCAGCCTCGAGAACGCGCTGCTGGAATTCCCCGGGTGCGCGGTCATCACATCCCACGACCGCTGGTTCCTCGACCGGGTGGCCACGCACATCCTGGCCTACGAGGGCGATTCCCAGTGGTTCTGGTTCGAGGGCAACTTCGAGGGTTATGAGAAGAACAAGGTCGAACGTCTCGGCCCCGAGGCCGCCCGACCGCACCGCGCGACCTACCGGAAGTTGACACGCGGGTGATTTATCACGCCAAGGTGGCCCTGCGCTGGTCGGACATGGACGCCCTCGGGCACATCAACAACTCCGAGTTCCTGCGCTACCTGGAGCAGGCGCGCATCGAGTTCCTCGCCGATGCCGGCGCGGCCGGAGTTCCTAGGGAAACCGGTCTGCTGGTCGCGCGTCATGAAGTCGACTACCGCCGGCCGCTGTCATTTCGGCGCGAACCGGTGGACGTCGCGACGTGGATCGATCGCGTCGGCAGCACCTCGTTCACATTCGGTCATGAAGTCGAGGCGGACGGCGTCGTGCACGTGCGCGCTCGCACGGTGATCGTCTGCATCGGCACGGACGAGCGGCCGGTGCCCGTACCAACGCTCCTACGCAAGCACCTGGACAACTTCACGAAGTGACGAGGTTGCGTCCCGCCCGTTTCGAGCGGCGCAAGGCGCGGTCTGCGGCATCGATCATCTGTGTGAGGGCCAGCTGGCCACTGGCTGCCCCGATGCTGACTGTGACCGGCGGTAGACCTCGCCCCATCTGGGCGTAGGCCAGTTCGTCCTGCAGATGGGTGGCCAGCCGGGTGGCGATGTCGAGGTCGGTGTCCATGAGGATCAGCAGGAACTCATCGCCGCCGGAGCGGATGGGGTAGTCCCCATCGCGGGCCACAGCGGCGAGCACGGCACCCACCGATTGTAGGATCTGGTCGCCGATCGGATGTCCAAGATGGTCATTGACACCTTTGAAGTGATCCAGATCGACCATGAGCACGCTGTTCACGGCTGACTCGTCCCACATCGCGGCCACGATCTGAGTCAGGGCTCGCCGGTTGAACAACCCGGTCAGGGCGTCGGTGCGGGCATCCGATCGCAGTTCTGACTCCCGCAGCGTGCGGGCGGTGACGTCGCGTTCAATGGCGGCAAAATGGGTGATGCTGCCGTTGTCGTCGCGCAACGCGAAGATGTTCATGTCCAACCAGTAGGCGGTCCCGTCCTTGCTGAAGTTGAGAATCGGTCCCCTAAACCCGTCACCGGACTCCAGCCCTGCTCGGATGGAGTTCTTGATGTCGGCGGCCACTGTGGTCGGTCGCTGCAGCAGACGTGGGGAGCGCCCCAGCACCTCGTCGGGGCGATATCCGGTCAACTGCGTGAAGACTGGGTTCACGTAGATGATGCGCGGTCCCGGCTCGTCCAGCGGGGCGGCCTCGGTGACGACAATCACGTCTTGGGCGTGCTCGACGATCTGCCGGAACTGATCGAACTGCATACCCCATTGTTGCTCAGGGCAGATCGCTAACTCACGCGGTCGGGTACCGGGTCACGTCCGAGTGGGGACTGCATCGCCTCGGCCTCACGCGCCATGCCCCGGATCATCGGTGGGAAGACGAAGGCGTGGAAGGGGGCCACGGCCCACCAGTACGCGTGACCGGCGAGGCCGTGCGGGTGGAAGACCGCTCGCTGGCGCAGGTGTGTGGTCTCTTCGCCGCGGGCCTCCAAGCGCCACTCGATCCACGCTCGTCCGGGCAGTTTCATCTCGGCCCGCAGTCGTAGCAGTACTGGCGGCTGATGAGCCTCGACCCGCCAGAAGTCCAGGGCGTCGCCGACCTGCGTGCGGTTGGGGTCGCGGCGGCCCCGGCGCAACCCGACCCCGCCCACCGCGCGGTCGAGCAGGCCACGGATCGTCCACATCCAGTTGGCGCTGTACCACCCGTGTTCGCCCCCGATGCCCTCCACGACGTCCCACACACGGGTGATGTCCGCGTTGACGTCGAGTTCACGGATGTCGGTGTACAAAGTGCCGCCGGACCACGACGGATCCTCCGGCAGTGGGTCGCTGGGTGCCCCCGCGACGGAGGCGCTGGACCACCGGGTGGCCACGTCGGCGTCCTGCACCCGCTTGATGGCCAAGCGCACCGCTTCCCGGAAGGTCAGCAGTCCCTCCGGCGGGTCCGGCACGATGTCGGCGATGTCGTGGTTCTTGGCCACGACCTCCATCTTCAAGGAGTCGACCAAGGGTCGCGCGATGCTGCGGGGGACAGGGGTGACCAGTCCCACCCAGTGGCTGGACAACTTCGGAGACAAGACGTTGACGGGCAGCAGGACGCGCCGGTTCAGACCGGCAACCGAGGCGAAACCGTGCATCATGCCGGCGTACGTCGTGACGTCTGGCCCACCGATGTCGTAGGACCGGTTGGTGAAACCCTCGTACTCCATCGCCCCCACCAAGTAGTAGAGGACGTCGCGCACGGCGATCGGTTGGGTCCGGGTCGTCACCCAGCGCGGCGTGATCATGATGGGTAGGCGCTCCGTGAGGTATCGCAACATCTCGAACGACGCCGATCCGGATCCGATGATGACCCCGGCACGCAGTTCGATCGTCGGCACTCCCGATGCGCGCAGGATCTGCCCCACCTCGGCACGGCTGCGCAGGTGCGCCGAGAGTTTGCGAGGTGGTAGGTCCGGCACCATGCCGCCGAGATAGACGATGCGCCGCACCCCGGCCCGCTTGGCCTCGTGCCCGAAGATCGTGGCCATGTGCCGTTCCTGGATCTCGAAGCCATGGCCGGCGGTCAATGAGTGCATCAAGTAGTAGGCGCCGTCCATGTCGGCCATGGCCACGGCCAAGGCCGCTGGATCGCCGGCATCTCCGGTCACGATCTCGACATTGTTGCGCCAGGGCCGCTCCGAGAGCCGCTCCGGATGGCGGGCCAGGACCCGCACCTCGTGACCGCGTTCGAGGAGTTGGGGGATGAGGCGGCCACCGATGTATCCGGTGGCGCCGGTGACGAGCAGGCGCATGACCTTCAGTCTGGCTCAGGCGCGGGCGGTCCGCATCTGCGACGGCCGCGTGCACCGGTGCAGCAACCGACGATTCTCAAGGTTCGCCTGCTTCGTTCACGTTCGCCGGTTCGGTGCGGGCAATCCCGAACGAAGAGGCGGAACTGGCCAGCGTGTCGTGTGCCCGGCCGGGCCATCTGGACGGCGGTCAGGTAGGCGGGTCGAGCAGCAGACCCTTCACCGGTTCCGTGGGCTGGTTGATCATCGACTGCGCCGCCATCACCAGGTACTCCCACATCCGGTCGTCGAGCTCAGCGGGCAACTGACGCTTGTCCAGTGCGTTGCGCATGTGCGTGAGCCACAAGTCGCGATGATGCTCGGTGATCGCAAACGGGGCGTGGCGCATGCGCAGCCGCGGGTGGCCGCGTTCCTCGCTGTAGTCGCGGGGCCCGCCCCAGTACTGCTCGAGGAACATCCGCAGTCTGCGTGCGGCAGGAGCCAGGTCTTCTTCGGGGTACATGGGGCGCAGGCCAGAATCACCGGCGACGCCACTGTAGAAGTCAGCCACCAGGGCGGTGAAGAAGGCGTCACCACCGAACTCCTCGTACGGGGTCGTCATGGCTCCAACCTACTTCGCTGCTGGCGGGCCGGCGCCGGGTGGGAAGGGCCGCGCGACGACCGGCACCTTGACGCCCCGACCGTCGAACTCCTCCTTGATCCGCACCCGGATGGCCCGGGTCAGCGGGATCTGTTTCTCCGGGGCGGCCTTGGCCAGCACCCTGATGAATACTGCCTCGCCGCTGACCGATTCCACCCCCGCGTAGGCCGGTTTGCCGAGCAGCATCTCGTCGTATTGCGGGTCCGCGTACATGTCCTCGGCCACGGCTTGGATGGCTTCGCGCACCACGTCGAGGTTTGCGTCGTAGGCCACCGGGATGTCCACTGACGCCAGGACCCAGCCCTGCGACTGGTTGGCCACGCGCAGGATCTCCCCGTTGCGCACATACCAGACCACCCCAGAGAGGTCGCGCAGACGTGTGACCCGCAACGTGATGTCCTCGACCACGCCCACGGCCTCGCCGAGGTCCACCATGTCGCCGACCCCGTACTGATCCTCGAACACCAAGAAGATGCCCGACAGGTAGTCCTTCACCAGGCTCTGGGCGCCGAAACCAAGGGCCACGCCGAGCACCCCGGCACTGGCCAGCAGCGGGGCGATGTCGATCCCGAGGATCGGCAGGATCAGCAGTGTCGCGATCATGACGACCGTGGCGGTGATGACTGATCGCAGCAGTGTGCCCGCGGCCTCGGCGCGCTGCTTGCGACGCTGGGACATCAGTACCTCGGACAGTTCCTGGGTGCGCTCGGCCTTACGCGACTCTCCGAGTCGTTCCTTGCGACCCTTCTCGGACATCCTCTTGACGATGCGGTCCAGGATTCCCACCAGGATGAACCGGATGACGACGGCCACAGCGACGATGATCAGGATGCGCAGGGGCACACCCTGCAGGAACTCCCAGAAGTTCGTCGGGTCGATGCCGCCCTCATCGGCCGGCGCTGGCGAGGGAGTGGCGAGGGGGATCAGCACCACTCCATTGTGCTGATGGAGTCGCGTCGCATGTCCACTGCGGGAAGAATTGCGGGCATGGCAGAACATGACAGGAAACCGCCCGCGAGCGAGGGTCACGTCTACGGCAAGACCCCCGGGGCCAGCGACTGGAAGCGGATCACGCGAGTGATCGCGTTGATTGCGCTCGTGGTGTTCGTGGTGCTGTTCTTCGTCACGAACCGCGAGACGGTTGAGGTGAGCCTGGTGGTGGCCACAGTGTCGATCCCGTTGGTCTTCGTCCTGATCCTGACGTTCCTGCTCGGCATGGCCACCATGTACCTGCTGACCTATCTGCGCAGGCGCTCGGGGCGTAAGGCGACGTCGAAGTGAATTTGCATGATCTGACTGCGGTTGAACAGGCCGCAGCGATAGCACGCGGGGAGCTGACCTCGGTGGAACTGACCGAGCATTACCTGCGGCGCAGCGAGCAGGTGGCCGGCGCCTTCGTGACCCTCACCGCAGATGTCGCCCTTGCCCAGGCCCGGGCCGTGGATGCCGGCCAGATCAGCGGACCCCTGGCCGGCGTGGTGTGCCCGGTCAAGGATCTGTTCTTCATGGTCGGGGCCAACACCCGGTTCGGATCGGTCGCGTATGACTTCCCGGCCATGGCCGACGACAACGTCGTGCTGGCCATGCGCGAGGCCGGGCTGGTCTTCACCGGCAAGACGACTACCCCCGAGTTCGGTCTGCCCTGTTACACCGAGCCCGACCCCAGCGTGAGCGCAGCGGCACGCTGTGTCTGGGATTCCGATCGCACCGCAGGTGGCTCGTCGGGCGGGGCGGCGGTGGCCGTGGCGGCCGGACTGGCGCCCATCGCGCACGGCTCGGACGGTGGTGGGTCGGTGCGCATCCCCGCGGCGGCGAACGGCCTCGTCGGCATCAAGCCCAGCCGCGGTCGGATCAGCAACGGGCCGCTGCGCGATCCCATCGGTGACCTGGTCACCAGCGGGCCGCTAGCCCGCACGGTCTCAGATGCGGCAGCCCTGCTCGATGTGATGGCCAAACCGTTCCCCGGCGACCCCTTCTACAGTCCCCCGCCGCAGAGCACCTTCCTGGCGGCGGCCCGGCGGCCAGTGCAGCCACTGCGGATCGGGTACTTCACGGACACGATCATCACCGATGTTGATGTCCACCCGGAGGCTGAGGCCGCGGTCCAGGCGACGGTCACGCTCCTGTCCGAGTTGGGCCATGATGTCCGCCCGATCGCTCGTCCGTTCGGCCCCGAGACGATGCTGCAGTTCGAGCACCTATGGTACGTCCTGGCACTGCTCACACCGGTGCTTCCAGGCGATGAGGACCGGCTGCAGCCGACCACGCGGTACTTGCGGGGCCTAGGCCGGGAGGTCCCTGGGATCTCGGTGGCGCAGGCCGTGTCCCTCGCTCGCATTCAGACCCGAGTTGCCACGGCGGCGTGGGCGGATGTGGACGTGGTGGTGACGCCGACGACGAACGGCCCTGCCCCCCTGGTCGCCGATTTCGTGGATACCGTCGACCCGGCCAGGGACTTCGAGAATCAGAAGGCGTGGGCCGCATACACCGCGGCCTTCAACCTGACCGGGCAGCCCGCCATCAGCCTGCCTCTGCACGTGACGCCGGATGGATTGCCCGTCGGTGTGCAGTTCGTAGGCACGATGTTTGGTGAGCAGACATTGTTGGCGCTTGCTGCTCAGATCGAGACCGCCCAACCCTGGCACGACCGCAAGCCGGTGGCCTGGTGAGCGCGCGGGACCGCCTGGCGACGTCCTGCGGTGTCGCCACGGAGTACTGGGATCTCGGCGGCACGCTGCGGATCGTCCCAGAGACAACGGTCGAGCAGACCTTGGCAGCACTCGGAGTCAGGGCCAGCACGGAGCACGAGTTCGACGTGGCGCTGGCCAACCGCCGCAAGGACCACTGGGAGCAGATGTTGCCTCCGCTACGGGTCGTGCGCGAGCAGGACACCAACGGCCCGTGGGTGCACCATCCGGATGGCAAACCGCCACTCATCTGGGTCGAACTCGAGGCAGGTGGCCGCCGCTACGACCTTCCCTGCGAACCGCAGGAGACGCAGAAGTTCGGCGAGGTGCGGCTCACCGAGTCGCGGATACTGCTGCCACCGGACCTCCCGCTGGGCTATCACCGGCTGTGGATCCAGCAGGAGGACGGTGAGCGTCACGACTGTGGCCTGGTCGTGGCGCCCCGGCGTCTGCCCGAGGCGCCACGCGGGTGGGGGCTGGCGATCCAGCTGTACTCAGTGCGCTCGCGGCGCTCCTGGGGCCTCGGGGACCTCGAGGATCTGGCCGATCTGGGAGTCTGGGCGGCCGACGAACTCGGCGCGGACTTCCTGCTGGTCAACCCGTTGCACGCCGCAGCGCTATGTGCACCGCTGGAGAACTCGCCCTATCTGCCTGCTACCCGCCGGTTCGGGCACCCGATCTACATCCGGCCGGAGAAGGTGCAGGAGCACGCCTACCTGAGCCGGGCCGATTCCCACGTGGTTGCAGACATCGCCGATGGGCTGCGGGAGCGAAACACAAGCGCACAGCTACTGGACCGCGATGCGGTGTGGGAGGGCAAGCGGGACGCGCTGGAGCGCATCTTCGAGGTACCCCGCAGCCCTGCCCGTGAGGTGGCCTTCAAGGCGTTCCTCGATGAAGAGGGGGAGGACCTGCAGGATTACGCGCAGTGGTGTGTGCTGGCCGAACAGTTCGGTCCCCGCTGGGACGAGTGGCCCGCCGAGGCGGCAACGATCACACCGCAGGCCCACCGCGTGCTCTTCTACGCCTGGCTGCAGTGGATCTTCGATGAGCAGCTGGAGGACGCGCAGCGGCAGTTGCTGGCCGCAGGCATGAAGCTGGGGATCGTGCAGGACCTCGCCATCGGTGTGCACCCGTTCGGGGCCGACACCTGGGCGATGGGGGACCTGCTCACGCGCGGTTTCCGGGTTGGTGCGCCGCCGGACATGTTCAGCCCGCAGGGGCAGGACTGGAGCCAACCGCCGCTCAATCCTGTGGAGTTGGAGAAGGCCGAGTACCGGCCGGTGCGGGACATCCTGCGGTTCGTGATGCGCCACGCCGGCGGCTTGCGGATCGATCACATCATCGGCCTGTTCCGGCTGTGGTGGATCCCACCGGGGGCCCCGCCGATGGACGGCACCTACGTGCGTTACGACCACCATGCCCTCATCGACATCCTGTGTCTGGAGGCCAAACGGGCCGGCGTCACGCTGATCGGCGAGGACCTGGGAACCGTCGAGCCGTGGGCCCGCGATGTGTTGAGCGATCACGGCATTCTTGGCACCACGGTCTTGTTGTTCGAGCGTGATGGCGACGGAGTGCATGATCCCAACGGCTGGCGCACGGAGTGCCTGGCATCTGTCACCGTGCATGACCTACCCCCGACGGCGCAGTACCTGGCAGCCTCGCATATCCGGCTGTGGGATGAGCTCGGGATTCTGGACCGTCCGCTGGAGGACGCCTTGGATGATCAGCGCCGCGAGGTGGCGGTGTGGGTCGATGTGCTGCGCAGAGAGGGGCTGCTGTCACCCAACGAGGCGCCGACCATGTCCCAGATCACCATCGGGATGCACCGGCTGATCTCGCGCGCCCCCAGCCGGTTGCTGTGCCTGTCCCTGGTCGACGGGGTGGGCGACCTGAACACCCAGAACCAGCCCGGCACGGACACGGAGTACCCGAACTGGCGTCAGCCCTTGACCGACGCCAACGGGGAGTCGGTGCTGATCGAGGACTTACCCGACGGGGACCTGCTACGGGCCTTGGTCCGGTCCTTGAGCAGGTAGCAGGCTCAGGCCCCGTCGCGCTGCTGGCAGCGCAGGCCGCGCAGCACTCCGTCGCGGCCCTCCGCCAGCAGCCGGCGCGCGCCGTGCGGGATGTCCACCACCCCGTCGAGTACCGCGTCGGTGTCTTCCACGGTGGCAGTCTCCACCAGTGATGCCGGGTACAGGCCCAGAGTGATCTCTTGCGCGATCTCATTCGTGCGCGTCTTCCAGACCTCGGGAAGGGCTGCGAAGTACTGCCCGACGTGCGGGCGCAAGAACTCGCGGTGCTCGGGGATCGTGATCCCCCCAATGATGGCGGTGAGCATGTGGTTGGGCAACGACGCGTCGGTGAGCACCGACGTCCAGGCGACCGCTTTGGCCTCAGCCGTCGGGACGGCTGCTCTTGCGCTGGCTGCATGCAGGCGCCCGGCCGCTGTGTCGTCGCGCTGGAGTTCGGTCTCAATCGCGGCAGCATCGGCACGCCCGGTGGCGACCAGTCGCTTGAGCAACCCCCAGCGCAGATCGGTGTCCACGCTGAGCCCTTCGACAATGACACTGCCGTCCAATAGCCCGGCCAGGAAGTCGAGATGATCCCCCGAGGCCACCGAGATCAAGCCGCGCAGAAACGCCAGCTGGTGGTCACTGCCCGGCTCGCTGTCCGTGACCTGACGACGCAGGAAGTCGGCCAGGCGATCGGCGTAGGGCTGCCGGTTCTCGGCGGCCGCGTAGAAGGCGAGGGCGCTGTCGGCCTGCCTCAGGACCTGCTGCACCATGCCGACCTCATGCTCATCGGCCAGACCGCTGACAATGCTGTCGATGAAGGCACCGGTGCTGATCTCCCCATCGCGGGTCATGTCCCACATCGCGCCCCACAGCACCGCCCGTGTGAGCGGGCTGGCCAGGGCGCCGAAGTGCGCGGTGAGTGTCTGCAGGCTGCGGGCATCGAGGCGGATCTTCGCGAAGGTCAGGTCATCGTCGTTGAGCAGCAAGAGGTCCGGCCGGGCAGTATTCTTCAACGCCCCGACCGGCGTCAGCGATCCGGTCACATCGACTTCGATCCGATCGGTGCGCGCCAGCACGCCGCCGTCGAGGGAGTACATCCCAATCGCGATGCGGTGGTCCCGCAACGTCGGGGCGACTCCTTCGGGCAGGCTCGGCGGGTGCTGCACAACGCTGACCGTGGACATGCTCCCGTCGGGCGCGTCCTCGATAGCGGCTTGCAGCATGTTCACCCCGGAGGTCTGCAACCACTGCTGTGTCCACTGGCTCAGGTCGCGGCCACTGGCATCAGTGAGTTCGTTGAGCAGGTCGGCCAGGCTGGTGTTGCCCCATGCATTGTGGGAGAAGTAGTTGCGCAGACCGCGCAGGAAGTCTGCTTCACCCACGAAGGCCACCAGTTGGCGCAGTGCGGAGGCGCCCTTCGCGTAGGTGATGCCGTCGAAGTTCGTGTACACCGTCTCCAGGTCGACCATGTCAGCCGCGATCGGGTGGGTCGAGGGCAACTGATCCTGGCGGTACGCCCACGCCTTGCGTTGGTTGGCAAAGGTCGCCCACGCGTCGGTGAACCGGGTCGCATTGGTGTTGGCGAAGTGGCTGGCCCACTCCGCGAACGACTCGTTGAGCCACAGGTCGTCCCACCAGCGCATCGTGACGAGGTCACCGAACCACATGTGGGCCATCTCATGCAGGATCGTGTTGGCCCGCGTTTCGTAGGCGGCGCTGGTGACCCGCGAGCGGAAGATGTAGTCCTCGCGGAACGTCACGCAGCCCGCGTTCTCCATCGCTCCGGCGTTGAACTCCGGAACGAACAACTGGTCGTACTTGCCGAAGGCGTAGGGCACCTCGAAGACGCGCTCGAAGAACTCGAATCCTTGTTTGGTGACCAGCAGGATGTCGACGACGTCGAGGTACTGGGCCAGGGACTTGCGGCAGAAGACGCCTAGTGGGTATTCGCCGTGCGGGCCGGAATAGACATCACGTACGACGTGGTACGGGCCGGCCACCAATGCGGTGATGTACGTCGACATCCGCGGCGTGGCCGGGAACTCCCAGCGGTTCACGCCTTCCCGCGCGCTGGTCGGCTCGGGTGTTGGAGCGTTCGAGGTGACCACCCAGTGGGCTGGGCCTTCGATGGTGAGCTGCCAGGGGGCCTTGAGATCGGGCTGCTCGAAACATGCGTACATGCGCCGGGCGTCGGCCACCTCGAACTGCGTGTAAAGGTACTGCTCCTGATCGACGGGATCGATGAATCGGTGCAGACCCTCGCCGGTCGTCATGTAGGCGCAGTCCGCCTCCACGACGACCGTGTTGGATGAGTCGATGTCGGGCAAGGTGATCCGGGAGTCGACGAAGTGGGTGGCGGGGTCGAGTTCGCGGCCATTCAGAGTGATGCTTCGCACTGATGGCGCAATCAGATCCAGCCATGTCGAAGAACCGGCGATGATGCTGTGGAACGTCACCGTGGTCCGCGACCTATAAGTGTCGCCGGTGCCACTGAGATCCAGTTCCACGGCATACGTCACGTCGCTGAGGATGCGCGAGCGGCCGGCGGCTTCGTCACGGGTGAGGTTCTGTCCAGGCATGGTGTCCATCCTGCCTGATACCCACGACACACCGCGGGCCTACCTCGGGACTTAATGTAGGCCGGGTGGACGTGCAGACACGCATGAAGCACTTGGTGGCCGAGCAAGCAGCGCAAAGGGTCGAATCGGGGATGATCCTGGGGCTGGGATCAGGGTCGACCGCGGCGATCTTCATCGAAGAGGTAGGAAAGCGCTGGCAGGCCGGTGATCTGCGGGACCTGCAGGGCGTGCCAACCTCCTTCCAGAGCGCACAACTGGCTCAGCAGTACGGCATCCCACAGATCACCCTCAACGAGATCGATCACATCGATCTGGCCGTCGATGGCGCCGACGAGGTGGATCCGGCCAAGAATCTGATCAAGGGTGGGGGCGCCTGTCATACGCGGGAGAAGCTCGTTGACAGCCGCGCCGATGTCTTTCTGGTGGTGGTCGACGCGAGCAAACTGTCTGACCTCCTCGGGTCGAACTTCGCCCTGCCGGTGGAGGTGGTCCCGAGCGCGTATCGACAAGTTGCTGCGGCCCTGGCGACGATGGGCAGTGAGCCGGAACTGCGCATGGCCGTCCGCAAGGCTGGGCCCGTGGTCACCGACGAGGGAAACCTGGTGATCGATGCGAAGTTCGCGGCCATCACCGAACCGGGCGAGCTGGAACGAGAGATCAACAACATCCCTGGGGTTCTGGAGAACGGGTTGTTCGTGGGAATGGCCGACGAGATCCTGGTGGGCGACATCGAAGGGGACTCGGCCTCGGTCCGCACGCTCTAAGTCGCGGTCGGGTACGGCTGTGGCGGGCCAGCCCACGAGCCGTCTCACGGGTTCCTGGGGGCTGTTTTCCGACCTTGTTGGTCCCTTTTCAGTCACGGCGGGCCAACAACGTCCGAAAAGTCGGTCGCACTCGCGGGGGGTTTGCTCAGCGATCGAATCCGCGACGCTCACTGTCGCTCGCGCAAAGCCACCAGAGCTGCCCAGGTAGCCTCAACCCATGTCCGTCGTCTGGTTGGTCCTCGGGATCGCACTGATCCTTCTGGTCGGTTCTGTGCTGTTCGGCTTCTTCTACTGGCGGCCACGCGCGCAGCAGCGCGTGACGTCGGCCACCCAGGCACTGGCGCAGGAACTGCACGGTAGGCAACCGTTGCTGATGTCGCCGGCACAGTGCAAGAAGGCCGAGGTGCGCGATGCCGAGTCCTTGCCGGGCCTGGGTGTGCTGGCACTCACTGAACAGGCGCTGTTGTACTCCAGCGGGGAACGCGTTGTTGTGATGTCGCGGGAGGGGCTGCAGGTCACGAGCCAGGGCCGCAATCTGGAATTTGTCTCGGAGGTGCCGCAAGGCCGGCTCGTGGTGACCCTGCCCGATCCGCAACCGTGGAGCGCTGCACTGTCCTGAGCGTTTGCAACCATGCGTGCAGACGATCTACGGTCGCCACATGTCCCCTGAATTCGACGCCGCTCTGGCCCGCGTCTCCGAACTGACCAGTGACCCCGGCAATGACGCTAAACTCAAGATGTACGCCCTGTACAAGCAAGCCACGCAGGGCGACGTCGAGGGTAAACGACCCGGGTTCACGAACCCCGTCGGCCGGGCCAAGTACGACGCCTGGGCAGGGGTCAAGGGGATGTCGCAGGCTGATGCCGAGACCGCCTACGTGGAGTTCGTGAATACGCTCTAGGTATGCAATGGGACGCGGCGGCCTATGACAACGGGTTCAGCTTCGTCACCGACTACGGGTCAGCGCTGATCGAGTTACTGGACCTGGCCCCTGCGGCTCGGGTGCTCGATGTCGGCTGCGGCACGGGGGAACACGCTGCGGAACTGACGCGGCGAGGTTTCCAAGTCGTCGGGTTCGACGCGGACGAGGCGATGGTTCAGCGGGCGCGGGAGTTCAATCCCGAGGTGCGTTTCGTCATGGCCGACGCTGAGGATCTCCACCTCGGCGAGACGTTTGACGCGGCCTTCAGCAATGCGGCCCTGCATTGGGTGACCGACCAAGGGGCGGCCCTTCGGTCGGTCCGGCGGCACCTTGTGAATGGAGCCCCGTTCGTTGCCGAAATGGGCGGCAGGGGCAATGTGGCCGTTGTGGATGCCGCGCTCGAGTTGGCCACCGCCGACTTGGGGTTGCCGGTCCCACCGATTCGCAAGTTCTTTCCCAGCCTGGGCGAGCAAGCGACATTGCTCGAGGAGGCGGGCTTCGAGGTGGACAGCATGTGGGCATTCGCTCGTCCCACCCGCCTGTCTGCCGGTCAGCGGCCGTCGGACTGGACGCGACTCTTCCGGGCGAATGTCTGGGCCGCCGTGCCGCCGCTCGAGCATGAGCGCCTAGCAGCCGCGGTGGATGAGCGCTGCTCCGAACTTCACGACGAGCACGGATGGTGGATCGACTACTGCCGGCTGCGGTTCTGCTGTCATGCGGTCTAGCTTCCTGCTCGGGCTGCTCGCCGCTGTCCTGGCCGGGTGCTCCCAAACCCAGGGCACGTGGACCGCGCCCGAACTCGGGGGTGCGTATGGCGTCGCGCTGACTCCGGCCCGTGATCCCGCGATGGATGCAGTGATGATCAGGGCTGCCGAACGCGGGAACCTGGCGGCGGTGCGAAGAGCCCACCTGCGCGGAGCATCGGTGCTCGCACGCGACCAGGACCGGCGGACAGCGCTGGTGGCAGCAGCCTATGGCAACCACCTCGATGTGGCGCGCTTCCTGATCAGGGCTGGTGCCGAGGTCAATGCAAAGGACGTGAGTGTGCAGAGTCCCTACCTGATCTCCACCTCCGAAGTGGGAGATGATCCGCGACTGTTGTCGCTGACGATCGCCAACGGGGCGCGCATCAACGCCAAGGACAGTTTCAATGGCACTGGTCTGATCCGGGCGGCGGACCGCGGCTATCCGCGCGTGGTGCGGCGCCTGCTCGCCGAGGACATCGACATCGACCACGTCAACCGGCTCGGCTGGACAGCCCTACACGAAGCGATCATTCTGGGCGATGGATCTACGCGCTACACCCACGTCGTGCGATTGTTGGTCGACGCCGGCGCTGATGTGAACCTCCGATCCCAAAGCGACGGAGTCAGCCCGCTGCAACATGCACAATCACGCGGTCATGAGCAGATGGCGGACATCCTGCAGGCGGCTGGCGCTCAGCTCTGACTGTCGGGCTTGGACTATGTCTGGGACTGTGTGGTCTTGAGCACGCTGAACAATTCGGCACTTGTTGCTGCGACACGCCGTGAGAATTCCCACCAAGTGCCCATTCGGCGTCGAGCGGGTGACCGGGGCACCCTCACTCGCCTGCGGCGAGTTCGTCCTCGATCCCGGCTGTGTTCCTCGATTCCATGACAAAAGCCCCCAAGCATGGGGGCCTTCGTCATGGAGCGGGTGACCGGGATCGAACCGGCACCATCAGCTTGGAAGGCTGAGGCTCTACCATTGAGCTACACCCGCGCGGTCTCATCAGATTAGCAAGGGTGTCGCGGGGCGTAGCGTAGTGGCTAGCGCGCTTGCTTTGGGAGCAAGAGATCGTGGGTTCGAGTCCCGCCGCCCCGACTGGAGTGCTGTTGACCGTACGATGGCACTGATTGTGGCCAACTGTGGCCATCACCCATCCCGAGGAGTCTGAGTCAGCGTGAAAAGCAGCGTTGAGAACCTGTCCGAGACCCGCGTCAAGTTGACGGTCGAGATCCCGTTCGAAGAGCTGCAGGACTCACTGAAGCAGGCCTACAAGCGGATCGGGTCCCAGGTGAACGTACCCGGCTTCCGGCGGGGCAAGATCCCCTCGCGCATCATCGACCAGCGCTTCGGCCGTGGTGTCGTGCTCGAGGAGGTCGTGAACGCCGAGGTACCCAAGGCCTATGACGCAGCGGTGCAGGAGAACGAACTGCGCCCCATGGGGCAACCCGATGTCGAAGTCACCCAGATCGAGGACGGCGACATCATCGCGTTCACCGCTGAGGTGGACATCACTCCGGCCTTCGACCTGCCTGACTACAAGGGCATCGAGGTCGAGGTCAGCGACTCGCAGGTGTCCGATGAGGACGTCCAGGAACAGGTCGACCAGTTGCGTAAGCGCTTCGCGACGACCACGCCCGTTGAGCGTGCCGCCCAGACGGGCGACCTCGTCCTGGTCGACGTCAAGGGTGAACTCGACGGGGAGGAACTCGAGGACTTCGCCGGCAGCGCCCTGACATTCGAACTCGGCGCCGACGGCATGATCGACGGCTTCAGCGAGGCCGTCGAGGGTGCCTCGGAGGGTGACACCGTCACCTTCACGCATACCCCCGACGAGGGCCCGCACGCCGGCAGCGAGGTTGCCATCACTGTGGAGGTCAAGGGCGTGCGCGAGCGCAGCCTTCCGGAGGCCGACGATGAGTTCGCGATGCTGGCCAGTGAGTTCGACACCATGGATGAACTTCGCGCTGACCTCGCCGAGAAGCTGCAGGGCAACCGACTGGTGGAGCAGGCCTATGAGGCGCGCGAGAAGCTCGCGGAGAAACTGGTCGAGATCGTCGAATTCCCCCTGCCCGAGGCATTTCTGCAGGCACAGATCGACGAGCACTTCGCAGATGGTCACGGCGATGACGACCACCGTGCGGAGATCGAGAACACGACTCGCACCTCGTTGAAGACCCAGTTGATCCTCGACAAGATCGCTGACACCGAACAGGTCGAGGTGGATCAGAGCGAATTGGTGCAGTGGCTCATGCAGCAGGCACCCCGCTACGGCATGTCGGTGGAGCAGTTTGCGAACGCTCTCGCGGAGGCAGGCCAGGTCGGGACCGCGCTGGCGGACGTGCGACGGGGCAAGGCGCTGGCCGTGGTGATGCAGAACGCCAAGATCGTTGACGCATCCGGCAACACCGTGGACATCTCGGCACTGGATGCCGAGGACGAGGATCCGCTCGGTGACATCATCGATGAACTCGACGATGAAAACGATGATGAGATCGACGCCGAAGAGCTGGCCGAGGCTGAGGCATTTGTGGACGCCGAGGAACGAGCCGAGGCCGAGGCATTGGCGCAGTCCGAGTCCACGGACAAGTAACACCCGCCACAGCCACGCCGACAGCGAACAAGGCCGGATTCCGGAATCGCCTTGTCGCATCTCGGCGTTAGGGTCGAAGTGACGACAACCTCTGATACCGATGGGAAGAAGGCTGTGCCCGTGAACGACATGAGCCCGCAGGGCAGAGGCCCTGCCCCCACCCCGATGGGGTATGACGACTCCGTTTTCCAGCGACTACTCAAGGAGCGCATCATCTTCCTCGGCTCGCCGGTGGAGGACACGGTGGCGAACCTGATCTGTGCGCAGATGCTGCTACTCGCCGCTGAGGATCCGGATCGCGACATCTACCTGTACATCAACTCGCCCGGCGGGTCGATCTCTGCGGGTATGGCCATCTACGACACGATGCAGTTCGTCAAGAACGATGTAGCGACAGTGGCGATGGGACTGGCGGCCTCGATGGGGCAGTTTCTGCTCTCCAGCGGCGCTCCCGGCAAACGCTACAGCCTGCCGCACGCCCGCATCATGATGCATCAGCCCTCTGGCGGCATCGGCGGTACCGCCTCTGACATCAAGATCCAGGCCGAGCAGATGATCTACATCAAGAAGCAGATGGCCCGGCTCATCGCCGAGCAGACCGGTCAGAGTATCGACCAGATCGAGGCCGACTCTGACCGTGACCGCTGGTTCTCGGCTGACGAGGCCAAGGAGTACGGCTTCATCGACCACGTGGTCCAGCGGGCCGCCGACGTGACCGGAAGTGGAGGAACCGCCTGATGAACGTCCTTAGCCCCCAGAGCCGTTATGTTCTCCCGGAATTCCGGGAGCGCACGTCCACCGGCGAACGCATCCACAACCCGTACACGAAACTGTTCGAGGAGCGCATCATCTTCCTCGGAGTGCAGATCGACGACGCCTCCGCCGATGATGTCATGGCTCAGTTGCTGTGCCTGGAGTCCATGGACCCTGAGCGGGATATTCAGATCTACATCAACTCTCCGGGCGGATCGTATACGGCCATGACGGCCATCTACGACACCATGCAGTTCGTGAAGCCGCAGGTGCAGACCGTGTGCCTGGGGCAAGCAGCGTCCGCGGCTGCGGTCCTGCTGGCAGCTGGCGCTCCTGGTAAGCGCTTCGCCCTGCCGCACGCCCGCGTGCTGATCCATCAGCCGTACACCGAGGGTGGCGGCCAGGGTTCGGATATCGAGATCCAGGCCAATGAGATTCTGCGCATGCGCACCGAGATGGAGGGCATTCTGGCCCACCACACCGGCCGTTCTCTGGAGCAGGTGCAGAAGGACATCGAACGCGACAAGATCCTCACCGCCGCCGACGCCAAGGAGTACGGCGTTGTGGATCAGGTCATCACGTCCCGGAAGTCCGGCGCGAGCTGACCGGCTCGCGTGGCGCGGACAAATCGCCGGGGAAATTGGTCTGCGCCACACGCCGCGTAAACGCAGGAGTCGGGGTACCGTCGAGAGAGGAAGTGTCGGTGGTAACACCTGCGGAAGGGAATTGTGGTGGCACGCATCGGTGAGGGGGCGGATCTACTGAAGTGCTCGTTCTGCGGCAAGAGCCAGAAGCAGGTCAAGAAGTTGATCGCTGGTCCCGGGGTTTACATCTGCGACGAGTGCATCGATCTGTGCAACGAGATCATCGAGGAAGAACTGCAGGAGAACGCTGACCTGCAGTTCGGCGAATTGCCCAAACCCCGCGAGATGTTCGAATTCCTCGAGCAGTATGTCGTCGGTCAGAACCAGGCCAAGAAATCACTGGCGGTCGCGGTGTACAACCACTACAAGCGCGTACAGGCTGGCAACGCTCCGAGCCGCCGCGACGACGGGGTGGAGCTGGCAAAGTCCAACATCCTCCTGCTGGGTCCCACCGGGTCCGGTAAGACCCTTCTCGCCCAGACCCTGGCCAGGATGCTCAACGTGCCGTTCGCGATCGCGGACGCCACCGCACTGACCGAGGCCGGATATGTGGGCGAGGACGTCGAGAACATCCTGCTGAAACTCATCCAGGCTGCCGACTACGACGTCAAGAAGGCCGAGTCGGGCATCATCTACATCGATGAGATCGACAAGGTTGCCCGCAAGAGCGAGAACCCGTCCATCACCCGCGACGTGTCCGGTGAGGGCGTTCAGCAGGCGCTGCTGAAGATTCTGGAAGGTACGCAGGCGTCGGTGCCACCGCAGGGCGGGCGCAAGCACCCCCACCAGGAGTTCATCCAGATCGACACCACGAACGTGCTGTTCATCGTCGGCGGCGCTTTTGCCGGTCTGGACCGGATCATCGAGGCGCGGATCGGGAAGAAGTCGCTGGGCTTCACCGCCGAGATCGTCGAGGACACCAACCC